>NZ_OPYO01000033.1:0-420103 GCF_900275665.1 Pseudomonas sp. JV241A
CCATTGTAGCACGTGTGTAGCCCAGGCCGTAAGGGCCATGATGACTTGACGTCATCCCCACCTTCCTCCGGTTTGTCACCGGCAGTCTCCTTAGAGTGCCCACCATAACGTGCTGGTAACTAAGGACAAGGGTTGCGCTCGTTACGGGACTTAACCCAACATCTCACGACACGAGCTGACGACAGCCATGCAGCACCTGTGTCAGAGTTCCCGAAGGCACCAATCCATCTCTGGAAAGTTCTCTGCATGTCAAGGCCTGGTAAGGTTCTTCGCGTTGCTTCGAATTAAACCACATGCTCCACCGCTTGTGCGGGCCCCCGTCAATTCATTTGAGTTTTAACCTTGCGGCCGTACTCCCCAGGCGGTCAACTTAATGCGTTAGCTGCGCCACTAAAATCTCAAGGATTCCAACGGCTAGTTGACATCGTTTACGGCGTGGACTACCAGGGTATCTAATCCTGTTTGCTCCCCACGCTTTCGCACCTCAGTGTCAGTATGAGCCCAGGTGGTCGCCTTCGCCACTGGTGTTCCTTCCTATATCTACGCATTTCACCGCTACACAGGAAATTCCACCACCCTCTGCCCTACTCTAGCTCGCCAGTTTTGGATGCAGTTCCCAGGTTGAGCCCGGGGATTTCACATCCAACTTAACGAACCACCTACGCGCGCTTTACGCCCAGTAATTCCGATTAACGCTTGCACCCTCTGTATTACCGCGGCTGCTGGCACAGAGTTAGCCGGTGCTTATTCTGTCGGTAACGTCAAAATACTCACGTATTAGGTAAGTACCCTTCCTCCCAACTTAAAGTGCTTTACAATCCGAAGACCTTCTTCACACACGCGGCATGGCTGGATCAGGCTTTCGCCCATTGTCCAATATTCCCCACTGCTGCCTCCCGTAGGAGTCTGGACCGTGTCTCAGTTCCAGTGTGACTGATCATCCTCTCAGACCAGTTACGGATCGTCGCCTTGGTGAGCCATTACCTCACCAACTAGCTAATCCGACCTAGGCTCATCTGATAGCGCAAGGCCCGAAGGTCCCCTGCTTTCCCCCGTAGGGCGTATGCGGTATTAGCGTTCCTTTCGAAACGTTGTCCCCCACTACCAGGCAGATTCCTAGGTATTACTCACCCGTCCGCCGCTGAATCGAAGAGCAAGCTCTTCTCATCCGCTCGACTTGCATGTGTTAGGCCTGCCGCCAGCGTTCAATCTGAGCCATGATCAAACTCTTCAGTTCAATACTGCTTGGGTTTTGAGAAAACCCTAAACTTGGCTCAGCAATCTCAAATGACTTACTTTCAAATCTTTCGATTTTTCGTGTAGCCACTTGTGATGCTGATAATCTTTTTGACTATCAGTCTGAGCTCACAAGCACCCACACGAATTGCTTGATTCAGTTGTTAAAGAGCGGTTGGTTAAGAGCTTTTCGCCTCAACCGAGGCGCGCATTCTACGCTTTCCTCAGAGCCTGTCAAGCGTTTATTTTGAAGTTTTTCAGATGCTTTCGATTAAAAAGCCTTTCAACTTCAACCACTTGACTCGCTGCGATCTCTCGTCAGCGGGAGGCGAATTCTACAGCGTTTCAAACCGCTGTCAACAGCCTTTTTCACCGCTGTCGATCTTTCGATCGAAGCCCTTCCGGATGACCCTGGAACCGCTAACTCTTTGAAACTCAAGGAGTTTTCAGTTCCGACTGCGCCGGAAGTGGGGCGAATTATAGACAGATCCACAGGGGCGTCAAGGACTTATTTCAACTTTGTTTCAGCGGCGGCGTTTTGGCTATAAGCCACAAGCTTCAAGCTGCAAGTAGAAGCGCTAGCACCGCGCTCAACTTGCAGCTTGCAGCTAACGCCTTAGAGGCTCGGGAATGCAAACTGCGAGGCTTCATGGCTGGCACGTTGCAGCCAGCGCTGGGTAATGGCTTTGCGGCGAGTGTAGAAACGTACGCCATCCGGGCCATAGGCATGCAGATCACCAAACAGCGAACGCTTCCAGCCACCGAAGCTGTGGTAAGCCACTGGCACCGGCAGCGGTACGTTGACGCCCACCATGCCCACTTCGATCTCATCGCAGAACAGGCGCGCCGCCTCACCGTCACGGGTGAAGATGCAGGTGCCGTTACCGTACTCGTGCTCGTTGATCAGGCGCATGGCTTCTTCCAGGCTGTCCACGCGTACCACGCACAGTACTGGCCCGAAGATCTCTTCTTTATAGATGCGCATCTCGGGAGTCACACGGTCGAACAGAGTGCCGCCGACAAAGTAACCGTCTTCGTTACCGGCAACCCGGTAGCCACGACCGTCGACCACCAGTTGCGCACCGGCAGCCACGCCATCGTCGATGTAGCCCACCACCTTGTCACGGGCTGCCGCGGTAACCAGCGGGCCCATGTCCAGGCCACAGGAAGTGCCGGCACCAATCTTCAGCGCCTTGATCTGCGGCTCGAGCTTGGCGATCAGCGCATCGGCCACCTGGTCGCCAACGCACACGGCCACGGAGATCGCCATGCAACGCTCACCGCAAGAACCGTAGGCTGCACCCATCAGCGCGCTGACCGCATTGTCCAGATCGGCATCAGGCATCAGCACCGCATGGTTCTTCGCCCCGCCCAGCGCCTGGACGCGCTTGCCGCGCTTGGTGCCTTCGGCATAGATGTATTCGGCGATCGGCGTCGAGCCGACAAAACTCAGGGCCTTGACCTCAGGGGCCTCGATCAGCGCATCAACCGCTTCCTTGTCACCGTGCACCACGTTGAGCACGCCTTTAGGCAGGCCGGCTTCGTGCAGCAGTTGGGCGATCAGCAGGGTCGAGCTCGGGTCACGCTCCGATGGCTTGAGGATGAAGCAGTTACCGCAGGCAATGGCCAGCGGATACATCCACAGCGGCACCATGGCCGGGAAGTTGAACGGCGTGATACCGGCCACCACCCCCAGCGGCTGGAAGTCGGACCAGGCATCGATGTTCGGGCCGACGTTGCGGCTGTACTCACCCTTGAGCACTTCCGGGGCGGCGCAGGCGAACTCGACGTTCTCGATACCGCGCTTGAGTTCACCGGCGGCGTCTTCCACGGTCTTGCCGTGCTCTTCGCTAATCAGTTGGGAGATACGCGCTTCGTTCTGCTCCAGCAGTTGCTTGAAGCGGAACATCACCTGGGCACGCTTGGCCGGTGGCGTGTTGCGCCAGGCCGGGAAAGCGGCCTTGGCCGAGTCGATGGCCTGCTGCACGGTTTGCTTGCTGGCCAGGGCGACCTTGTGGATAGCCTGGCCAGTGGACGGATTGAAGACATCGGCGGTGCGTACGTCGGCAGCCACCAGCTCGCCGTTGATCAGGTGTTGAACAGTGCTCATGCAGAACTCCAGAAAGAGGGTATGCCTGGGCGCGAGATCACTCGCGCCCGCTTCTTATATATAGAGGGACGATCAGTCGACCTGGTTGATGGCTTCGCCGACCGCATCGAACAGACGATCCAGTTCCTGCGGCTGGCTGTTGAAGGTCGGGCCGAACTGCAGGGTGTCGCCGCCGAAGCGCACATAGAAGCCGGCTTTCCACAGCTTCATGGCAATCTCGTACGGACGCACGATGGCATCGCCGTCACGGGCGGCAATCTGGATCGCACCGGCCAGGCCGTAGTTACGGATGTCGATGATGTTCTTCGCCCCCTTGACCCCGTGCAGCACCTTCTCGAAGTGCGGCGACAGTTCGGCGGCCGATTGCACCAGGTTTTCCTTCTCCAGCAGGTCCAGCGCGGCAATACCGGCGGCGCAGGCGACCGGGTGTGCCGAGTAGGTGTAGCCGTGGGGGAATTCCACCGCGTATTCCGGGGTCGGCTGGTTCATGAAGGTCTGGTAGATCTCGCTGCTGGCGATCACCGCGCCCATCGGGATGGCGCCGTTGGTGACCTGCTTGGCGATGCACATCAGGTCCGGGGTAACGCCGAAGGCATCGGCACCGAACATCGAGCCCATGCGGCCGAAGCCGGTAATGACTTCGTCGAAGATCAGCAGGATGTTGTGCTGGTCGCAGATTTCCCGCAGGCGTTTCAGGTAACCCTTCGGCGGCGGCAATACACCAGCGGAACCGGCCAGCGGCTCGACGATCAGCGCGGCGATGTTCGAAGCATCGTGCAGCTCGATCAGTTTGAGCATTTCATCGGCCAGGGCGATACCGCCCTCTTCCGGCATGCCCTTGGTGAAGGCATTGCCAGGCAGCAGGGTGTGCGGGATGTGATCGACGTCGAGCAACTGGCCGAACAGCTTGCGGTTGCCGTTGACGCCACCCAGGCTGGTACCGGCGATGTTCACTCCGTGATAGCCACGGGCACGGCCGATCAGCTTGGTCTTGGTGGCCTGGCCTTTCAGGCGCCAGTAGGCACGGACCATCTTGACCGCAGTGTCAGCGCACTCGGAACCGGAGTTGGTATAGAAGACGTGATTGAGGTTGCCCGGGGTCAGGTCGGTGATCTTCTCGGCCAGCTGGAACGACAGCGGGTGACCGAACTGGAAGGCCGGCGAATAATCGAGCACGCCCAACTGGCGCGATACGGCTTCCTGGATCTGCTTGCGGGTGTGACCGGCACCGCAAGTCCACAGGCCGGACAGTGCGTCATAGATCTTGCGACCCTTGTCGTCGGTCAGGTAGCTGCCTTCGGCGGCGACGATCAGCCGGGGATCGCGCTGAAAATTGCGGTTGGCGGTGTAGGGCATCCAGTGGGCGTCCAGCTTGAGCTGGCTGGCCAGACCGACAGGAGCGTTTTCAGGCAGATTCATCGGACAAGTCCTCGCAAGGCAATTGGGCAGCGACAAGTGTTGTTGCGACTAAATTGGCATGGCCGTAAGGTCTGGAAAATCCTGCTTTTCCGATCTTTGGTTTGCCTTTCGCTAAACATTTACCGCCTGGCGTCATGTTGAATGCCGGTCGACTGAGCGACTCCGAAAATTCCCTCACCAATCAATTAGTTGCGAAAAACCGCCGTGCGGCGATGTGCATTTACTTACAGCCACGATAGAGGAGTCTCACTCTATCTGTCGCAGAACCTCTCTTGTCCGAAGCCATCGCGCCTCCCAGTATTTCCTAAGACCTACAGCGCTCACGTACAGGCAACTTCTGATAGTTCCACTACAGGAGCGTATGAACGCGCCCTTCGGCCGGTCGCTGCAACAACACGCGCACCATGGACTGCCTTGCGCATGTGCTACGCCATGAACAATCACGATAAGGAAATCCTTTGAACCCTGTAATCCTGTTCTCGCCCGCGAAAATCCTCCTGCAGCACTCGGAACAAGAATGGTTGAACGTGCTGGGCAACAATTCGCTGATTTACAGCGACTTGTCAGCCAAAGCAGCGCTGGACCAGCAGTTCCCCACCCTGAGCGAGTCTTTCAGGCTTTACCCCAACTTCAATGAATCAGCGCTAGTCGAACTCGATGCCCTGGCGGCGGCGAGAGCGCTAGGCACTCACACGGTAGTTGCGCTGGCAGAAGTCGACTTGCTGCGTGTGGCGCGCATCAAGGACCGTCTCAATGGTTCGCGTACACGCTATGAGGCCATGACTCTGCTGTACCGTGACAAATTCCTCATGAAGCAGAGGCTCGCGGAGCATGGCATTCGCATCAATCCCATGGCGATGGTCGGCTCGGCGTGCGAAATCAACGATTTCATCGAGCAGTACGGCTACCCGGTGGTGGTCAAGCCTCGTGATGGACGAGGTTCGGGGGGCGTACGGGTGCTACGCGACGTCGACGGCTTGCGCGACTACCTGCAACAGCAGGACGGCACAACGCTGCACAATCTGATGGTCGAAAAGTACCTCGATGCACCGTTGCTGAACGTTAATGGGCTCTACATCAACGGCAACCCGGTGATTATTTCCCCGGTACGCTCGACGATTACCTGCCTGGACTTTCTTGACGGACAAAGCCTCGGTTTCCAGATGCTGGCCGAAAGCAATCCGCTGCATGCGCAGTGCGTGAAGCTGACCCGAAGCATCATCGAGCAGGCATTGCCAAACCTGGGCACCCTGCTGTTCCACCTTGAAGTGTTTCTCGACGGCGACGACCTCATCGTCTGCGAAATCGCCTGTCGCCTGGGAGGCTGCTGCATCAATCAGGAATTGACCGAAGCCTACGGGTTGAATCCGCGTCTGACCCTGATCGATGCCGAGCGTGGCGGCAAGTCGGCGTCGTTGAAGTCGCTGCTGCCACCGCGCCACTTGCTCGGCCAACTGAACGTACCGCCGCGCACAGGCAAGCTGATCGACTTCCCGGCATCTATCGACTTGCCCTTCATTCGCTATTACACGGTCACTGCAAAAAAGGGCACGGATTATTCCGGAATGCAAATGACCAATGGCGAAATCGTCTCGGCGATTGTCGAGGGCAACAGTGAGAAAGAAGTCAGCGACCATCTCGCCCAGTTCGACAGCTGGGTCAGGGATACCTTCGTCTGGGCGTAAGCCGGTATCCCTTTGAACAACGACATCAGGCAGCGCCCACCGGCGCTTGCCTGTAATCGGACGCCGACTGACGGATACCCCGCCAGCCGGTCTTTGTCACCTGTCATGACCTGGCAGGTCGATACCAGGCAACGGGCGTTATCGCGCCCGCAGCAAAACCACATCTAAAGGATTGGATATGGGCAAGGTAGCAGTCGTTGGGCTGGGCTATAGCGGTGCGATCATTCTGGAACGGTTGAAGCACCTGACGCCAGCACTCAGCATTGATGTGTTCGATACTGCCGGTAGCAGCGGATCGGGCCAGGCTTATCAGCAAGATATTTTGAGCAACCTGGTCAACCGCCCCGCCAATTTGATGTATCTGCGCGAGCAGGGCGACTTCAAGCAGTGGTTGCAGACCCGTGGCATGGCCCAGTCCAATGGTTATCAACCGCGCCCGGTGTTCGGCAAGTTCATCGAAGAATCAGTGCAGTCTTCGCTGCGCGAGCACTCATCGATTCAGTACTACCGTGAACATATCACCGGAATGACTTCGTCCCGGGGGCGCTATGATCTCAGCACCGCATCGGGTGAACGCCCGGGATACAAGGCCGTCGTGCTGGCAACCGGCAATGCCGAGCCGACCGACTTTTATCGGCTAAAGGGGGCCCCGGGATACATCAACAACCCCTACCCGACGACTCGCCTTGCCGAGATTCGCTCCGACAGTATCGGTGTGCTCGGCAATCAACTGTCAGCCATCGACGTCGCACTGACCCTGCTCGATGCCGACCCTGGCAATCATGTGACCATGTTGACCCGCAGCAGCAAGATTCCCAACTACAGCGAAAGCTATCAGCCGCGAGCACTCAAGGTACTGACTGAACACGCCATCAGGCATCGCCTGCGCTTTGGTGGCTCGGCATTGAAGACGGTGCGGGCGATGTTCGACGAAGAGCTGGAGGCGCAGGGCATCGACGCCACCCTCGATGACCTCATGCGCGATCACACCCAGGCCTCGGTGGCCCGCGAGGATATCTACTCGGTGTTCTCTTCGACTAACCTGATCGTGCCGATGATCTGGAACCTGCTCTCCGAGCGCGAAAGGAAGGTATTCGTCGGACGCTTCCGGGGTGCCTGGAGGCAATTGCGGGTTCCCATCCCCAAGGAAAACTGGATCAAGATTCACCAACATATGCATTCGGGACGCTTGGCTTGTCGAACCGGATTATCCGATGTCAGCGTGACACAAGGCGACTTTATGGCACGCGGGCGTGATTTCAATTGCAGGTTCTCCAACGTGGTCAATGCCACGGGCGCTGGCGATGCGATGCAAGGTGCGCTCTACAAGAATCTGGCTGAATCCGGTATCTGTATCCAGCATCAATACGGTGGGATCGACGTGCGTTATGACGATTGTCGCGTCATCAACCACCAGGGGCCGTCTAATATCTTTGCCATTGGCGCTCCGACCACGGGTGTGTTCTATGCCGTCAGCAATATCGACGTCTTGCAGATGCAGGCTGAAACCATCTACCGCAACCTTCGTGCATTGAGCACTTGAGCCTATGAAAACCTTCGTGTGTTTGCTGATCGCTGCTTTGACTGGTACCGCCCTGCAGTACGCTGGCGTGCCCCATGGCCTGCTACTGGGCTCGATAGTGGCGACGGCAATTGTCGTCAGTAGGTTCAATGTGGCTCCCCGGCTGCGCTTCGGCCTCGGCTATGTACAGATCGTCCTGGGCATTGCCACCGGCCTGATGTTCGAGGCCTGGGACAACCAGACAGTGGCAACCATGCTGCCGAGCCTCGGCTTGTTACTTCTGTGCCTGACAACGCAGATTGCCGTGGCTGCACTGTGGTTGCTGAAAGTCTCGGCATGGAACCTCAAGGATTCACTCCTTGCCGTCTACCCGGGCGCCTTGGCGGCGGTGTTCGATCTGCTTGAGTCTGAACGCGCATCCAGCAAGGTGATCGTTGTGCACCTGGTACGACTGCTGTCGATCACGCTGCTGGTGAGCCTGTGCATACCGGCAAGTGCCGGAGCGCACGTAAGCCCGAGCAGTCCATTGACGTTCATTACCGCGTTGACCCTGCTGTCGCTGATCGCTCTGTGCATTGTGCTTGGCCGCCTGCTGTTGAAAGTCGGTGTTCCCGCACCTTTCATGCTGACCGCGATCATCGCCTCGGGGATCTATGTGAAGCTTGGGCTGTTGCATGCTTTCCACATGCCGCAATGGAGCGTCGATGGCGCCGCGCTGATCCTCGGCGTGATGATTGGCGCCAGGTTCAGGGAGATCAGCCTGGCAGAACTTGTTCGTCACGGTCGGGCCGGGCTGATGTCCGTGGGCCTGATGCTGCTGGTCGCCGCTGCCTTTGCCGGGGTCGCCGCCCGGGTGCTGGACAACGACCCTTTTGCCTTATGGCTGGCGTACATGCCCGGCGCCATCGAGACCATCGCCATCGTCGCCTTCAGCGGCGGGCTGAATGTGGTATTCATCCTGACGCATCACCTGCTGCGGATGGTCGTGCTGCACTTCGCTCCGGCCCTGCTCGTTCAGGCCCGTCGCTGGCGCGAGAATGTCTGATGAGGGTATGTTGTGAGCCTTCACTCCCCTCCAGTGCAAAGGCATCGCGTGAAACGTCCACAACCCCTGGCCCAGGTCAGCGATTTCGATATCCGCCTGTTGAAAATCTACCGCAGCGTGGTGGAGTGCGGCGGCTTTTCGGCCGCCGAGAACGTGCTGGGTATCGGCCGTTCGGCCATCAGCCAGCAGATGAGCGACCTCGAGCAGCGCCTGGGCCTGCGCCTGTGCCAGCGCGGGCGCGCCGGTTTTTCGCTGACCGAGGAAGGCCGCGAGGTGTATCAGTCGGCGTTGCAATTGCTTAGCGCTCTGGAAAGCTTTCGCACCGAGGTCAACGGCCTGCACCAGCATTTGCGCGGCGAACTGAACATCGGCCTGACCGACAACCTGGTGACCCTGCCGCACATGCGCATTACCCATGCCCTGGCGCAGCTCAAGGACCGCGGCCCGGACGTGCGCATCCAGATCCGCATGATTGCCCCCAGCCAGGTCGAACAGGGCGTGCTCGATGGCAGCCTGCATGTTGGCGTGGTTCCGCAAACCAGCCCGCTATCGGGCCTTGAGTACCAGCCGCTGTACAGCGAACGTTCGCTGCTCTACTGCGCGGTCGGCCACCCGCTGTTCTACGCCGACGACCGGCAATTGGACGACGAGCGTCTCAACAGCCAGGACGCCATTGCCCCGACTTTCCGCCTACCCGCGGACATCCAGGCCCATTACCAGGCGCTGAACTGCACCGCCAGCGCCTCGGACCGCGAAGGCATGGCCTTCCTGATTCTGACCGGGCGCTACATCGGCTACCTGCCGGACCACTATGCATCCTTCTGGGTACAACAAGGCCGGCTGCGTGCACTCAAGCCCACCGAGCGCTTCTATGACCTGAGCCTGTGCTGGGTAACGCGCAAAGGCCGGCGCCCGCACCTGGTGCTGGAAAGCTTCCTCGAAAGCCTGGCGGCTACTCGCTGAGGACTAATGCTGGTAGGTTAGCCAGTCATAAGAGATACCCATTGCCTTGTCTGGAATCGTTCATGACCTTTGAAGTCCCTGCGCATCGCCCCCAAGCCTCGGGCAAGCCCGCCGGCCGCATTCGCCAGAAGAACGAGCAGGCCATCATCCAGGCCGCCGAGGACGAGTTCGCCCGCCACGGTTTCAAGGGCACCAGCATGAACACCATCGCCCTCAAGGCCGGGTTGCCCAAGGCCAACCTGCACTATTACTTCACCAACAAGCTCGGCCTGTATGTGGCAGTGTTGAGCAACATCATCGAGCTGTGGGACAGCACTTTCAACGCCCTGACTGTCGACGATGACCCAGCCCAGGCCTTGAGCAGCTACATCCGCACCAAGATGGAGTTTTCCCGGCGCAACCCGCAGGCATCGCGGATCTTCGCCATGGAGATCATCAGCGGCGGCCAGTGCCTGAGCGACTATTTCAGCGAAGACTACCGCGCCTGGTTCAAGGGCCGTGCCGCGGTGTTCCAGGCCTGGATCGACGCCGGCAAGATGGACCCGGTCGACCCGGTACACCTGATCTTCCTACTGTGGGGCAGTACCCAGCACTATGCCGACTTCGCCACCCAGATCTGCCAGGTCACCGGCCGCAGCCGCCTGACCAAGCAGGACATGGAAGATGCCAGCAACAATCTTATCCACATCATTCTCAAAGGCTGTGGCCTGACACCTCGCGACTGAACCTGCCTTATGCCTTTTACCCTGCTCGACACCTGCGAGTTTCGCGAAGAGATTCGCAAGAGCCGCTTCATCACCCTGGCTGCGCCAATCAGCAGCCCGGCCGAAGCCATGAACTTCATCGAAAGCCATAGCGACCTCGCCGCCACCCACAACTGCTGGGCCTGGAAGCTTGGCGGGCAATACCGCAGCAGCGACGACGGCGAACCCGGCGGCACCGCTGGGCGGCCGATCCTCGCGGCCATCGAGGCCCAGGATTGTGACCAGGTGGTGGTGCTGGTGATCCGCTGGTACGGTGGCATCCAGTTGGGCACCGGGGGCCTGGCCCGCGCCTACGGCGGTGGCGCCAACAAGTGCCTGCAGCAGGCCGAAAAACGCTTGCTGGTCAGCCGCAGCGAACTCACCTGCAGCTGCAGCTTCAGCGAACTGGCGCTGCTGAAACTGCGCGTGGCTGAAGCCGACGGCTTGGTGCTGGACGAACAATTCACCGCCAACGGCGTCGATCTGCGCCTGGCCCTGGGCGAGGAGCAGATCGAACCCCTGCAACGCCAGTTGGCCGACCTCAGCCGTGGCCGCATCCTGCTGGAACGCCCCTGAACAATTGCCCACATTCACTGTGGGCCCGGCTGTGGATAAGCTCTTAGCATTCGCCTGCGCGCCTTGATTTACCTAGCCTGCAGACGAACGATCATATTTTGATCAAGTTTTGATGACAGTGCATCAACTGACGAAAAATCAGCAAGTTATCCCCAGTTATTGGCTTCGGACCGGGCTCTGACGGGCTTATATCCACCTTGAATGCTTGCACACAATTACTGTGGAGCAAGCTGTGGATAAGCCGTGCACCCCTGCGCCAACAGCTTGTAGGGCCACGGTTTGACTAGACTGGTTATTCTTTGATCAAAGATCGATACCCCCTTGAAAGGAGTCCCCCATGTCCATCAACAAAACCGCCCTGATCATTGGTGCCTCACGCGGCCTGGGCCTTGGCCTGGTGCAACGCCTGGTAGAAGACGGCTGGAATGTGATCGCCACCGTGCGCGACCCGGCCAGGGCTGACACCCTCAGCGCCCTGCCGCGGGTGCAGGTAGAAACCTTGGAGATGAACAGCGCCCGCCAGCTCGACGCACTACAGGAACGCCTCGGCGCGCAGACTTTCGACCTGCTGTTCGTCAACGCCGGGGTCAAGGGCCCGGAAGAACAGAACCCGGAGCAGGCCAAGCTGGCCGATGTCGGCGAGCTGTTCATGACCAACAGCGTGGCGCCGATTCGCGTGGCCCAGCGTTTCGCCCCGCAACTGCGCAAGAACACCGGGGTGATTGCCTTCATGAGCTCGGTACTGGGCAGTGTGAGTATTCCCGACGCGCCGGAACTGTGCCTGTACAAGGCCAGCAAAGCGGCGCTGAACTCGATGATCAACAGCTTCGTGGCGCAACTGGGCGAGCCGCAGCCGACCGTGCTGGCCATGCATCCGGGCTGGGTCAAGACCGACATGGGCGGTGAAGGCGCCGATATCGATGTGGCCACCAGCACCCGCGGCATGCTCGATCAGGTTCACGCCAACAGCGGCAAAGGCGGCCTGCAATTCATCAATTACAAAGGCGAAAGCCTGATCTGGTGAAACCGCGCGCGGTGGGTGTAGACTCGACACCTCGCCCACCGCGGCGGACCTGGATCAGCAGACAGGGCAACACTGAGCTGGCTAACCTGAACCCACTTTCAGAGGAGCCGGCACCATGCCTGCGACCCGTATCTGGTTGAAAAACCCCCTCGCCATCTTCACTGCCAACAGCCTCGACGCCCGTGGCGGCCTGGTCATTGAAGACGGCCGCATCCAGCAAGTACTCGGCCTTGGCCAAAGCCCGGCCAGCCCCTGTGGACAAGTCTTTGACGCCCGCGAGCATGTGGTGTTGCCCGGACTTATCAACACCCACCACCACTTCTACCAGACCCTGACCCGCGCCTGGGCGCCGGTGGTCAACCAGCCGCTGTTCCCCTGGCTGAAAACCCTGTACCCGGTATGGGCCCGGCTGACTCCGGCCAAGCTTGAGCTGGCGACTCGCGTGGCCCTGGCCGAGCTGTTGCTGTCGGGCTGCACCACCGCCGCCGACCACCATTACCTGTTCCCCGATGGCCTGGAAAACGCCATCGACGTGCAAGTCGAAGCGGTACGCAAACTGGGCATGCGCGCCATGCTCACCCGCGGTTCCATGAGCCTGGGCGAAGCCGACGGTGGCCTGCCACCGCAACAGACGGTACAGCAGGGCGAAGTGATCCTGGCCGACAGCCAGCGACTTATCCACAGCTACCACGAGCGCGGCGATGGCGCGCAAATACAGATCGCCCTGGCACCCTGCTCGCCGTTCTCGGTCACGCCGGAGATCATGCGCGCCAGCGCCGATCTGGCCGAAGAGCTGGACGTACGCCTGCACACCCACCTGGCCGAAACCCTCGACGAAGAAGACTTCTGCCTGCAGCGCTTCGGCCTGCGCACGGTCGACTACCTCGACAGCGTCGGTTGGCTCGGCCCGCGCACCTGGCTGGCCCATGGCATCCATTTCAATCCGGACGAAATCGCCCGCCTGGGCGCCGCCGGCACTGGCATCTGCCATTGCCCGAGCTCGAACATGCGCCTGGCCTCGGGCATCTGCCCAACCCTGGAACTGACCCGGGCCGGGGCACCGGTGGGCCTGGGCGTTGACGGCTCGGCCTCCAACGATGCTTCCAACATGATCCTCGAAGCGCGCCAGGCCCTGTACCTGCAGCGCCTGCGCTACGGCGCCGAAGCGATCACGCCGGAACTGGTTTTGGGCTGGGCCACCCGCGGCTCGGCGCAACTGCTGGGGCGCAGCGATATTGGCGAGCTGGCGGTGGGCAAACAGGCAGACCTGGCGCTGTTCAAGCTTGATGAGCTGCGCTTCTCCGGCAGCCACGATCCGCTTTCGGCCCTGCTGCTGTGCGGCGCCGACCGCGCTGACCGGGTCATGGTCGGTGGCCAGTGGCGCGTCGTTGATGGCCAGATCGAAGGCCTGGATGTGCAGGCGCTGATCGCCGATCACCGTCAGGCCGCCGCACAACTGATCGCGGGCTGATAGCTCAAAGGCGAGCAATGCCAACATGATGACGGTGGCGAACCGCACGAAGAGGGTCATGCCCTCGATCCCGTTGGTTTCGCCATCGTTGAAGGTTTCCCGGGGTAACCGCCTGGTCAGCTTTCTCCGCGTAGACAGCGCAACCTCTGTAGAATGGCGGCAACCGCACCTGATGAGACGCCACCACTATGTACGACTGGCTTAACGCTCTGCCCAAGGCAGAATTGCACCTGCACCTGGAAGGATCGCTGGAGCCCGAGTTGCTGTTCGCCCTGGCCGAGCGCAACAAGATCGCCCTGCCCTGGAACGACGTCGAGGCCCTGCGCAGCGCCTACGCGTTCAACAACCTGCAGGAGTTTCTCGACCTCTACTACCAGGGCGCCGATGTCCTGCGCACCGAGCAGGATTTCTACGACCTGACCTGGGCGTACCTGCAGCGTTGCAAGGCGCAGAACGTGATTCACACCGAGCCGTTCTTCGACCCGCAGACCCACACCGATCGCGGCATCCCTTTCGAGGTTGTGGTCAATGGCATCAGAGCGGCACTCAAGGATGGCCAGCAGCAACTGGGCATCAGCAGCGGCCTGATTCTCAGCTTCCTGCGCCACCTCAGTGAAGAGGAAGCACACAAGACCCTCGACCAGGCCATGCCGTTTCGTGATGCCTTCATCGCCGTCGGCCTCGACAGCTCGGAAATGGGCCATCCACCGAGCAAGTTCCAACGGGTGTTCGACCGCGCCCGCAGCGAAGGCTTCCTGACCGTCGCCCATGCTGGCGAAGAAGGCCCGCCCGAATACATCTGGGAAGCCATCGACCTGCTGAAGATCCAGCGTATCGACCACGGCGTGCGCGCTATCGAAGACGAGCGCCTGATGCAGCGGATCATCGACGAGCAGATCCCACTGACCGTCTGCCCGCTGTCCAACACCAAGCTGTGCGTGTTCGATCACATGAGCCAGCACAACATCCTCGACATGCTCGAGCGTGGCGTGAAGGTCACGGTCAACTCCGATGACCCGGCGTACTTCGGTGGTTATGTCACCGAAAACTTCCAGGCCCTGCATGAGCACCTGGGCATGACCCAGGACCAGGCGCGGCGCCTGGCGCAGAACAGCCTGGATGCACGGCTGGTCAAACCCTGACAGTGCTGGACCTGTAGGAGCGGGCTTGCCCCGCGATCGGGGTGCTGGCTGCACTGGCCTCATCGCGGGGCAAGCCCGCTCCTACAGGTTAATCCTCAATCTCGCTCAACTCCTCCAGAGTCTTGCCCCGCGTCTCGATGCCGAACACCGCAGGGCAATGATCGGCAAGCGCTCCAGACGCCGGGAGTTGTGCCAACTCCGAGTGTCACGGCATCTGCCTTCGGGCGAATTGTCAGCAACGACCTTGCCAGACACCGCAACGACGCCCGCTACGCAGGCGCCTCCGGTTCAGCCTGCCGTCTTCAACACCTGAAGCTGGGCCATGCGGTTGATATGTGACAAGCCGCTTGCACTGATTTGCAGCATGCGCGAGGTTTCACTCTCGCGAATCCAGCCAGACTGCAGGAACAACTTGAGCAAGCTGCTGCCCAGCGCTCCGCCCAGATGCGGGCGATGGTCGCTCCATTCGCTGCAGCAACGGCAACTGCTGAAACTTCGACGTTGATGCTGGGCCAAGGCCTCGATGAAAATCCCGTAAGCGGCAAACTGGGTACGGCCGTGCTGGGTTACTTCGATGTCCCGCTCGCTGCCTTCCAGCCAGCCGGCATCGAAAAAGCGCTGGTACAGATCCGCCGCCAGTTCGCCGCCCAGGTGATCGCCACACACTCTTGCCCGGCGCATGGACAGCGGGATACCCCCCACCTCCCGCTCGCCGCTGTCTTCAGGGGTTTTCACCTGGACACTGGCCAGCGCTTCGACAGCCGCCCCGACCTCTGGCGCGGCCAGCCTGAAATAACGCTTGCGCCCACGCGGCTCCAGCTTCAGCAAGCCGCTGGCCGACAACCTGGCCAGGTGAGCACAGGCCGAAGAAGGCGTCAGCCCAGCCAAACTGGCGAGCTCATCGGAAGGTCGCGCCATGCCATCGATCAAGGCCCATAACATTGCACTGCGTTTCGGGTCGGCCAACAAGCTGGCGATCTGGCTGATACTCGTTACTGGTTTCATATCTCAACTCCCTGCGAGATCACGTCTGATATCGATTGATTAACCATGTCGGCAGCATTTACTGCGAGGTTCCGATGCCAGAAAGGCAGGAAGCGGAAGTTATCTAGTCATCGTGTTCCTCCTGAAACACGAACATACAAAAGTTATTCAGGCTACTTGCGGTCAAGCACCTCACCGGCAGTCAGCCCGGGCCAGGGCCAGGCAATGTCTGAGTAAGAGGCAATACTTGCCGGCCTGGACATGGAAGTATCTCTCGCTGGAAATGACTGCTGGATCCATTATAAGCCGCGTAGCGCCAAGGAAATCCGGTCAATTCCCAAGGTATTGGCAACCTCAGCAACGGCGGCCTGGCGCAAGATTGAAGATACGTTTGGACATGTATACCCAAGCCCCCATGTTACATATCTTGCTAGCAATTGACGGATTATTATCAAGTTCAAACCACCCGATAAAACCTACAACAAATTTTGCTGCAACCCACAAGAACTACATGCATACCATGTAGGAGTAACACGTAATAGCAATGTCTTGGGCAGTTCAACCCAGCAGTTTCTCGAGCATTGCCTGACAACGCACTCGAAGCATATTTCGCAACAACTGCACGGGCTTGCCCAACTGCGCCCGATGGGTGCACATCAGGTTCAGCGGCGCCGCTTCACCGCGCAGTTGCGGCATTAGCAACTTGAGGCGTCCGGCCTGCACATCGTTGGCCACATCCAGCCAGGACTTGTAAGCGATACCGGCACCCGCCAATGCCCAGCGCCGGACCACATCGGCATCGTCACAGAAGCGATCGCCGCTCACGCTCACACCCACCTCACTGGCGCCCTCGCCAAAGCGCCAGTGGTCATGCACGCGGCTGCCAAGCTGATACAGCAGGCAATTGTGCTGGGCCAGTTGTGCCACTTCGGCCGGCGCACCGTGGCGGGCCAGATAGGCGGGTGAGGCACACAGCACCCGGCGGTTCTCCGGGCACAGCGGCAAGGCCACCAGGCTCGAGTCTTCCGGCGCGCCGTAGCGCAGGGCGATGTCGGCCGCCTGGCGAAACAGGTCGGCGTTGCGGTCGCCCAGCAGCAGGCGCACATTCAGTTGCGGGTGTTCGTACTGCAGTTCATCGAGCCAGGGCAGCAGCACATTACGGCCGAAATCGGACGGTGCCGACAACAGCAAGGTACCGCTGACCTGATCCTGACCATGGGCCAGGATCCGCCGCCCCTCCTCGAGGCTCGCCAGGGCGGAACGGGCGTGCTGCAAGAAACCCTCGCCCTCGGCAGTCAGGCGCAGGTTGCGGGTCGAGCGCGCCAGCAGGCGCACACCCAGTTGCTGCTCCAGACGTTTGAGCGATGCGCTGGCTACCGCCGGCGATAGATCAAGCAGGCGGGCGGCGGCAGACAGGCTGCCCAGCTCAGCGGCCCGTACGAACAGTTGCAGGTCGTCGATACGCACCTGATTCACCCGCCATTATCAAAATTTTATTGAAAGATTCTGTAGTTTTAACGGCTTTTAACTGCAAGTGAAAGCACCAATCATGGCCCTCATTGACGACCCTCCGAGGACTCTCCATGAAAGCCGTTGCCTATTATCACTCCCTGCCCATCACCGACGCGGCAGCCCTGCACGACATCGAACTGCCAGCCCCCGAGCCAGGCCCACGCGACCTGCTGGTGGAGGTACGGGCAATCTCGGTGAACCCGGTCGACACCAAGGTTCGCCAGAACGTGCAGCCTGAAGGTGGCGCCGCCAAGGTGCTGGGCTGGGATGTGGCCGGTGTGGTCAAGGCGGTGGGCGGCGAGGTCAGCCTGTTCCAGCCGGGCGACCAGGTTTACTACGCAGGCTCCATCGCCCGCGCTGGCGGCAACAGTGAACTGCACGTAGTGGATGAGCGGATCGTCGGGCACATGCCGAAAACCCTGGGCTTTGCCGAAGCGGCGGCACTGCCGTTGACCGCCATCACCGCCTGGGAGCTGCTGTTCGAGCGTTTGCAGATCGCCGAAGGCGAGCAAGACCTCGGCCAGAGCCTGCTGATCGTTGGCGCGGCCGGTGGAGTCGGCTCGATCCTCACTCAACTGGCGAGCAAGCTGACCGGCCTCACGGTGATTGGCAGCGCCTCGCGCCCACAAACCCAGGACTGGGTACGTGAACTGGGTGCCGATCAGGTGGTCGATCACCGCCAGCCGTTGGCCGCCGCACTCAAGGCCCAGGGCATCGACCAGGTGACTCACGTGGCCAGCCTGACCCAGACCGACCAGCACCTCGATCAACTGGTCGAAGCCCTGGCGCCGCAAGGCAAACTGGCGCTGATCGATGACCCCAAGCAGCTGGACGTCACCAAGCTCAAGCGCAAGAGCCTGTCGCTGCACTGGGAGTTCATGTACACACGCTCGCTGTTCGAAACCGCCGACATCATCGAGCAGCACAAACTGCTGAACCGGGTTGCCGAACTGATCGACAACGGCACGCTCAAGACCACCGTGGGCGAGCACTTCGGCACCATCAACGCCGCCAACCTGCGCCGCGCCCATGCCCTGCTGGAAAGCGGCGCGGCCAAGGGCAAGATCGTCCTGGAAGGCTTCTGAAATGACGCGCCCACCTCGCTTGCGGGGTGGGCGTGACCGTCAGTCCGACAACTGACCCAGGTCATTCCGCTGCCCGTGGCCGGCGCTACAATGCATCAGCCAACGCCAACCTCAGGTATGCAGATATGAATATCCAGGTCAGTGCATCAGTAAAAAAGCCCGGCTGCCCATGGCAGGTTCAGCTCGACCAGCATGTGGTGAGCTTTCGCAGCGAGGCTGAGGCCCGTGCCTTCGTCAACACCCTGCAAGCCCGGCTACAGGCGCCGCACCCGCTCAAACGCAACGGCTGAGGCTCAGCCGCCGGGTCAGCATCGCCACGCTCACCACCGCCAGGCCGCACAGGCTGATGACCATGGACATCGGCACCGCCGTGCCGTCATGCAGCACTCCCACCAGCGCTGCGGCACCGGCAGCCACACTGAACTGCAGGCAACCCAGCAGCGCTGAAGCGCTGCCGGCCCGGGCACCCTGCCCGCTCATGGCGCAGGCCGAGGCATTGGGGATGATGCAACCGAGGCTGGCGATACAGATGAACAGCGGAATCAGCAATGGCCACAGCGCCGCCGGGTGCAAGGCGCTGATCCCGAGCAGGGTCAGTCCTGCCGCCAGGTAAACCCACACTGCCCGCGCCAGTAAGAAGGCCGGGCCACGCTTGGCCAGCAGCCGCGCATTGACCTGCGCCACCAGAATGAACCCCGCCGCGTTACTGCCGAACAGCCAGCCATAGTGCTCGGCTGGCACCCCATAGAGCTTGATGAACACGAACGGTGAACCGGCGATGTAGGCGAACATCCCGGCAATGGCGATGCCGCCGGTCAAGGCGTGGCCGAGAAAGATCCGGTCCTTGAACAGCCGACCGTATTGGCGCAGGGAGCCTGACAAGGGCGGGCGCGGCTGATTGGCCGGCAGGCTTTCAGGCAGGCCCAGGGCCACGGCCAGGGTGCACAGGGCACTGAACAGGGTCAGGGCAATGAAGATCGACTGCCAGCCATACAGATTGACCATCACACCACCGAGCATCGGTGCGAGGATCGGCGCCAGGCCCATGACCAGCATCAGTTGCGAGAAAACCTTGGCCGAACCCACGGCATCGCACTTGTCGCTGACGATCGCCCGCGACAGCACCATCCCGGCACAGCCACCGAGGGCCTGGACGAAGCGCGCCAGAATCAGCGCATCGAGGGTCGGGGCGAAAGCGCAGGCCAGTGACGCCACAGTGAACAGCGTCACCCCGACCAACAGCGGTATGCGCCGGCCAAAGCGGTCGGCCACCGGCCCATAGGCCAGCTGGCCAAGCGACAGGCCGAGAAAGTACGCCGCGAGGGTGGTCTGGATGTGCTTCTCGTCGGTGCCGAAGGCCAGTGCCATGGCCGGGAAACCGGGCAGGTAGAAGTCGATCGCCAGGGGCCCGAACGCACTCAAGGCGCCGAGAATCAGGATGGTTCGCAGGTTCATCGGAAATCCGTAGCAGGCTAAGCAAGTCCGCTAGTCTAACCGTCCTGCCGGGGTTTCGCTGACAGACTTACGCCTGCGCGATGAATCTTTTATCCACCGCGCAAGCGCCAGCGGTCAGACGGCTTCGGCCGCGTAACCCTCGTCGCGAATCGCCGTGAGAATATCTTCTGCCGACAATTCACTCTGCACTTTTACCTGCTTGTGAGCCAGATCGACCTCGACCACAGCCTCCTCATCCTGGGCCCGAACCGCGCGAGTGACAGCCTTGACGCAATGGCCGCAGGTCATTCCTTGAACAGTGAATACTTGCATTGCAACAGCCTCCTGTGGGGTTTGAACGCAGTTTCAAGCTTGCCATCGGGGCAAAGTCAAGTTCGTTGATTGCCTGCAGGGCTGGAAATCAGCGCGCCGCTCCGCCAAGCTGCATGCCTGACGATTGGTTTGCAGGAGTTTGAATTCATGCGCAGGGCAGCTTTGGGCCTATTCGGCCTGCTGGGAGTATTGAGCCTGGTCCCCCAGGCCAGCGCCGAGGGCAATGCCGATTACAGCATATTGACCATTTCTCGCGAGCGCCTGGAAGTGGCGACCTCGTGCGAGATCGGCGTGTACCTGGATGACCAGCTTTCGGCGCGGCTGTTTCAGGAGCAGTCGACCTCGTTCAACCTGCCGCCGGGCCAGGTCGCGGTGCGTCTGCGCCTGTTGCCGGCACAGATGCCGGGCTGCCAGAACGGCCTGGAGAACCAGCGCAGCCAGCAACTGACATTGAGGGCCGGCGAGATCAATAAATACCGCATTGCCGTGGATCAGAATGGCCTCAAGCTGATCAGGGCCGGCCTGGGCTATTGACCTTCCCCGCATGGCAAGGTTGATGCTTGAGGCCTGTCCAAGGAGGAGTGCCCCATGTCCGCATCTACCACGTTCGACCTGCCGATTGCCGGCATGACCTGCGCCAGCTGTGCTGGCCGGGTCGAGCGCGCCCTGCGCAAGGTCGTTGGTGCCGAACAGGTCAGTGTCAACCTGGCCACCGAACAGGCCCGGGTCCAGGCCCCGGCCGACAGCCTGCCAGCGCTGGTCGAAGCCGTTGAGCAAGCCGGCTACAGCGTGCCATCCCAGACCCTCGAGCTGCAGATCGGCGGCATGACCTGCGCCTCCTGCGCCGGGCGCGTCGAACGCGCCCTGGCCAAGGTTCCGGGCGTGCAGCAGGTAACCGTCAACCTGGCCAACGAACGCGCGCACTTGCAGCTGTTTGGCCAGGTCGACAGCAGCGTGCTGATCGATGCCGTCAGTCATGCCGGCTACTCGGCAAGCCTGCCGCAAAGTGCCAAAGTCAACCAGGCCGATGCCGAACGCCGCCTGCGCAAGGAGCGCTGGTCGGTGGCCCTGGCGGTGCTGCTGGCCTTGCCGCTGGTGCTGCCGATGCTGCTGCAGCCCTTTGGCATCCACTGGATGCTGCCGGCCTGGGCGCAGTTTGTCCTGGCCACCCCGGTGCAGTTCATTCTCGGTGCGCGTTTTTATGTCGCTGCGTGGAAAGCCGTGCGCGCCGGCGCCGGCAACATGGACCTGCTGGTGGCCATCGGCACCAGCGCCGGCTACGGCCTGAGTCTCTACGAATGGGCCACGGCCACGGACGGCATCATGCCGCACCTGTACTTCGAAGCCTCGGCCGTGGTGATTGCCCTGATCCTGCTCGGCAAATACCTGGAAAGCCGTGCCAAACGCCAGACCGCCAGTGCCATCCGGGCGCTGGAGGCCTTGCGCCCGGAACGCGCGCTGTTGCTGGTCGACGGCCAGGAGCGCGATGTCGCCATCAGCGAACTGCGCCTGCATGACCTGGTGCTGGTCAAGCCTGGCGAGCGCTTCCCGGTTGACGGTGAAGTGATCGAAGGCCAGAGCCACGCCGACGAAGCCTTGATCAGCGGCGAAAGCCTGCCGGTGCCGAAACAGCCTGGCGACAAGGTCACCGGCGGCGCGATCAACGGTGAAGGCCGTCTGTTGGTACGCACCCTGGCGCTGGGCACGGAAACCGTGCTGGCACGGATCATCCGCCTGGTCGAAGACGCCCAGGCCGCCAAGGCGCCGATCCAGAAACTGGTTGACCGGGTCAGTCAGGTGTTCGTCCCGGCCGTACTGGTGCTGGCGCTGCTGACCCTGGTCGGCTGGCTGCTCACCGGCGCGCCAATGGAATACGCGCTGATCAACGCCGTAGCCGTGCTGGTGATCGCCTGCCCGTGCGCCCTGGGCCTGGCCACACCGACAGCGATCATGGCCGGCACCGGCGTCGCCGCCCGCCACGGCATCCTGATCAAGGACGCCGAAGCCCTGGAGCGCGCCCATGCGGTCAACCGCGTGGTGTTCGACAAGACCGGTACCCTGACCTCCGGCAGCCCGCGCATTGTCCACAGCCGTGCGGTAGTGGGTGACCAGGCGCAGTTGCTGCAACTGGCCGGCGCCCTGCAGCGCGGCAGCGAGCACCCGCTGGCCAAGGCGGTGCTGGATGCCTGTGAAGAACAGGGCCTGGCGGTGGCCGACATCAACAACAGCCAGTCGCTGACCGGCCGCGGTATCGCCGGCAGCCTCGATGGCCGCGAGCTGGCCCTGGGCAACCGGCGCCTGCTGGATGAAAGTGGCCTGCAAGCGGGCGAGCTGGCCAGCAGCGCCCAGGCCTGGGAAGCCGAAGGCCGTACCCTGTCGTGGTTGATCGAGCGCAGCCCGCAGGCGCGGGTGCTGGGCCTGTTCGCCTTCGGTGACAGCCTCAAGACCGGTGCCGGGCAAGCAGTGCGGCAACTGGCCGGGCAAGGCATCAGCAGCCACCTGCTGACCGGCGACAACCGCGGCAGCGCCAAGGTGGTGGCCGAAGCTCTGGGCATCACTGACGTGCACGCCGAAGTGCTGCCTGCCGACAAGGCCGCAACCGTCGCCGTGCTCAAGCAGTCCGGCGTGGTGGCCATGGTCGGTGACGGCATCAACGATGCCCCGGCGCTGGCCGCTGCGGACATCGGCATCGCCATGGGCGGCGGCACCGACGTGGCCATGCAGGCGGCGGGGATCACCCTGATGCGCGGCGATCCGCGCCTGGTGCCGGCAGCTCTGGAGATCAGCCGCAAGACCTACGCCAAGATCCGCCAGAACCTGTTCTGGGCGTTTATCTACAACCTGATCGGTATTCCCCTGGCCGCCTTCGGCATGCTCAACCCGGTGCTGGCCGGCGCAGCCATGGCCCTGTCGAGCGTCAGTGTGGTCAGCAACGCGTTGTTGCTGAAAACCTGGAAACCCGCCACCCCGCCTGAGGACGATGCCCAATGAATATCGGCCAAGCCGCCCGCCGCTCAGGCTTGAGCGCAAAGATGATCCGCTACTACGAGTCGATCGGCCTGCTCAAGCCGGCCCTGCGCAGCGACAGCGGCTATCGCCTGTACCAGCAAGAAGACCTGCACCAGCTGGCCTTCATCAAGCGCTCGCGGGACCTGGGGTTTTCCCTGGAAGAAGTCGCCCGCCTGCTGACCCTGTGGCAGGACCGTCAGCGCGCCAGTGCCGACGTCAAGGCCCTGGCCAGCCAGCACATTGACGACCTCAACCGGCGCATCGAAGAGTTGGTGAGCTTGCGTGACACCTTGAGCGAGCTGGTTGCCCACTGCCAGGGCGACGACCGTCCGGACTGCCCGATCCTCAAGGACCTGGCAGCCGGCGGCAGTTGCTGTCAGTAACGGCGCTTACTGAAGCCAGGGCGGCGCCGGTTCTTCGTCCTTGACCGCCCCCCGTTCGGCGTCGGCCCTGGCCGCGCGCCGGCGGGCGTCATCGATGCGCGCCGCGTCGATTTCGCGCATCACCCCGTCAACATCGGCGCTGTGCTCGTCGTCGGCGAACACGCCGGTCAGCGGGCTTTCCGGGAGCAAATCGCCGGCCTGGTACAAGGCCCACATCTCGCGGGCGTAGCGGGTCTGCTTGAGCTCCGGGGCAAAGCGCCCGAAGTACGCGGCCATGTTGCCGACATCGCGTTCGAGCATGCTGAACGCGTGGTTGTTGCCGGCGGCGTCCACCGCTTGCGGCAGGTCGATGATCACCGGCCCGTCAGGCCCGAGCAGCACGTTGAACTCCGAGAGGTCGCCATGGACCAGGCCGGTGCAGAGCATCAGCACGATCTGGCGAATCACGAAGGCGTGGTAGTCCCGGGCCTGCTCAGGCTCCAGGTGCACGTCGTTCAGACGCGGCGCAGCATCACCGTGCTCGTCGGCCACCAGCTCCATGAGCAGCACGCCATCGAGAAAATCATAAGGCTTGGGCACCCGCACACCGGCATTGGCCAGGCGAAACAGCGCCGCCACTTCGGCGTTCTGCCAGGCGTCTTCGGCCTCCTTGCGACCGAACTTTGAGCCCTTGGCCATGGCCCGGGCCTGGCGGCTGTTGCGCACCTTGCGGCCTTCCTGGTACTCGGCGGCCTGGCGGAAACTGCGCTTGTTGGCTTCTTTATAGACCTTGGCGCACCGTAGCTCCCGACCGCAGCGGACCACATACACCGCAGCCTCCTTGCCACTCATCAGCGGTCGCAGTACTTCGTCGACCAGTCCATCTTCAACCAGCGGTTCAATGCGTTTTGGAGTCTTCATCGGTTTCTGTCGGGGGTCCTGTCTGGCCAAACACGTGATTGTTATAGGTCACAGGTCTTGGAACCTGCTTGTCGCTGAATCAAGACCGCACTGCGTTGTAACGGCAATCTGCCTGACTTGCCATTCTTTTTCTGCCCGAGCGCGACCAATCGGTCACAAAAATCGCCAAACACCAATAAATACGGGGTTAATTACGCAAGTAACACTTTATTTCCAGCGCCCATGGCCGATGTAGTCTGCAGCAGCCTCGTACGTTTACAAGAAAAATACTGGAGCGCGGATGAACATAAAACAAAAACTGACCTGGGCCTTCGCCGTGATCGCCGGTTTGCCGGTGATCCTGGTCGCCACCCTGGTGGTCCTCAACCTGCGCAGTGAAGCCCGCGAAGGCTTCGTCGACGGCAGCAGCCGCGAGATCCGCCAGGTGGCCAACGCCATGCAACTGTTCTTCGAAGGCATCAGCCAGAACGTCGACTACCTGGCCGCCCAGCCGCTGGTCAGCGCTACCGGCAACGACGTGAAAAAGTACCTGGGCGCAGATGCTCCACAAATTGCCCTGGGCGAACAGGACAAGAAACTCTACGACTTCTTCGCCAGCCTCGCCGCCAGCCATCCCGCTTACTCCTACGTGTCCTACGGCCTGAGCGACGGCGGTTACGCCTTCTGGCCGGGCGACGCGAAAATGGCCAACTACGACCCGCGCCAACGCCCCTGGTACCAGGCGGCCATGGCCAACCCGGGCAAGACCCTGCGCACCGACGCCTATTACTGGGCGGGCGATGACGCGGTGCTGGTCAGCACCGTGCGCGCCGTGCCCAACCAGCTCGGCAACCCCGGTGGCGTGGTCAACATCGACGTGTCGCTCAAGCAGCTGACCGAGATCGTCAAGCAGATCAAGCTCGGCGAAAGCGGCTACCTGATGCTGCTTGAAGACAACGGCAGCGTGCTGGTCGACCCGCGCGATCCGGCGCACAACTTCAAGCAGCTGGGCAGCCTCGGCGAGGGCTATGCGCAACTGGCCAAGGCCGGCAAGGGCCTGGTCGAGGTCGAGCTGGATGGCGAACGCTACATGGCCAACGTCTGGCCCTCGGAGCAACTGGGCTGGAACTTCATCGGCCTGATCCGTCATGACGAAGTGATGCACACTGCCACCCAGCTGACCTGGCTGGTCGCCGCCCTCGCCATCGTGCTGGCGGCGGTATTTGCCCTGGTCGGTGCCACCTTTGCCAAGCTCATCGTGCGCCCGATCCACAGCGTTACCAGCGGCCTGGAAGGCATCGCTCAGGGTGAAGGCGACCTGACCCGCAGCCTGGAAGTACGCGGACGTGACGAAACCGCGCAACTGGCCAGCTGGTTCAACCAGTTCCTCGCGGCGATCCGCAACCTGATCCAGAGCATCGGCCAGGCGGCGAACAAGATCCTCGCCACCTCCAGCAGCTCGACCCAGGTCTCCAATGACATGGCCGAAGCCGCCGGCCGCCAGCGTGAAGCGGTGGACATGGTGTCGACCGCCTTTCACGAAATGGTCGCCACCGCCAACGAAGTCGCGCGCTCCTGCAGCCAGGCCGCCGACTCGGCCGACAGTGGCCAGCAACAGGCCCGCGAAGGCCAGCAGCAGATCGATGCGGCAGTGCAGAGCGTCGATCGCCTGAGCCAGGAGATCGAACAGTCGGCGCAGTCGATGCAGCAACTCGAACGCGATAGCAATGCGATCCAGTCGATCCTCGGCACCATCCGCTCGATTGCCGAGCAGACCAACCTGCTGGCCCTCAATGCGGCCATCGAAGCCGCCCGCGCCGGTGAGCAGGGCCGTGGCTTTGCCGTGGTCGCCGACGAGGTGCGGGCCCTGGCCAAGCGCACCGCCGACTCAACGGCCGAGATCGACAACCTGCTCGGCAACCTGGCCAACCGCACCAGTGAAGTGGCCCAGCAGATGCACGCGAGCCTGGAAGTGTCGCAACAGTCGGTCAGCCGCATCGGCCTGGCGCGCAGCAGTTTCGGGCAAATTCGCGAGTCGGTGGACATCATCCGCGACATGAACACCCAGATCGCCACCGCCGCCGAAGAACAGCACCAGGTGGCCGAAGACATCAACCGCCATATCAGCCAGATCCACGGCGATGCGCAGCTGGTGGCCGAGCTGGCCAACTCGGCGCGGCAGGACTCGCAGAGCCTGGCCGGTTTGTCCAATGAACTGGATGCGCTGGTACGGCGCTTCCGTACCTGACGGCTACAGGCGCAGCTCGCCCGGGGTGAAGCCGAACAGGCCCTTGAAGGCAGCGATGTAGGCCGAAGAGGCGTCGTAAGCGCAGCCATCGACCACCCGTTCCAACTGATCGTCTGCTCGATCATGGCCGAGCACTACGCCAACCGCCCGGCCCCGGTGGCCAGTCAGTCGGTACGGGTCAACGCTCGATGATCGCCGTCACGCCCTGACCGCCAGCGGCGCAAATCGAGATCAGGCCACGGCCCTTGCCGGCGGTGGCCAGCAACTTGGCCATGTTGGCCAGAATGCGCCCCCCGGTGGCCGCGAAGGGATGCCCGGCGGCCAGTGAGCTGCCCTTGACGTTGAGCTTGCCGCGGTCGATTGCACCCAGTGGCGCGGCCAGGCCCAGGCGGGTTTTGCAGTACTCGGGGTCTTCCCAGGCCTTGAGGGTGCACAGCACTTGCGCGGCGAAGGCCTCGTGGATTTCGTAGTAATCGAAGTCCTGCAGGGTCAGGCCATTGCGCGCCAACAAGCGCGGCACGGCGTAGGCCGGGGCCATCAACAACCCTTCGTGACCTTTGACGAAATCCACCGCGGCGGTCTCGCCATCGACCAGATAGGCCAGCACCGGCAAGCCACGCTCACGGGCCCAGTCTTCGCTGCCCAGCAGCACCACCGAGGCGCCATCGGTCAACGGCGTGGAATTACCTGCGGTCAGCGTGCCCTGCCCGCTGCGGTCGAACACCGGCTTGAGGCTGGCGAGTTTCTCCAGGGTCAGGTCCGGGCGCAGGTTGTTGTCGCGGGTCAGCCCCAGGAAGGGAGTAAGCAGATCGTCATGCCAGCCGTCGGTAAAGGCAGCGGCCATGTTCTGGTGGCTGCGCAGGGCCAGCTCATCCTGCTCCTGGCGTGGGATCTGCCAGGTCTTGGCCATCTGCTCGCAATGCTCGCCCATGGACAGGCCGGTGCGCGGCTCGCCGTTGCGCGGCAACTCGGGTTTGAGGTGACCGGGGCGCAGTTTGAGGAAGGCCTTGAGCTTGTCGACGGTAGTCTTGCCACGGTTGGCCTGGAGCAGGATCCGGCGCAAGCCTTCGCTCACCGCGATCGGCGCATCGGAGGTGGTATCAACGCCACCGGCAATGCCGCAGTCGATCTGCCCCAAGGCGATTTTGTTGGCTACCAGCAATGCCGTTTCCAACCCGGTGCCACAGGCCTGCTGCAGATCGTAAGCCGGCGTTTGCGCTGATAGCCGCGAGCCGAGCACGCTTTCGCGGGTCAGGTTCATGTCGCGAGAATGCTTGAGCACCGCTCCCGCCGCCACTTCGCCCAGGCGCAGGCCATGCAGGCTGTAGCGTTCGATCAGGCCCTCAAGCGCGGCAGTGAACATTGCCTGGTTGCTGGCGGTGGCGTAAGGGCCGTTGGAACGGGCGAAGGGAATGCGATTGCCGCCAATGATGGCGACCCGGCGCAGTGAGCGCATGCGTGATGTCCTCTTTTTCCCTAATGGTCCGCTACAGCGTAGGTGTTTTTTCTGCGGTCGAACGACCAATGGCCAATCATGGTCCACACTTTGAAGCTATTTCAGGGAGAACCGCACATGAGCGACCGCTATATCGACTTCGCCAACTCCGACCTTGGACGCCGCCTGGTGGGTGCCGTCGGCCTGCCCAGCCCGGCCCGCCTGGAGCGCTGGGAAGCCGGCCGTCTGCGGCCGATCGAAGGCGCGCTGCTGCTGGGTGGCGGGCCGCTGGCGAAGACCATCGAAGCCTTCGCCAAGCGCCTGACCGACGAGCTGTACAGCTTTGCCAGCCCTGAACTTGAGGCCAACGAGTGGGTGGCCGGGCTCGGGCCCAAGCTCAAGGCGGTGGTGTTCGATGCCAGTGAACTGGACGATATCGACCAGCTCAAGCAACTGCGCGAGTTCTTTCAGCCGCTGCTGCGCAGCCTGGCGCCCAGCGCTCATATCGTCATCCTCGGCCGCGCCCCGGAACAGCTCGACGACCCGCTGGCGCGCGTTGCCCAGCGTGCCCTCGAAGGCTTCAGCCGCTCCCTGGCCAAGGAGCTGCGCGCCGGCGGCACCCTGCAACTGCTGTATGTGAACGAAGCGGCCGAGGACCAGCTTGAAGGCGCCCTGCGTTTCTTTCTTTCACCGAAAAGCGCGTTCATCTCCGGCCAGGTACTGCGCCTGGAGGCCTGCGGCACAGCGGTGCAGGACTGGAGCCGGCCGCTGGCGGGGCGCAAGGCACTGATCACTGGCGCGGCCCGGGGCATCGGTGCGGCGATTGCCGAAACCCTGGCCCGCGATGGCGCCGAGGTGATCCTGCTCGATGTGCCACCGGCCAAGGCTGACCTCGAGGCCCTGGCCGCGCGTTTGGGCGGGCGCAGCCTGGCCCTGGACATCTGCGCGGCGGACGCCCCGGCGCAGTTGCTCGAAGGTCTGCCCGACGGCATCGACATCGTCGTGCACAACGCCGGCATCACCCGCGACAAGACCCTGGCCAACATGACCCCGGAGTTCTGGGACTCGGTGCTGGCGGTCAACCTCAAGGCCCCGCAATTACTGACCCAGGCACTGTTCGACAGCGGCGCCCTGCACGACAACGCGCGCATCGTGCTGCTGGCCTCGATCAGCGGCATCGCCGGCAACCGTGGCCAGGCCAACTACGCCGCCAGCAAGGCCGGGCTGATCGGCCTGGCCCAGGCCTGGGCGCCGAAGCTGGCCGAACGCGGCGCCAGCATCAACGCCGTGGCCCCCGGGTTTATCGAAACGCGCATGACCGCGGCCATCCCTTTCGCCCTGCGCGAGGCCGGGCGGCGCATGAGTTCGCTGGGCCAGGGCGGCTTGCCCCAGGATGTCGCCGAAGCGGTGGCCTGGCTGGTGCAGCCGGGCAGCGGCGCGGTCAATGGCCAGGTGCTGCGGGTCTGCGGCCAAGCCGTGATGGGGGCCTGAACATGACCCGAAAATGGATTGAGCTGGGCAACACTGCGGCGCTTTCCGGGCTGTACCTGCGCGCCGCGCGCAAACGCAAGATCAGCGGCGACAGCCTGCCCGCCACTGGCTTGCGTTGCCACCTGAACGTCGATCCGCAGCAGTTGCAGGCCTACCGCAAACTTTGTCACTTCAGCGACGACGGGCGCCTGCCGCCCACCTTCCCGCATGTCATGGCCTTCGCCCTGCAAATGCAGTTGCTGACGGCCAAGGACTTTCCCTTCCCGTTGCTGGGGCTGGTGCACCTGCACAACAGCATTCGCGTCGTGCGGCCCCTGGGCGGCATCAGTCGCCTGCGTTTCAGCGTGCATGTGGACAACCTGCAGCCCCACGAAAAAGGCGGCACCTTCGAGCTGATCACCGAAGCCGAAGACAGCCTTGGCCTACTCTGGTCCGAGACCAGCCGCATGCTCTGCCGGGGTTTGAAACCGGCCGGCGAACCGGCCGCGGTCGAAGCGCCTGAAGCCCTGCCCTTGAGCGAACTGACCCGCTGGTATGCCGACAGCGATATCGGCCGGCGCTACGCCAAGGTCTGCGGCGACTACAACCCGATCCACCTGAGCGCCGCCAGCGCCAGGCTGTTCGGTTTCCCCACCGCCATTGCCCATGGCATGTGGAGCAAGGCCATGGCCCTGGCAGCCTTGCGCGGGCATCTGCCGGTCAGTGGATATGAGATCGAGGTGGACTTCCTTAAACCGGTGCGCCTGCCCAGCGAGGTGATCCTCAATGCCAGCCCGACGGCGGCCGAGGGCCAGTTGCAACTCGACGGCCATGGCGAGCTGGTGCACATGCGCGGGGCCTGGCGGCCATTGAGCTGACAGCACCCCTTGCGTTGCGACGGCGCCCGCCTGAAGCTATGCCGCTTGAGGAGAGCCCCGATGAACCTGCAAGAACTGACCCAACGCCTGCACCGCATCCGCGACAACAACGACTGGCGCGGCTTTCACAGCCCAAAGAACCTGGCCATGGCCGCCAGCGTCGAGATGGCCGAACTGGTGGAAATCTTCCAGTGGCTGACTGAAGACCAGTCGCGCCAGCTGCCGCCCGAGCAACTTGAGCACGCCGGGCAGGAAGTCGGCGATATCGTCCTTTACCTGTTGCTGCTGTGCAGCGAGCTGGGCCTGGACATGGAGCAGGTAGTCAAAAGCAAACTGGCCGACAGCGAAAGGCGTTTTGCCAAATGAACGACCGTCATTTCGATGAACTGGCCACCCGTTTCGCCGAGAAAATCTACGGGGGTGCCAAGGGTGCGATCCGCCTCGCGGTGCTTCAGGCCGACCTGGCCGAAGCCCTGCCCGAGCGCCCGCTGCGGGTGCTGGATATCGGCGCGGGCCTGGGCCATATGTCTCTGTGGCTGGCGCAACGCGGACATCAGGTTACCCTGGCCGAACCCGCCGCACCGATGCTCGACGGTGCCCGCGAACGCTTTGCCGAAGCCGGCCAACAGGCCACTTTCATTCAGGCCCCCTGGCAGGACCTGCTCGGCCAGCTGACTGAACCCTATGACCTGGTACTGTGCCATGCGGTGCTGGAATGGTTGGCCGAACCCGAGGCCATCCTGCCGGTGCTGCATCAACTGACCCGTGCCGATGGCTGGCTGTCGCTGGCGTTCTACAACCGCGACGCGCTGGTGTACCGCAACCTGCTCAAGGGCCATTTCCGCAAACTGCGCAGCAATGAACTGGCCGGTGAAAAGCAGAGCCTGACCCCGCAAAAACCACTTGATCCACGCACGCTCAAGGCGCAACTTGAAGACTTGTGGAAGGTCGAAAGTGAAAGTGGTGTACGGGTTTTCCACGACTACATGCCCCGCGACTTCCAGGCCAAGGCCGAACTGCTCGACCTGCTGGAGATGGAGTTGGCGCATCGTCGTCATCCGGCTTTCGCCGGGCTGGGCCGCTACCTGCACTGGATCTGTCGACCGCGCTGAACCGCGCCCGCCGGGAGGGTGACATGCCGTACCGTTTGACCCTGGGCCTGCTGTGCCTGGCCCTCGCCGCCTGCCAGGGCAGCAACCCCTACGTCGCCAGTTCCCGGCCATTGCCGCCGGCGCCGGCACACGCGGCCAACACCTTCGATGCCAGTGCCTACCCCGCCGCGCCGCGCGACTATGCCCGCTACCGCAGCTGGGCCTGGCGCGACGGCCAGTTGCCGGCTGGCAGCACCTATGCAGAACCCGCCCAGCTGGCCGACGCCGTAAGCAATGCCCTCGACCAGCGCGGCCTGCGCCCGGCACGCAACGGACAAGGCGGGGATTTGCTGGTCAGTGCCGACCTGCGCCTGGAACGGCGCCTGCGCCAGGTTCGCGAAGACTACTACCCCTATGACGCCTACCCTTATGGCGGTTACGCTGGCTACGGCAGTTACGGCCGCTACCACAACGGCTACGGGGTCTACGGCAGTGTCCCGCTGGTGCGTACCTACGAGGTCGAAGTAATGGTGGTGCGCGTTGACCTGTATGACGCCCGCGACGGCCAGCCGGTATGGAGCGCCAGCGCCGAAACCGCCAGCCAGGATTCCCAGGGCAAGCGCGCCGATGCCTTGCGTGAGTCGGTGCAAAAGGCGCTGGCCAGCTATCCTCCCAGTTAAAGGCAATCGGAGAACCATCATGTTGCGCCGTCTCGCTTTACTCTCGTTAGTGCTGTTGCTCGGCGCCTGCCAGAGCGGCAACGTTACCCAGGACTTCGATGCCAGCCGTGACTTTGCCGCCTACCGCAGCTGGGTCTGGCAGGAGCCGGGGCTGCAGTACCGCCCGGACGATCCGCGGATCAAGAGCGACCTCACCGAACAACGCATCCGCCAGGCGGTGGCCGGCCAACTCGACCAGCGCGGCCTGCGCCCGGCCCCGGGCAACAGCCGCGGTGACCTCAAGGTCCAGGCCTACCTGATCGTCGAAAACCGTCAGCAACAAATCACCACCAACTACGGCGGCGGTTGGGGTGGCTACTGGGGCGGCTACTGGGGTGGGCCGATGTACAACGAAACCCGCAGCGTCGACTACAAGGTGGCAACCATCCAGGTCGACCTGTTCGATGCCCGCGATGGCAAGCTGGTGTGGCGCGGCAGTGCCGAACAGATCATGAACAATTACCCGCCAAGCCCGGAAGAACGCAACACGGCGATCCAGAACACCGTCGCCAAACTGATGGGCAACTACCCGCCACGTTGAGCCTCACCCGCCAGTCGCCATGCAGGCGACTGGCCATTATGTTGACTACACTTCTCGCACTGCTGCCCCGCGCGGCCATGGGCCGGCAAAGGAGTGCTCGTGTCTTCTCGCTTTCCAGCACGGCAACGTGGCGCTATCGGGCTGTTGGCTGCCCTGACCCTGGGCATGGCCCTGGTGTTCGTGCTGATGGTGGTTGACACCGGCAGGCTGTTCCTGGAGCAGCGCAAATTGCAGCGGGTAGCCGACATGGCGGCACTTGAGGCCGTCAATGGCAAGGGCACTTGCCTGCCGACAGGTCCCAGCGCACAGACGCTGGCAGTGCGGGCAGCGACCCGCAATGACCATGCCCCAGGCGCCAATCACAGCCTGCAGGTGGAATGTGGCAGCCTGCAGACCGGTGCCGGCAGCTTGCGCGTGTTCACTGCCGATTCCACCAAGGCCGATGCGGTCCGGGTGACGGCCGGCATTACCCTGGAGACCAGTATTGCCGCCGGTATCCGCTCGCTGGTGGCCTCCGCCACCTTTGACCCCAGCACCCGCCTCAGCGCCCAGGCAACCGCGGCCCAGCCCGGTCCGCCGCTGGCCCGCCTGAACATTCGCAGTACCTTGCTGAACATCGACTCGTCACGTTCGGCGCTGCTCAATACACTGATGAGCACATTGCTGGGCAGCCAGGTCAATTTGAGCCTGGCCCAGTGGCAGGGCTTGTTGCAGGCCGACGTCAATCTGCTCAACTACCTCGATGCCCTGGCGATCAAGACCCAGGTCAGCGCAGGCAACTACACCGAACTGCTGGGCAAGACCCTCAATGTCGGTGAAGCCCTGAAGGTCATGGCCACGGTGGCGGCGCAGAACAATCCGCTGGTGGATGTCAGCGGCCTGAACCAGCTCGGTGTGCAGGCCGGGAATGCAGGGGGCATTGTCCTGGGCGATTTGCTCGATATCCAGAATGGCGGCTCGAGTGCCGGGCTGGACGCAAATCTGCAAGCCCTGCAATTGGTCCAGGGCATGGTGCAACTGGCCAACAGCGCCCATGGTGCCGAGGTCAGCCTGCCGGTCAACCTGCTGGGCCTGGCCAATATCTCGACCCGGGTAAAAATCATCGAGCCGCCGCAGTTTTCCGCCCTGGGCAATCCGGCCAAAGCCACGGCAGACCCAAAAGATCCCGAGCAGATCTATGTTCGCACCGCCCAGACGCGCATCCTGATCAAGGTCGACCTGGGACCGCTGCTCGGAGGCATCAACCTGGGGATCATCCAGGTATTGCCCAACCCCAGCCTCGACGTGGGCTTGGCGGTCGGCAGCGCCAGCAGCCATGTCACCGGCTATAACTGCGGCTCGGCCGCCAGCAAGAGCCTGACCGTGCGCAACGAGGCAGCAGCGGTGAAAGTGCTGATCGGCACAATCAACAGCAGCAACTTCTTCTCATCGGTCAAGCCGGTCGACGCCAGCCCGCTGGTGCTGCTGAAGGTGCTGGGAATCGACATCGGCCTGGGCGCAAACTCACCGCTGTTCAGCCAGGGCGAATCTTTCACCTACCTCAAGCCACCTGAGCTCGAACAAGACTCGGCCAACCACCTGCTCAGCTCGAAGAATATCGTTGCCAGTGTGCGCAGTACCCTGCAGGGCCTGGAGCTGACGCCGCAGATCCCGCTGGTCAGCCTGTTGCTCAACACCGTTTCAGGCTTGATTGGCACTTTGCTCGGTTCGCTGCTCGACCCGATCATCAACAACCTGCTGATGCTCCTGGGTATCGACCTGAACCAGGTGGAGATTGGTGCCAACCTCAGTTGCCACAGCGGTCGCGCTCAACTGATGATCTGAGCCCGTGGCAGCTCGATGCAGAACCGCGCACCCAGCTCACCATTCTCGACACTCAGGCAGCCGCCCATGGTGTCAATGATGCCGTAGCTCACCGACAGCCCAAGGCCAGTGCCGACCCCCACCGGCTTGGTGGTGAAGAACGGCTCGAAGATGCGTTCGAGCAAACGCGGTTCGATGCCGCCGCCGTTATCCTCGACCAGTAGCCGCACCTGCCGCGCATCGCACTCAAGACCCAGGGCAATCCACGGCTGCACGTCGCGTTGCTGCTCCCGCCGGGCCAGCAGGGCATCGCGGGCGTTGACCAGCAGGTTGATCAGCACCTGCTCCAACTGATCCTGATGGCCAGTGACCTGCGCGTCGTGCTCAGGAGGCTGCACGCGCAGTTCCACACCCTTGCCGCGCAAGCCGTCAGCTAGCAACGACAACGCCCCCTCAACGGCCTGCCAGGGCGCGAACAGTTGCTGTTCGACTTCCGAGCGCCGACCGAACACGCGCATATGGTCGACCACCTTCGAGGCGCGCAGCACCTGGGCATCGATGCGTTTGAGCTTGTCTTGCAGGTAGTCGACCTGGACCTCGCCGCTTTCCAGGCGCTTGAGCGCATTGACCACGGCCATGCGCATCACGTTGAGCGGTTGGTTGATCTCGTGGGCAAGGCCGGTGGCCATTTCACCGAGGGTGGCCATTTTCGCGCTTTGCAGCAGTTGCTGCTGGGTGCGCCTGACTTGTGTGTTGTCGCGGCCCACCGCCTGGATTTCCTGTAACTGGCCATGCTCGTCGAACAACCCGCGATCGGACCACACCCACCAGGCATGCTCGCGCCCCGGTAATTGCAGGCAAATCTCTGCGTTGCTGACCGGTTGCTCTGGCGTCAGCCCGGCCAGGCGCTCGACAAAGGCCTGGCGCTGCGCCTCGGACAGCCATTGGCCAAGGTTCAAGCCAGCCAGTTGCGCGGGTGAACACTCCAGGTAATCGGCCAGCGGCTGGTTGCCGAACACCAGGCTCAGGTCGGGCCGGTAGCGACAGATCATCGCCGGGGAGTCCTCGACCAGCACCCGATAGCGTTCCTCGCTCTGACGCACTTTTTCCGCAGCGGCGGTCGCCTCGCTGACATCCAGCCAGATGCCCACCACCTCGACCGGCAGGCCCAGGTCATCACGCAGCAGACGCGCTTCATCGAGTACCCAGTGATAGCCCCCTTGATGGTCACGCAGGCGATAGCGACTGCGACTAGAGCCTTCGCGTAACAGAATGCGGGTACGCTCCAGCCACAGTGGCTGATCGTCGGGATGCAACCACTGGCCAGGTTGCAGAGGCTCGTCCGCCCGGGGCTGCCAACCGAGCAGCGGCTCCAGGCTGGCACTGAAGAATTCCGACAGCAACGCCCCCTCGTGGTAACGCTGGACGTAGATGACCGCCGGTGAACTGGCGATCAGGTTTTCCAGGCGCGCCTGGGCAGCGCTGGCCTGCAGCTGCTGCGTCTTGATATCGCTGATGTCGAGCATGAAGCCCTGCACCCGCCGGTTACCGCCGCTGCCGTGCACCTGGCCGCACACCCGGTACCAGCGCGGCTGCGCCTGGGCGTTGTGGTCGAGCAGGCGCAGGTTCAGTTGCACGGCGCAGCCCTGGCGTTGCAGGTCGCCAAAGGCCAGCTGAGTCGCTTCCCGGTCTGCCGGGTGCACGCGGCTCAGCCATTGATTGACCGTCAGCGCTGGCGGAATGCCCAGGCTCTCGGCCAGCGCCGGGTCCAGGTGCAACTGCGGCTCATCCAGACGCCACTGCCACCAGCCAGCCCCCAGTTGCAGTTGCAGGCTGTCCAGGCGCTCGCTTTGCTGATCCAGTTGATGCGCAGCCAGACGACCGAGTAGCGGCTCGACAAAAGCAGCGGCAACCAGTAATGCATCCAGCGCTTGCAGGACCTCTTGCGGCTCGACACAGATCAGCCAAGCCTGATTGACCTGCCCTTGCGCATAGGCCAGCAGATAGGTCGACAGCCCCGGCAGCAAGTCCTGCAGGCCAGGCTCAGTGGCGCTGCTGATCATACTGGCGGGCAGTTGACGATCCAGCACAGGCGCAAGCTGTTCATCACGCGGCCAGTGCAGCGCGTCGCCACTGCAAGCGTAGGTTTGCCAGCCCTGATCCGTTTGCACCAGCACCCGCGCGCCCCTGGCCCGCCAGTGCCGTACCAGCCAGTTGAGCTGCTCTTCGGCCACCACCTGCAGGCGCTCGATACTGCAGGCGCGCAAGGCGCAGGCCAGGTGCGCGGTCAGGTGCTGCTGGCGCTCGGCAGCCAGGGCTTGCTGGCGGTGCTGCAACAAGTCGCCGATGTCGAACAGTTGCAGCAACCAGCCACCGCTTTGCGCCAGCAACCAGCCGCGGGTGTGCAAGGTACGCCCGCCAGCCGCCTTGAAATCCAGTTCCAGTGGTTGGCCCTGCCAGTCTGGCGGCTCGCCTTCGAGCACCAGCAGGCTGTAGGGCTGCACGTAGTCGTGCAGACGCACGCCGGCCTGGGTCGGCAACGCCAGCACCGAGCGCAGCGGGCCTGCCAGGCGTAGCACGCGGGCGGAACCATCCAACCAGAGTTGCAGGCCCACGGCAGGCACATCGGCCGGTTGCGGCACTGGCTCCTCGGCTGGCGCGGCGCGCCCGCGCCAGCGCTCGAACAGACTATGCCCGCCACTCACAGCTGCAGGCTCGCTTCGGCCTTGAGGCTGGCGGGCAAGCGCGGTACTTCACCGATCCCCGGCAGGTCCAGCACCGGCAACACCGAGGTCAGCTTGGCTTTGGCGTAATCGATCTTCACTGTCAGCAGCTTGCCGGAGGTGAGCGTGACACTGGCATCGCTGTTCACCTGGAAATTCAACGACGCCGGCATCCACGCCAGTTGCTCACCGAGCACGCGCTTGGCCAGCGTGTTGACGTCAGCGCTGTGGGTCGCGCTGGCGGGGTCCAGCGCCACGCAACGGCGCACCGCTTCGCTGCTGGCCTGGTTGAACGATTGCAACATCAACATTGGCAAGCCGTAGCTGACCACCCCATAGAAGGCCGCGAAAAAGATCACGAATACCGCGACGAACTCGAGGGCTGCCGCACCTTTTTGCCGCTTGCACAGGCTTGCTTGCATGATCGCGTCTACCCTGACAGTGACACCTGAAAGACAGCATAGAATCATTCACCACAAAGGGATGGCCTTTCGCCAATGCAAAGCATTGTTCTGCTGCTGTGGCTTGCCTTGTGCTCTGAACAAGATCTGCGCGAACGTCAGATCGCCAATACCCTGACCCTCGGCGCCGCGGCGTGTGCGCTGATCTACCTGTTCGTTACCGGACACACCTGGATCGGCGCCGATGCCAGTGAAGGTGGCTGGGCGCTGGCCATCGTCATGCTCCTGACCCTCCCCGGCTACATGCTCGGCCGCCTGGGCGCCGGCGACGTGAAATTGCTCGGTGCCCTGGCCCTGGCCACCGATCGCATGCACCTGCTGGGCACGTTTATCGGTGCCGGTGTAGCCGTCGTTGCCTGGCTGCTTGGCCGTCGCTGGCTGTGGTCCCTTTTAAGTCAGAAGGTTAAGAACCGCCTGAAGCAACTGAGCGAAGAGTCGTCAAAAAAACAGCCTTTCGCGCCGTTCCTGCTGGTCGGTTTTTTACTGGCTGCGGTATGGATCCATTAGTCGAATGCTGCGTGCAAATGGATGCGCCCACCTTGTACATAGCCCAAAAGTGCGACTACTTTCTAGTGTGTGCCGGATGGATCCAGGCTCAGCCTGGTTGAGGGAACATAGAGGCGAACAGCAGGGAGTTGCATGTGAACAAATCAGTCAGTGAATTAAAGGTGCTGGTGGTGGACGACCTGCCACTGATCGTCGAAGAGTTGTGCGAATTTCTCCAGAGCAGTGGATACCATTGCGTGCCCTGCCACTCCAGTACCCAGGCCATCGAACAGTTCAGTGCCGATCAGGAGATCGCGCTGGTGGTGTGTGATCTGCATATGCCCGACTACGATGGCCTGGAACTGATGCGTGCGCTCAAGGCCATTGCCGGGCCGCAGCGGCTGTTCGAAGCGATCATGCTCACCGGCCGCGCCAACAAGCAGGACGTGATCAAGGCGCTGCGCGAAGGCTTTGCCGATTACTACCAGAAACCGGTCGACCTCAGCGAGCTGCTCGAAGGCGTGCAACGCCAGGAGGCTGCCGTGCTGGAACGACGCAGAAGCTACCAGCACCTGGGTGACCTGAACCAGAAGCTGCAGTTTTTGGCCGACTCGATCGACGACCTCTACCAGGACCTGGACAAGGCCCGCGGGCTCGGCGCCCACCGCCGCGCCACCGACGTCGACCCCGAAGTGGAACCCGACAACCTGCCAACCCTGTTCAACAAGCTGTCACCGCGCCAGCTGGATGTGGCGCGGCTGGTCAGCAAGGGCAAGACCAACTACCAGATCGCCTGCGAGCTGGGCATCACCGAAAATACCGTCAAGCTCTACGTGTCCCAGGTGCTGCGCCTGACCCACATGCACAACCGCACCCAACTGGCGCTGGCGCTGTCTCCCAGCACCTCGCCCCTTCATCAACGTGTCACGGCGCACTGAGTGCAGCGCCGGTGTCAGACGCAGGCGGCTCGCCAGGTTGACCTGCGCCAGGAGGTTGTCGTCGCTGCCTTCGTGCCTTGCTCCCGCTCATGAACCCAATGCCCTGCCCAAGGCGCTAAGGCCGGGACCGGCCAACACGATCAGCAAGGCCGGAAACAGAAACACCATCATCACCATCGACATCTTCCCGGACATCTTCGAAATCCGTTCCTGCATGCGTGTCAGCCGACGGTCATCGAGCAGTTGCTTGAGCGCCAACAGCGACTTCATTGCGCCACCGCCCTGGGTCAGCAATTGCTGGAGAATCACGCAGGTGTCGCTGAACTCGTCGACGCTGAGCAACTGCGCGGTTTTCTCAAGCTCCGCAGCCAAGGCCAAACCGGAGTCGACCCGCAGCAGAATCGCCCGCAACTCCTCGCTCAACACTGGCAACAGTTGTCGCGACTCCTGACTCAGGACACGCAAGGTTTGCTCCACCGCCAGGCCCGACTCGAAGAGAATCCTCAGCAAGGGTATGAAGGTCGAAACTTCGCCGGCGACCTGTTGCTGGCGACGCACAGCGGCCCGCGCCAGCAGGCGTTTGGGCAGCAGATAGCCCACGCCCATGGCGCAAAACGGCACCACCAGCCACGGTAACTGGCTATCGCGGTACAGACTCTCCTGCAGCGCTACGCCCAACCCCAGGGCGAGGAACGGCACGCCAACCTGGCAAGCGGCAAACAGCGCCCGTTGCCGACTCCGCCGCCAGCCCATGCGGTCAAGCAGCAGACGGGTCTCACTATCCAGATTCAGCGAACGCTGGCCCAGCCGGCTGCTACCGATCTGTTGCAGCCAGTTGCCCAAGCGGTTCTCACTGCCAAGCTGGCCCTGCAGACGCCGAGCAACCAGGCGCTGGCGACGACGCTGGTGCAGCAACTGGCCTGCCAGCAAGACAAATGCGGCGAAGAACATCAGGGCACAGAGCAACCAGGCCATTTCAGATACTCCGTAACATGCGCCACAACATCAGGCAGCCCACCACTTGCAGGATAAACGCGCCGAGCAGCAGGAACTGACCGTTGCCGTCCTGCCACATAGCCAGCAAATAGTTGGGGTTGCTGATCAGGAAATAGCCGGCCATACCCACCGGCAACAGGCCCAGGACAGTCGCAGTCATGCGGGTTTCACCGGTCATGGCGCGCAGTTGACGGCTACCCTGCTCGCGCTCGCGAATCAGCTTGATCAGGTTCTCCAGCAGCTCGCTGGCGTTGCCGCCGTAGCGATGATTGATACGCAGGCCCAACGCGAACAGGCGCAGCTCATCCTGTTCATACAGTTCGGCCAGGTCGCTCATGGCATCGTCCAGGCTGACGCCCATCTGCACATTGCGCCGCACCCGCTGCAGAGCGCCATGCAAAGGATCACGCGATGCATCGATTGCCCCCAGCACGGCATCGTTCAAGGTTCGCCCGGCCTTGAGGCTGCGCACACTGTGATCGAGCAACACCGGCAACTGTTCGATCATCCGCTGCACCCGTCGACGATAGCGCCAGCCCAGGTACAACCAGATCAGCAACGGCGCAAGCAGCACCAGCCCGACGCCTGCAGCCCACCCCAGGATCCGGCCACACAGCAGCGCTGTCAGCAGGCCGATCGCCAGCCATATCAGCAGCCGGTCATTGCGCCGCTCGATACCGGCACGCTGCAACAGGCGGTCCAGCCAGTCGCGGCGACTGGGCGACAGCGCCGAGGACTCCTGAACCTGGCCAAGACGCTGCAGGATCCGCTCCTCACCCGACTTGCGCATGCCGCTGTAGAACAAGCGCACCGATACCCCCAGCAAGGCCAGGCAGATCAAGCCAAGTACTGCGGCAATCACGGCTGCAGTTCCGAATAGTCGCGGCGCAGCTTGTCGCCGGCAGGGTTCGGCGCCTCCCGCAAGAAACCCTCGCCGTTGTGCCGATCGAGACGGAACAGGGTATTAGTGACGTATACATCATCGCGCACCCCGACTACCTCCAACACCTCGCTGACACAGCGGCGGCCATCGGCCAGACGGGTCAATTGAATGACCACATCCAGTGCGGCGCAGATCATCTGCCGCAGGGTTTTCTCGGCCACTTGGCGGCCGGTCAGGCCGACCAGGGTTTCCAGACGCAGCAAGGCGTCCTGGGCGGTGTTGGCATGTACGGTACTCATTGAGCCGTCGTGACCGGTGTTCATCGCGGTGAGCACATCGAGCACTTCGACGCCACGGATCTCGCCGAGCAGAATGCGGTCGGGGCGCATCCTCAAGGCGTTGCGGATCAGCTCGCTGGCCTTGATCTCGCCATGCCCCTCGGCATTCGGCGGACGGGTTTCCAGACGCACCACGTGAGGGTGATCGAGCTGCAGCTCGGCCACGTCTTCGATGGTCACCAGGCGCTCGCGGGGCGTAATCAACTGGCTGAGGATATTCAGCATGGTGGTCTTGCCGGTGCCGGTGCCGCCACTGACCAGGATGTTGCAGCGCCGTGCCACCGCCAACTGGATGAAGTCGAGAATGCCCTGGTCGATGGTCCGGGTGGCCAGCAGGTCGGCGCTCTTGAGCATGTCCTTGCGAAACTTGCGGATCGACAGGCACGGGCCGTCCAGCGCCACCGGCGGAATGATCGCATTGACCCGGCTGCCGTCGGGCATGCGCGCATCGACCATGGGTGACGATTCATCCAGGCGCCTGCCCAAGGGCGCGAGAATCCGTTGCATGACCCGCTCGACATGGTGGGCATCGATAAAGCGCAGATCCGTCTGCTGCAACAGGCCGGCCCGCTCGATGAACACCCGGTGCGGGCCGTTGACCAGGATTTCGGTGACGCTGGCATCGCGCAACAGCACTTCAAGCGGACCGAAGCCGGTCAGTTCGTCGACGATTTCCTCGGCCAGGCGTTCCATCTCGTAGCGCGACAGGGCCAGGTGCAATCGGGCGATATAGTCGCCGACCTGCTCCACCACGAATTGCGCCAGGGCCGGGCGCGAGCCTTCGAGCAGGTTGCGCCCGCTGTCCTCGATGGCGTCGATGATGTAACGATGCAAGGCACGCTTGAGCCCTTGCGGGTCGGCCCCCAGATTGTGCCGCGGGCCGCCGAACAGTTCGTCACCGCTCATTTATGCCCCCATAACCGATTGAGCCAGTTGGCGCTGACCACCGGGTTGCCCTCGGAGCGGCGCGCCAGCCGTTCACCGAGCGCTTTCAAATGTTGGGTGAGCTGCTCGCGCGGCGCCAGTTCGAACAAGGTCAGGCCCTGGTTCTTGGCATTCAGGCGCACCTCTGGGCTGTAGGGCAAGACCCGCAGAACCGGCAAGCCATAGCGCTTGCCCAGGGCTTCGGAGTCCGGCGCGACGCCGCGCAGGTAGCGGTCGACCAGCAGGCTGGCGTGTTCGAGCTTCATGCCCTTCTCGCGCCATTGGGTCAGTACCTCCAGGTTGCGCCGGCAATCGAGGACGTTCTGGTCGGTGTACCAGATCAGCTTGTCGCAATGGCTGACGAAGGTGCGCAGGGCTTCGCTGTCAGCCTGCCCGGTCAGGTTCACGACGATGTGCTGGAAATGCTGGCGCAAGGCGCTGAGCAGCATGTACAGCTCCGCCGCGCTGGTGCGCTCCAGCGGTTCGTCGGTCTCGGCGTAGGCCAGCAGGCGCAGGCCCGAGCTTTCACGCGTGAAGGCGCTGTCGATCAGGGTATTGTCGAGCCGGCGCAGGTGGCGCAGGGCATCGCCGAAATGAAACGAGGCTTCCAGGCCGAGCAATGCCAGGCTGTCACCACGAGGCACGCCAAGGTCCAGCAGCAACGTTTGCTGGCCGCTGGTTTGCACCACCCGCGCCATATGGGTGGTCAGCAAGGCGCCATCTGCGGTGCACTGGGCGCCATAGAGTACCGTCAGCCCCCCAAGGCTGGGGTTGCTGGTTACTGGCGGCAGGCGTTTGCTCAAGCGCCGCACCAACCCTGCGACCTCACTGGAGCGCGAGCCATAGGCGACAAAGTCCCGCGCCCCGGCACGCATGGCATTGAGCACCAACTGGTTGTCCATGCCATCGCCCAGGGCGACGATTGCCAGCATCGGTTTGGCTTCCAGCACCCCCTCGATCAGTGCGCACTGATTGACCACCTGCTCACGATCCAGCCCCACGAACACCAAACTGGCAAAGGTGACATCGACCAGCGCCAGCAACTCGTCAAGGCTGCCGCTGCCGGCGCCCACCACCTGCCCCAAGGGCGCCAGCGCACCTTGCAACCACTGCAAGTCGCCATCGTTGCGGGTAATGGCGAGGAAGGTCTGGCTCAGGTTTTCACTCATAGGGATAACCCGCTGCGACGCTCGAAATCGCTGTTTTCGAGGAACACCAACCGGCCCCGGATCGGGTCGTGCGCCATTGGCACCTGCGGCGCAGTGCACGGCAAGGCACAGAGCATCTGCTTGATTACCCGCTCGGAACGACTGCTCATTGAAGGGCATCCTTGCTTGGTCAGGGAGTGGGCTGTCTGGCTTGATTTCCGCGGATGATTTCTATGCCGCGCGACGGCGCGACGCTGGCCACCGGCTGGGCGGCTGGTGCCTGGGCAAGCTGACTGAAGCGATAGAGTTTGCGATTGGCGCTATCGACTTCCTTGCCGCTGGCTTTGGGGTCCGCCCAGTAGCGGGCCAGGCGCTTCTCTTCGGCGCTGCGTACGGCCAGGCGCAAACTGCCGGCCTGGGCGGCAAGCAACAAGCGGCTGGCCAGTGCCTCGGGAACGGCAAGCACTACCGTGCGCGCAACATGTGACGGTTGCTGCGGCTGGCTCTTTTCATTCACTGGCGGCTGCGCGGGCTTGCCGTCATTGGTCAGGCCCAACTGTTCGCCGACACTGAGCAGACGCAGTGCAGGCAGTATCACCTGAGCCGACGCTTGCGGGTTGCGGGTCTCTTCGCGCAGAAACAGCAAGACATCGACATAGTCGCCCGGACTCAACTGCCCGGCGACACCCACCACCTCATCCACAGCTACCGCCAGCGCGCGCTCATGGGGGTGGATCATCCGTGCCAGCGGACCACCGGCGTCAAAGCTGCCCTGCTCCAGCCAGGTTCCAGCACTCAACGCGCGCCAACTGCTGCGCCCGAGCACTTGCTCAGGGGTCTGGAAACTGCCGGGCGGCGCCACCTGCAAGCGTTCTACCACCAGGTCGTCTGCCGTCAGCGGCACATACGCGGCAACATCGCGACGCAACACCACCACCGGCTTGCGCAGTTCGTCAGCGGCGTCTTGTGCCACTTGCTCAACGGGCGCCGGTACAGGTGCGGCAAGCGGTTCACTGGGTGAGCGGCTAAGGGCCAGGCCCCAGTAACCGGCCAGCAACGCGCCGAGCAGAAAAAAGCCTGCGAGGATGATGGTAATGCGACTGCTCATGCCGGTCCTCCTTCCCCTCAGCGTTCTTTCGGCCCTTTATGTGAAATGGCCCACAGCACTGCAGTCGGAAACAACTATTTCGCTATTTGACGGTAGCGTAGCTAGGACAAAATGCCATTACCCGTCAGATTTTTTTCCGTCGCAAAACCGGCAGCACCATAAAACAACAGCTTATTGGCGCCGACATCTGGTTATAACTTTAGTATTAATCCCTTCTTACATTTGCCGAAGTATGACCCGTTGACGATGCTGTGATGGCAAAGGGGAATCATCCAATACCCCTGCCACCTGCGCCTGCGGCGCAAGGAGAAATGCCATGCCTCTTTCCCGTGTCCTCAAAAGCTGCAAAGAATTCTTCTACCGCAAGGATGGCGCCTCCGGCATTGAGTACGCGATTATCGCGGCAATGGTCGCGGTAGCGTTGACGGCGTTCATTACGCCTATTTCCACCAATGTCACTGGAGTCATGACCAAGGTTGAAAATGCGCTAAAAGCCCCACCAGCTTCGAGCAGCGGTGGTAGCAATTGACGAATGGATTCATGGGTTCACGCTAACGTACTGAACAACGCCTCCATCACAGGACTGCCTTATGCCTACCTCTTCCCCCCGTCAACAGTTGCTCCTGGTGGATGACGAAGAGGACGCCTTGCTGGAGCTTGCCGAATTGCTGGAGGGTGAGGGGTTTTGCTGTCACACGGCTACCTCGGTCAAACTCGCCCTGCAACAGCTCACCCGCCACCCGGACGTGGCCCTGGTCATCACCGACCTGCGCATGCCCGAGGAAAGCGGCATATCACTGATCAAGCGCTTGCGCGAACACACCGCGCGCCAGCACCTGCCGGTGATCGTCACCTCCGGGCATGCCGACATGGACGACGTCAGCGACCTGTTGCGCCTGCAGGTGCTGGACCTGTTCCGCAAGCCGATCTACCACACCCGCCTGCTGGAAACCCTGGACAACCTGTTCCCCAAGCCGCGGATGCAACTGGTGCAGTAGAAGCATCGCGGGTCAAACCCGCTCCCACAAAGTAGGAACGGCCTACAGCTGAAAACTGAAACTCAAACTCACCCGCGGTTCCCGGTCAAAGCTGTCGAGGGCGACGTCCGACAGCGGCTTGGCCAGTTCCAGCGCCATGTTGTAGAAACGCCCATCACCGATGCGCAGCCCCACTGCCACTGATGACAGGTGCGCATCGCGCAGGTCCACTTCATTGAACCAGGTGCGCGCGGTATCCAGCACGCCGTAAGGTTGCAGCAGCCTCACCCAGCGACCATCCCCGTTGAAGCTGTAGTTCACCTCATACGCCAGGCCCCAGCCTTTGTCGCCCAAGGCCTGGTCGGCGGGGTAACCACGGGCGAAGCTCTGCCCGCCGAACACCACCCGCTCGCTGTCGGGCAGGCTGTCACCACTCCAGTACAAGGCCGCCGACGCCACCCCCTGCCAGTTGCCGAACAAGCGGTCGCTCTGCAACCCGGACAGGCGCAAGCGGAGGAAATCCAGGTCAAAGTCGCTGTTGGTTTTCGCCCCCAGGTAATCGAGGCCCTGATAGGCACCGCCACTGACAATCCGCAGCTGGCCGGCATCGGCCTTGCGCCACTCACCTTCAAACCCCAGGGCGCGCACGTCGGTGCGATTGCTGAGCCGCAGGGGCGCACCGACCGCGCGATACACGACATCGTCATTGACCATGTAAAAGCGCGCAGCAACGTTGAGCGATTCACCGGGCGCGGCCAGTAGCACCTGGCTCAGGCCGGCCGAGAAACGGTCATTCTCGCGATGGGCCTTGAGCTGGGTGCCATCGCCGAGCAGCACCTGGGCACTGGGGTCGCTTTCGTAACGCGACGCCGACAGGTGCAGCTGGCTGCCCTGATCGTCCAGGTATTGGGAATAATCCAGGCGGAAATAGCTTTCGTGATCCTCCCCACGCGGCGCCAGGGTCGTGAAACTGAACTGTTCAGCGAGCGCCGTCTGCGCGTTGCTGCTCACGGCGAGTAACGCCTGGGGATCATCACGGGTGCCATCGGTGACGGTCAGGGTGCCGCTCAAAGGCCGACGCGTGGCCTCGACGATCAGCTGGCTGGTGCCACTGCCGGCATCTGCCGGCGACAACCGCGCCTGTACGCTGAAGCCCGGCAGGCGACTCATCAGGGCGACATAGCGCTCGAAGGTCGCGCGGGTCAGCGGCCGCTCGGCTTTGAGCCTGCCCACCAGTTTTTCCACATAGGCCGCCGCCGGGCCAACGTCGCCGTGCAGCTCGAAATCGTCGATGTAGCCTTCGACCAGGACCACCCGCACCCGACCATCGGCGAAGTCCTGCGCGGGCAGATAAGCATGGGACAGCAGGTAGCCGTCCTGCTGGTAGCGCTGGGTCAGCCGCTGGGTGGCGTCGATCAGTTCGCCCAGGCTGACTTCACGGTTGATCAGGCCCTGATAGTTATCGCGCAGATCACTCAACGGATAGATGCTGCCGCCTTCGAAACGCACCTTGCGCAAGATGATCCGACTGCCGCGCAGCAACGGCTGGGCCTGGGTGACCGGGATGGGCAGCAGAACCCCCGGGTTACTCGGCCGATAGGCATCGGCCGGCAAGTTTGGGGCGGGCAGGTTTCGTTCGATTTCGTGGCTGTCGAGAAAGCGCGGCAGGGGTTCGCTACTGGCCACGCTCGTCCAGGACAACCCAACAATCGCGACAGCCAACGCACGCATCGGACACTCCATGATCCCGAACAGTACAAGGCCGCCAGGGCGGCGGCCTCGTCAATCCAAGCGTAGGTGCTGGCCCCGGCATCGTCTAATCCGCGCTGTCACTCGTTGACCTGGAACTCGACCCGGGCGGTTTCACCGCTTTCATCCAGGGCGCTCAACTCGAAGCGCCCGGCCTGATCGAAGCTCGCCGTGAGGTTTTCCTGACCGTTGGTTTCGCCCAGCGGCGCGCCGTTGAGGAACCACCAGTGCCGACCGTTACCGCCAAGGGCCGAGACCTTGAATCGCAACGGCTCGCTGCTGGTGGCCGGACGGCGCAACTGATCGCCCTGACGCACACCGACGATGGACAACGGCGGCGCACTGGGCGGCACCTGCGGTGGGCACTGCGGATCGACCTTGGGCAAGCGCGCCTCGCGGCGTTCAACCCGCGGCAGCCAGGGTTCCAGTGGCGACGGCCACAGGGCGATTTCCCGCGCCTGGGCGCCGGCGCACGTGGCATCGACGCGCAAGCCCTGGGCGTTGACCCAGACGGTCTCGCGCAAGCCGACGCTCAAGGGTTGGTCCTGGGCCAGCAGGGTCGGCGGCGTGGTGCCATCCAGGGTCCAGGCGAAGCGCTGGCGGCGGCAGTTGGGGTCCTGGCGGGCCATGGGTTGCCCCAGCGGCCAGCAGATCGCCGCCACCCCCACGTTGGCTGGCACCGCCGCCACCGATGTGGTGATGCCGCGCTGGCTGTCGCGGTTACTCAGCACGTCATGCACCTGCAGCATCAACGGCGCCGCCGAGGCCAGGCCGAACTGCCCCGGCACCGGCGTGCCATCGGGGCGGCCGATCCAGATGCCAATCAGGTAGCGCGGCCCCACGCCGATCGACCAGGCATCACGAAAGCCATAGCTGGTGCCGGTCTTCCAGGCCAGTTGCGGCCGCTGCACCAGTTCGGCATGAGGGTCGCGATCCGGGCGTGCCTGGCCGCTGAGAATACGGCGGATGATCCAGGCACTGCCCGGCGAGAGCAGACGCCGCTCAAGCAAGGGATCATCCGGTTGCAAGCGGATCGGCGCGCTCAGGCCATCACGGGAAAACGCCGCATAACCGCCGACCAGATCCTCCAGGCGGCTACCGGCACCGCCAAGAATCAGCGACAGGTTCGGCTCGGCCAGCGGCGGCAGGATCAACGGCACACCACCACTGCGCATCTGCGCGGCAAAGCGTTTCGGCCCGTAGGCCTCAAGCAGTTGCACCGCAGGCAGGTTCAATGACAGGGCCAGGGCGGAACTGGCCGCCACCGGCCCGCTGAAACCCATGGAAAAGTTGCCCGGCCGATAGTCGCCGTAACGTCGCGGGACATCCTGAAGCAAGGATTCGGAATGGATCAGACCGTCGTCCATGGCCATGCCGTAGAGGAACGGCTTGAGGGTCGAACCAGGTGAACGCAGGGCGCTGATCATGTCGACATGGCCAAAGCGGCGCTCGTCGTTGAGATCAACCGACCCCAGGTAAGCGCGCACCGCCATGTTCTGCGCCTCGACCACCAGAATCGCCGCCGAGGTACGTTCCGGCAGCCGGGCGCGCCAACCCAGCAGCAGGTCTTCCAGGCGCCGTTGCAAGGAGGCATCGAGGGTGGTGCGAATCAACGGCGGGCTGTGCGGGCGATTCAGGCGACGCGCCAACAGCGGCGCCAGCGCCGGCTCCTGACGCGGTGCCAGCAACAGCGGTTCCTCGGCGGCCTCGGCAACCCGCTGCTGCGGCCATACCTGATATTCGGCCAGGCGCTGCAGTACCTTGTCGCGCGCCGCCTGGGCGCGTTCAGGGTGACGATCCGGACGCAGGCGGCTGGGAGCCTGGGGCAACACCGCAAGCAACGCTGCTTCCGAAGGTGTCAGGTGCATCGGCGACTTGCCAAGATACGCCCAACTGGCCGCGGCGACGCCCTGCAAGGTGCCACCGAACGGCGCGCGGTTGAGGTAAATCTCGAGGATCTGCGCTTTCGACAGGTGCCACTCCAGTTGCGCGGTACGCCATAACTGGCGCAACTTGCCGGGCAGCGTACGCGAATGCGGATCGAGCAGACGCGCCACCTGCATCGACAAGGTGCTGCCACCGGACAACACCCGGCCACCGCGCAGGTTCTGCCAGGCCGCGCGCGTCAGCGCCAGCGGGTTGACCCCGGGGTGATGGTAGAACCAACGGTCCTCGTAGGTCAGCAACGCCTCCAGGTAATAGGGCGAAACCTGCTCGGCACTGACCGGGTAGCGCCACACACCATCGGCATCGGCAAAGCGCCACAGCGGCGTGCCGTCTTCGGCCAACACCACACGGGCGAGGTCATCCGCCGGCATCGGTAACGGCCAGATGCGGTCGGCGAGCCATAACAGGCCAATCAGCAGCAACGGGATGGCGAGCAGCAAGCCCAGTGGTTTTCTGATTGCGCCACGCAGGCGCGCTAAGATGTGCATCAGGCTCTCCTGGCGTAACAGCTACGCAGGGAACCGACCCGGCCAAGGCATGGCCAAAGGCTTGGCAACGGCGCATTCGCCGAATTGATCATCAGGAAGCAACTATGCATGTAGAAGGTTTTTTCGAGTGGCTCGGCCAGGCGCTGGGGGCGGTGATCCGTTTTATCGTCGACGGCCTGAGCGGGTTGTTCAACCTGCTGGCCAACGCCGGCGGCAATTTCATCGAGGGCCTGTCACGCACCCTGGGCATGGACACTTCGCTGGTCAGCATCCTCGCCCTGATCATCGGCCTGATGCTGCTGTACTCGGCGATCCGCGCCTTCATGCGCGCTTCGATCATACTCGGCATCATCTGGCTGGTGCTGGGTTTGTGGGTGCTGAGCTGGATCATTCACTGAGCAGCAGGAGCGGCGGTGCGGGGAGTCGACCTGTCCCACGATAGGGCCAGTGTGGCCCTATCGTGGGTCAAGCCCGCTCCTACAGGCGGCCCTTGACCACCAGCTCGGCAGGCGACTCGCCCACCGCGTTGTAGTTCGGCCGGTACATCGACTCGACCTGCGGTGGCGGTACCTTGTAGGTCCCCGGGGTCACCGCACGGGCCAGGTACAGCAGGTGGGTGGTGGCGTATTGGTCGATGTTCAGCGCCGCCACGTAGCGGTCATCACGAAACTCCTGATGCACGACAGCGGCGTTCTGCATCGACTCGCGCCATTCCTTCACCGCACTGCTGGCGTTCTCGAGGCTTGCCGCGCTTTGCGCCAGGTTCTGGTTTTCCAGCTCCAGGCCCGCCGGCAGCAGGTCGACCACCAGGGCGTCCGGCACCTGGGTGTTGGCGGTTACCGCCAGGTGCACCAGCACCAGGTCACCGCTCTTGAGCGCTTTGATATCCAGGGCCTGGCCATTCATGCCAAGGAACTCGCGGCGGATGGTCATGCCACTGCCGCGGGCAACCGGGGCCTGGCGCGGATAACCGGACAGGGTCAGTTGCTGGAACAGCGTCTCGCTGCCTTCATTCTGGATAGTCAGCGGTGAGGCCAGCAGCGCGCCTTCGAGTTTCATCCCCGATTGCTCGTTGTTGAATTCGCGCACCTCACCGGCGCTGTCCAGGCGTGCCGACCAGTTGCCTTCAGGCTTGCGCAGCAGGCCACGACCGGCAAGGAACAGTGCGTTGCGCTCCTGGGTCGACAGCCAGCGGTTACCCGCCATCTGGTCGGAGAGCTCGAACAGCCGTGCATCGAGCTTGTCGCTGGCCAGGTTGTTCTCAGTGAGCAGCGACAGGATCAGCGCCTGGTCACGCACTGGGCTGCCGTAGTCGCCCAGCCAGGTGTTCTCGTTGCGGGTGACGGCCAGGCCGGCCTGCAGTGCCTGTTGCGCACGCGGCTTGTCGCCCATCTTGTCGAGGGCGATGGCCAACTGCACCAACGGCAGGCCGGAACGCGCATCGCTGCGCCGCTCGAACAGGCTGCGCAGGGCACCCAGCGGCGCTTGCTGGGTACGCGCCAGCACCAGGGCCGCATAAGACTGCACGGCGAAGCGGCTGTGCTCGGCGTTCTGGCTGTAGTTGACCTCGATCAGGTTGCGCTCCTGCAGGTAACGCAGCAGTCGCTCGCTGGCCTTTTTCAGGGCCTCGGGCGGTACCGCGTAACCCTGCTCGCGGGCACGCAGGAGGAAGTCGGTGACGTAGGCGGTCAGCCAGAATTCTTCCTGGTCATCAGAGCTCCACAGGCCAAAGCTGCCGTTGTAGCGCTGCATGCCCAGCAGGTGCTCGACGCCCATCTCGATCTTGCGCTTGCGCACGTCGGCCGGCTCACCCTTGATACCCAGGCGCTTGAGCGTCGCGGCATCGGCGTACAGCGACGGATACAGGCCACTGGTGGTCTGTTCCAGGCAGCCGTACGGGTAGGCTTCGAGGGCGCGGATCTGCTCGGCCAGGTTCAGCGGCGGGCGGCTCGACAGTGCCAGTGAGGCTTCCAGGCCCGACGGTTCGAACAGCGCCAGGTCAGCTTCCGGCAGGGTCCAGGGTTGGTCTTTGAGGGCAACACGATAGTGCTGCAGCATCGCCGGGTAGGCCGGGCGAATGCCCAGGGTCCAGTCGCGGCTGAAGGCTGTGGCCGACTCGCCCGGCAGTTGCAGGCCCTGCACCTCGACCTTGACCTTGCCCTGGCCCAGGCCACCGCTGGCCTGCACCGGCACCAGCAGGGTGACGCGCTTGCCTTCGGTGAGGCTCAGGGTCTGTTCGGCGGCGCCGAGCAGGTTCAACTGGCCTTCGGTGCTCAGGCGCACGGTCAGGTTCTGCGCCTTGCCCGACAGGTTGGAAAGGTCCAGGGCCAGGGTCGTGCGGTCGCCACCGGCGAGGAAGCGCGGCGCCGAGAGCTCGGCAATCAACGGCGCGGCGACCACGGTCTTGCCTTCGGCCATGCCGTAGCGCTCGTCGGTCCAAGCCTGGGCCATCAGCCGCAGCTCACCGTTGAAGTCGGGGATATCGACCGTCGCTTCACCCTCGCCCTTGTCATTGAGGGTCACCGGGGCGCTTTGCTTGGCAACGATGGTCACCGTGGTGTTCGGGCGCTTGCCGCCCTTGGCCATGGCCGCATCACCACCGAAGGCCAGGCTGGCCAGACGGCCCTGCCCGGCTTCGATCAACTGGCCGTAGATATCCAGTTGGTCAGCACCATAGGCCTTGCGGCCGAACATGCCGGTGAACGGGTCAGGCGTTTCGAACTCGGTGATGTTGAGGATACCCACGTCCACCGCTGCCAGCAGTACATGCACCTGCTTGGGCACGCTGCCGTCGGCGTTGCGCGCTTGCACCTTGACGGTCAGCGGCTGCTTGGGGCGCATTTTTTCCGGGGCAGTGAGGGTCACCGCCAGCTTGCGCTCGTGGCGATCGAGCGGCAGGTGCAGTACACCCACGGCGCGTTTCGGTGTGGCGTTGACCTTGCGCTCGCCCGGGCGGATCACCAGGGCACTGACATACAGGTCGTGGCGCGCCCACTTCGGATCGAGTTTGACGGCAAAACTCTTGCCTTCGGCCGGCACGTCGATTTCTTCCCACCACAGCGGGCCTTCGCTGGACTCGACCATCAGGTAGCCGGTGCCTGCGGCAGGCGGAGTGACAGTGATGTTGGCAGTGGCGCCATCGCTATACGACGGTTTGTCCAGGGCCAGCTTGACCTGGTCCGGACGCACGGCGCCGCCATCGGCGTTGTCCTGGGCGCGGTAGCCGGCCCAGAAGCGCGCGCTCGACACCAGGCCGGTCTGCGGGTCTTCGACCTCGACACGGTACGGGCCCCAGTCGACCAGGAAGTTCACCCGCGCGGTGGAGCCGGCCTTGACGTTGACCGTCTCTTCGTTCTGGATCAGGAATTTCTCGTTGTAGTTGTAGCTCCAGCCGTCGCTTTGCGAGTAGTTCCAGTAGTAGTCCCGGCGCTCGCGGACCAGGCGCACCTTGAGGTTGTTGACCGCCAGCTTGTTGCCTTGGGGGTCGGCCACCAGCACTTCGAATTCCACCGGGCCTTCGTCGGCCTCTTCACCCTCGAACAGACCGCGCAAGCCAGGCAGGCGCCCGGCCGGCCAGATCGGTTGTTCCAGGCGCCGGGTGATCGGCCGGCCACCGGACTCCTGCAGGCTGGCCTGCACGGTCAGTTGCAGCGGCGAACGGGCCTCGGACCATTTGCTTTCGATGTTCAGGGTGGTTTTGCCGGCGCTGTCCAGGGTGACTTCGTCCAGCTCCAGGTCCTGGCTCAGTTCCTCCTCGGTGATCGAACCGAACTGGTAGCCCGGCAGTGCCGGCACCGCTTCACGCAACGGGCGCACATAGGCCTGGCCGCTGAGGCGGTTGCCCGAAGCCGGGGCGCCGTACAGGTAACGGCCATTGACCTTGATCTGCGCGGTTTGATCCGGGCTCAGCGGTTTGTCGCTGCCCTTCAGTTCCAGGGCCAGGCGCTCGGGCAGGAAGTCTTCGACAAGGAACTCGAACACCTGCTTCTTGCCGCCGAGGTCGAACAGCAACTGCCAGCGCCCGGTCGGCGCTTCGTCGGCCAGTTGCAGCTGGTACTGATAGAAGCCATTGGCATCGGCCTCCCAGACGAACTTGCGGCTGATCTGTTCATCCGGGCGGCGTACTTCCACCGTCACCGGTTGCGGCTTGAGCGGACGGCCGTCCTGGTCACGCAACAGGCCGTTGAGCAACACGGTTTCACCCGGGCGATACAGGTCGCGCGGGCCGAACACGAAGAACTGCAGCGGGTTGGCCTGGGGGCCGGTGATGTCGAATTCGGCCAGGTCCAGGGCTGCGCTGTTCAGGCGCAGCATGGTGGTGTGCACGCCCTGGTGGGCCAGCAGGGTTTCGGCCTTGGGTGGCGTCGGCAACTGGGCGTGGCCGTCGCTGTCGGTCTTGGCCTGGGCCAGCACGCGGCCTTCGCCGTCGAGCAGTTCCAGTTCGACGCCGCTTAGCGCCTTGCCGCCTTCCAGGCCCTGGGTGAAGACGTCCAGGCGGTTCTGGTAACGGTGCGCCGAGACGCCGATGTCACTGAGGGTGAACAGCGTTGCCGGTTGTGTGTAGTCGTAGGTACCGGAGGCGCGCATCACCGCCATGTACACGCCTGGCTCTTGCAGCGGCTTGATCCCGGCAATCGGCAGCAGCACGGTCTCGCGGGTGTTCTTCGCCGGGTTGAGGTCGAAGCGGCCGCTGTAGACCAGATCGGTCATGTCCAGGATTTCTTTGGACGTGTAGTAGTACAAGCTGCTGTTGCGGCCCCAGGTGGCCAGGAACGGCGACAGTTTGTCCGACTTGATGCGGAAGAACTCGACATCGACCTTGTTGACGTTCAAGGCGATCACCGGCAGGCCTTCGGCCAGGCGGGTCGGCAGCAGCGAGCCACGGCTGGCGAAGCCGATGGTCGATTGCATGTCGCGGGTTTCCAGGCGGCTGATCGACTCGCCGGGCAGGCGCTTGCCGTTGACCGCGAGCAGGCCGGCGTCGATGGTCAGCACCAGCTTGCGCTGCGGCTCCAGGTGGCGCAGGCGCAACTCCATCTTGTTCGCGGAGAGCTCCCAGGCACCGTCGACCTTGCCTTTGACGGTATCGACCAGGTGCACCTTGTCGGCGAAGTTCTGCTGGTCATCCAGGGGAATCGAAAAGGTCAGGGACAGCGCGCTGGCACCATCGACCTGCACTTCCGAGACATCCACCACGCTCAGCTCGCGGCCGGCATAACGCTTGGCCAGGGTTGAGGCATCTTCCTTGGCCGGAGCGGTTTTTTCCGCTTCCGGCTGCGCTGCGGGGACAGCTGCCGGGGCCGGGGCTGGCGCCGCGGGTTGATCCTGCGTCTGCGCTGGCGGTGTGGCCGGCGCCGAAGCCGGTTTATCCGGGGCAGACGAATCGCAGGCACTGAGCAAGGCCAGCGCGCAGGCCAGCAACAATCCTTTGTTGAGCATGGGAGTAGTAACTCTCGGGCAGCGGAATCTTAGGCGTGCACTATATATCAACCGCGCAGCAACGGTGATACGGCGAGCGGATGTGAGACGGCCTTCGCACGATTTACTAGCACAGCGGCTACAATGCCGGCTTGCCAGGAGCCTCCATGTCCCGTTTGCTGACCGACTGGCGCGACCGCCCGACCCATATCAAGGTCTGGGCGCTGGCCGCGCCGATGATACTTTCGAATATTTCCGTACCATTGGTGGCCCTGGTCGACAGCGCCGTAATCGGCCACCTTCCCCATGCCCATCAACTGGGTGCGGTGGCGGTGGGCGCCAGCCTGTACACCTTCCTGGCCTGGGTCATGGGCTTTCTGCGCATGGGTTCGACCGGTTTCGCCGCCCAGGCTGCGGGCCGTGCCGACGGTGCGGCATTACGCCAGGTGTTGCTGCAAGGCCTGCTGCTGGCGCTGCTTTTTTCCCTGTTGCTGGGCTTGCTGGCCCTGCCGTTCAGCCACCTGGCCCTGCAATTGATGCAACCGACGGCGGCGCTGGAGCAATCGACCCACGACTTCTTCCAGACTCGCCTGCTCGGGCTGCCGGCGGCGCTGGCCAGCTTCGCCCTGGTCGGCTGGTTCCTCGGCACCCAGAACGCCAAGGCGCCGCTGGCGATCCTGTTGACTACCAACCTGCTCAACATCGCCCTCAATCTGTGGTTCGTGCTCGGCCTGGACTGGGGCGTGATCGGTTCGGCCCGCGCCTCGGTGATTGCCGAATGGAGCGCCGCCCTGCTCGGCCTGGCCCTGACCCGGCCGGCCCTGCGCGCCTACCCTGGGCAGATCGCCTGGGCGCTGCTGGCGCGCTGGCAGAGCTGGCGGCCGCTGCTCAGCGTCAACCGCGACATCTTCATCCGCAGCCTGGCGCTGCAGGCGGTGTTCTTCCTGATCACCGTACAAGGCACGCGGCTGGGTGAAGCGACAGTGGCGGCCAACGCCCTGCTGCTCAATGGCCTGCTGCTCACCGCCTATGCCCTCGATGGTCTGGCCCATGCGGTCGAGGCGCTGTGCGGGCACGCCATCGGTGCCGGCGATCGCCAGGCATTAAGGCGCTCGCTCACCGTTGCCTGCGGCTGGTCGTTGCTGGCCAGTTCCGGCTTTGCCGTATTGTTTCTGTTGGGCGGGCATCTGTTCATCAACATGCAGACCGACATCGCCAACGTACGCGAAACCGCCTACCAGTACCTGCCGTACCTGGCACTGCTGCCGTTGATTGCGGTGTGGAGCTATCTGCTTGATGGCTTGTTCATCGGCGCCACGCGGGCGCGGGAGATGCGCAACGGCATGCTGCTCAGCGTACTCATCGCCCTGCCGGTCGCCTATGTCGCCCGCGACCTGGGCAACCACGGCTTGTGGTTGGGGTTTCTGCTGTTCATGGCCTTGCGCGGGGTGACGCTGGGGGTGATGGGCTGGCGGCTGCAGCGGCGGGATGGGTGGTTTGTGCGGTAGTTTCTGGGTCTGCTGCGCAGCCCATCGCTGGCAAGGCCAGCTCCCACAAGAGTGCGGCACTGCACCTGTGGAAGCCGGACTTGCCGGCGATGGGGTCGACGCGCAGCCAGCGACTGCACGCGACCCGCACCACTGATCAGCTCGACAGGTACGACGAGCGGGTCAGCCCCAGACGCAGCGCGTCGAGGAACTGGGTCTTCTCACGGGCAGTGATCTTGGCGCTGGCGCACTTGTCGCGGTAATGAGTCATCAACTCCTCCGGCGACAGGTGCACATAACGCAACATGTCTTCGATGGTGTCGTGGGTCTCGATACCGGCGTGGTACACGCTGCCGTTCGGGTTCTGGTAGATGTTCACCGAGTCGGTATCACCGAACAGGTTGTGCATGTCCCCCAGGATCTCCTGGTAGGCACCCACCAGGAAGATACCCAGCAGGTAGTCTTCACCCTCGTTGATCGCGTGCACCGGCAGGCTGGTCTCGATGCTCTGCTCGTCGACGTACTGGTTGATCTTGCCATCCGAGTCGCAGGTCAGGTCCTGCAGCACGGCGCGGCGCAGCGGCTCTTCATCCAGGCGATGCAGCGGCAGGATTGGCAGCACCTGGCCGATCGCCCAGGTGTCCGGCAGGCTCTGGAACACCGAGAAGTTGCAGATGTACTTGTCGGCCAGCTTGTCGTTGAGCTCGTCCAGCACCTGGCGGTGCGAACGCTGACGGGCCTTGAGCGAGTTGTGCAGGCGCCGGCAAACGGCAAAGTAGCACTGCTCGGCCAGGGCTTTTTCGGCCAGGGTGATCTTGCCGTCGGCGTACTGGGCGGCGACATCGCTCATGTAGTGAGTGGCGCGCCAGTAGGTCTCGGTGACCATCTCGATATCGGTCGGGCCCAGCAGGTCGGCCAGCCACTGTACGGTCTCGGGCAGATTTTCCTTGTTCTCGATCAGCGGCACTTCGTCGTTGTGCTTCTCGACATCGGTCACCTGCACCACCAACATGGCATGGTGTGCGGTCAGCGAGCGGCCGCTTTCCGAGAAGATGTGCGGATGCGGCAGGCCCTGGGCATCGCAGAACTCCTTGAGCATGCCGACCACGACACCGGCGTAGTCATCCATGTCGTAGTTGATCGAGCTGGCGTTGCGCGAGTGGGTACCGTCGTAGTCAACGCCCAGGCCGCCGCCGACGTCGATGTGATCGACCGGCAGGTTCAGCGCGCGCAGCTCGCCGTAGTAACGGATGGCTTCCTTGAAACCGTGCTGGTAGTCGGCCAGGTTGGCGATCTGCGAGCCCATGTGGAAGTGCAGCAAGCGGATACCCTGGTCCAGGCCGGCATCGCGGAAGCGCTGCACCACCGAAATCAGTTGCGCCGCCGAAAGACCGAACTTGGACTTCTCGCCACCGGTATCGGCCCACTTGCTCGAGGCCAGCGACGACAGGCGCACGCGCAGGCCGACCTGCGGCTTGACCTTGAGCTCGGCGGCTTCTTCGATCACCAGGGCCACTTCCGACTCTTTCTCGATGACGATGAAGACGTTGTGGCCCAGCTTCTGGCCCATCAATGCCAGGCGGATGAACTCGCGGTCCTTGTAACCGTTGCAGACGATGGTGCCGCCTTTCGGCGCCAGCGCCAGCACGGCCAGCAGCTCGGGCTTGGAGCCGGCTTCAAGGCCAATGGAGACGTTCTGGGTGGCGATGATGTTTTCCACCACCGCTTCTTGCTGGTTGACCTTGATCGGGTACAGCGCGGTGTACTGGCTCTGGTATTCCAGGCGCGCGATATTGGCGTCAAAAGCGCCGGTCAGCTGGCGCACGCGGTCCTGGAGGATGTCCGGGAAACGTACCAGCAATGGCAGCGACAGGCCGCTCTTGCGCAGCTCGTCGACCTGTTCGAACAGGTCGATCGGCGCACTCTCTGGCCCGTTCGGGCGGACTTCGACGCGCCCGGCCTCGTTGATTGCGAAGTAACCGGCCCCCCAATGGCGAATGCCGTAAACACTGCGGCTGTCCGCAACTGTCCATTGGCTGCCATCGTCTTTGCGTGTGCGTCGTACGGACATTGAAGTCCCCTATATAGAAAGTCGAAAAACACTGGCCGGCATGGGGCGGGCGCAGTGTAAAACCTGAAAGTGACGATTATCCGTGTTCAGGGATAGACCCTTCCTACGGGAACGAGTTTAGAAAGCGAATTGCAAAAAATCGCGATGCAGTCTTCAGCCGCCGGACTTTTTCGCTTTGAAGCCCTGTTTGATCAGCTCGGCCAGTAACAGCTCGACATGATCGCCCTGGATTTCGATGACCCCGTCTTTCAACGCGCCGCCGGTTCCGCAGCGGCGCTTGAGCGTGCTGGCCAGATCCTTTAGCTGTTCCAGGGGCAGCGGCACGCCGCTGATGGTCGTCACCGTCTTGCCGCCACGGCCCTTGCTTTCGCGGCGCACGCGAGCAATGCCATCGCCTTCGGGGATGAGCGTCTGTTTGCAGATGCAGGCATCTATGGGTTTGCTGCAGTCCGGGCAATGCCGGCCTGCATCAGTGGAGAACACCAGGCCACCCAGGGCGGCGAATGATGCGGCTTTCTTGGCCACTTTTGATCCTCTACGGTGAGGATAAAAACTGGTCGACGCCCCTGGCGGGGTACCGACCGCGAAGCCCCACTCTGGCAGGGGCAGCGCAACTGCCGCATGAAGCGTGCGGCAGCCTTAAAAGGCCGCGCAGTGTAACGATAAATGTCGCGAATGCTAAGTACAAAACTGCGCCATTTTGCATGTGATTCGCGACGTCAGGCTTGACGGTCGATGTAGCGCTGCAAAGCGGCCAGTGAATCGGGGCAATATGGCTGTTGCCGGCTGTCGGCCAGGGCCTGATCGACGGGGATGAAGCGCGCCTCGCTGACCTCCTCCGGTTGCAGGCGCAAAGGCCCGTCCCAGACGGCCGAAAACACTGCACACCAGAGCCGGTTGCCGGGCTGGTCGAAGAAAAAGCACTCGTGGGCGGTGAGTTCGACCCCACCCACCCCGAGCTCTTCTTCCAGTTCGCGGGCCGCCGACTCGGCAAAGCTTTCATCGGCCTGGACCATGCCACCGGCGGCGACATCCCAGTAACCCGGGTAGATTGCCTTGCTCTCGGTGCGCCGGTGCACGCACAGCTCACCAACGGAATTGAACAGCAGGATGTAGGTGCCGCGCCCGATCAGCCCGCGCTCGCGCAACTCAGCCCGAGGCAAGGCGCCGAGCACGCGGTCGTCTTCGTCCACCCAGGCAATCAGCTCGAGGTCGGAGGCAGCGCGGTGCGCCGCCTCCTGCTTGGAGATCGACACCGGATCAGCCCTGGGTCAGCAGTTGACGCAGGTCGATTACCGCAGCGTTGGCCCGCGAGATGTAGTTAGCCATTACCAGCGAGTGGTTGGCCCACATGCCGAAGCCACTACCGTTCAGCACCATCGGGCTCCACAGCGGTTCCTGCGAGGCTTCCAGCTCACGGATGATCTGGCGCACGCTGACCGTGGCGTTCTTCTTCGCCAGCACATCGGCGAAGTCGACCTCGATGGCGCGCAGCAGGTGCGACAGCGCCCAGGCCTGGCCGCGGGCTTCGTAGAACACGTTGTCGATCTGCAGCCACGGGGTCTCGACCACTTCTTCGTCAAGCTGCGGCACCTGGCCCGGCAGCACCGATTCGGTCTTCAGGGTGCTGTTGAGCTTGACCCGGCCGACGCTGGCCGACAGCCGCTGCGACAGCGAACCCAGGCGAGTGGCGACGTCACCCAGCCAGTTGTTGAGGTTGTCGGCGCGGGTGTAGAACAGTGCGCCCTGCTGATCCGGCGAGGACAGGCGGTTCTGGTAGCGGGTCAGCGAGTTGATGCCTTCCTGGAACTCGGATTCGCTCGACGGCAGGATCCAGCTCTTGTTATCGAAGTTGAAGCGCGGCTCGGCCTTGGCCAGGTCGGCGTCTTCGGTGGACTGCGACTGCGAGCGGGCGAAGTCCTTGCGCAGGGCGCGGCTCAGGTCACGCACCTGGACCAGCACGCCGTATTCCCAGCTGGGCATGTTGTCCATCCACAGGCCTGGCGGGAAGCGGTCGTTGGAAATGTAGCCACCGGGCTTGTTGAGCAGGGTACCGGCCACGGTCTTGAGGGTTTCGATGGTGGTGTAGCCGACAACCATCTGCTTGCCGGTCTTTTCTGCAGCCGCCTGGGCGTTCTGCTGCACCGGGAACAGGTCGGGCTCGGCGCTCCAGTACCAGCCCAGGCCCACGCACACCAGCAGGTACAGGCCGATCAGCGAGCCCAGGGCACGGCTGAACAGCAACCCGCCGAAATAACTGCGGGTAGCGGCAGTGCGCGGTTCGACCCGCTCACGCGCCTCGGCTTTGCCTGTACGGTTTTTCCAGTCCAGCATGGCGTTGTCCTTTCAGTCACGTCGGTTCAAGGGGTTCGACCGCAACCCCCGGGCTTCGTGCCAGCGCGATGGGCATTTTGTGCCGCGCGCCACCTGCCGGGGTCGGCAAGTATCGCTGCACTATAAATCAAGCACGGCGCTTCGCATAAGCGACTATTGGGTCAGCAAATGAATAAACGGACTTGTACAGTTAATTGATACAAGGCACTCGATTGCCGGGAAAGTGGTGCTAGCATAGAGCCATCACTCGACCTCAGCCTCACCCTTATAAGTAGTCAGGACATGACCGAGCCAGAAGACCCCAGTCGTGAGCGCCTCAAGCAACACTTTGCCCAGCGGGTCATCCATCAGGCCCGGCAAATCCTAGAGATCTGGCAGCGCCTGCAGCGCAGCGAGTGGTCCACTGGCGACCTGGGTGAGCTGTGCGAAGCCAACCTGCGCCTGCAACGCTATGCCGAGCGCTTCGAGCAGCCCGAGCATAGCCAGCTGGCCGAAGCCATCGGTCATGCCCTGGAGGCGGTCGAGGCCAACAGCGCGCGCCTGAGCAGCCAACTGATCAGCGAACTCAACCGGCTGATGCAGCGCCTGTCGCGCACCGGCCTGCGCCAGGGCGACCAGCTTGAGCAAGTACCGCTGCCGCCGCTGCGCAAGCCGGTGTACATCATGCTCCAGGACCACGACCGCGCCGAACGCCTGGCCCAGCAGCTGGAATTCTTCGGCTTGGGTGTACAGGCCTTGTACAGCGCCGCCGCCTTCCAGGCGACCATGAGCGAGCGACTGCCCTCGGCGATCGTCATGGACGTCGACTTCACCGGCCCCGGTGTCGGCCTGCAACTGGCCGCCCAGGCCCAGCAGGGCCTGGAACAGCGGGTGCCGTTGCTGTTTTTCAGCCTGCACGAAACCGATACCCCGACCCGCCTGGCCGCCGTGCGCGCCGGCGGCCAGGAATTTCTCACCGGCACCCTGGAGGCCTCGAGCCTGCTGGAGAAAGTCGAGCTGCTGACCAGCGTCACCCAGTACGAGCCTTTCAAAGTGCTGATCATCGACGACTCGCGGGCCCAGGCCCTGCACACCGAGCGCCTGCTCAACAGCGCCGGGATCGTCACCCGCACCCTGATCGACCCGATCCAGACCATGGCCGAGCTTGCCGACTTCCAGCCCGACCTGATCATCCTCGACATGTACATGCCCGCCTGCACCGGCACGGAGCTGGCCAAGGTGATCCGCCACAACGACCGATATGTCAGCGTGCCGATCATCTACCTGTCGGCCGAGGACGACCTGGATAAACAGCTCGACGCCATGAGCGAAGGCGGCGATGACTTTTTGACCAAGCCGATCCGCTCGCGGCACCTGATCACCACCGTGCGCAACCGCGCTGCCCGTGCGCGCAATCTCAAGGCGCGCATGGTTCGCGACAGCCTCACCGGGCTGTACAACCACACCCACATCCTGCAACTGCTCGAAGACTGCAGCTTTCGCGCGCGCCGCGAAGAACAGCCGCTGAGCTTCGCCATGCTCGATATCGACCACTTCAAGAAGGTCAACGACAGCCACGGCCACCCCATGGGCGACCGGGTAATCAAGAGCCTGGCGCTGTTTCTTAAACAGCGCCTGCGCAAGACCGACTTCATCGGCCGTTATGGCGGTGAAGAATTCGCCATCGTCATGCCCAACACCGACCTGGGCTCGGCGCACAAGGTGCTCGATGAAATCCGTCGGCGCTTTGCCGAGATCCACTACCCGGCCCAACCCCGCGACCTGTCCTGCACCTTCAGCGCGGGGATTGTGCAGTTGAGCGAAGGCCTGGATGCCCTGAGCATGGCTACCGCCGCCGACGAGGCGCTGTACCGGGCCAAGGGTGCCGGGCGCAACTGCGTACAGCGGGTTGAAGCATAAAGGCAATGTGCCAGTTTTTTTCACCGACCTGCCCGCTTCGTCATAACCTGGTCATAAAAACGCAATAACTTCAGGCGCTTACCATTCGGCCGTTGGTAGACACCGGACATGCGCCTGAAGCTGCTCACCAATTTCAATACCCTGTTGCTGGTTACCGTGTGCATCGCCCTGGGCGCGACCCTGTGGTGGTCGCAGCGTGCCCTGGAGCGCCCCTATCTATTGATGGAGCGCTACCTGTCGCTGTCGCAGCAATTCCAGAACCAGGCGGCACGCAATATCCAGGACTACCTGAGCAGCGGCGACGCCCTGCGCCATGCCACGGCGCTGCAGGCCACCGCAGCCTTGCAGGGCGAACTCGAAAAATTGCCGGCAGACCTTTCGGCGCGCCTGCGCCCGAGCCTGGACAACCTGCAGCGCTTCACCGCCAACGAACTGCTTGGCGCCGGCAAGCTGGCCGGCGATCCCCAGGCCCTGCTGCTCCAGGCCGAACGCGAACTGGGCGCCAGCCTCGAACAACTGGCCAACTATGCCCAGAGCAGCACCCGTGCCGACGCCGGGCGCTACGCCCCGGCGCTGTTCAATGCCTCCCTGCATCTGTCGCGGCTGTCCCTGGCCCGCGACAAACTGGTCAGCAGCGGCCGTAGCGAACTGGCCGACGAAGTCGAGCGCGAACTGCAGCAGATTGCCGCCCAGGCCCAACTGCTCGATCAGTTGCCGCTGCTGGGCGTGACCGCCGCCAACGCCTCGAGCGCCGATGACTTTGCCGCCCTGATGGGCCTGGAAACCCAGGCCAGCACCGAGGCCGAAGACAACGGTGTGGCGCTCAAGCGCGAGCTCAACAGCCTGATCAAGCGCTACCCGGGCGAACTGCAGCGTACCCGCGAGCAGATCCAGCAGCGTAGCGCACTGGCGAGCAGCACCTTCGAGCGCATCGCCGCCGTACAGCAGGCCATCGCCGAGCTTGAACCCAGTGTGCGCAGTCAGCATGCCGCCATTCAGGGCGAAGTGCGGGTGATCCAGGGCCTGATGATCGGCCTGATTCTGCTGATCGCCCTGCTCATCGACACCCTGCAACGACGCCTGGCACGGGTGCTGACCAACCTGGCGCCGGCGCTGTCGTCCTGGGCTGAGGGCGACTTCAGCCAGGCCATTGCCCTGGGCAGGAGCAACCGTGAAATGCATGACATCCAGGACTCGCTCAACCGCCTGCGTGTTTATCTGGTCGAGCTGGTCGGCACCATCCGCCACAACGCCGAGCAGGTCGCCGGCAGCAGCCATGCCCTGGCCGGCATGAGCAGCGCCCTGCACGATGGCGCCGAACGCCAGGCCGGCGATACCGCGCAGATCCGCGATGCCCTGGGCGAGCTGGAGGCGACCATCCTCCAGGTGGCCGGCGATGCCAGTCAGGCTGCCGACGCCAGCCACGATGCCGGGCGGGCGGTCGAGCAAGGCCAGGCAGTGATCGGCCAGAGCCTGACCGGGCTGCGGGCGCTGGTCGACGAGGTGCAGGGCAACGCGCAGAGTATCGAACAGTTGGCCGAAGAGTCGGCAACCATCGGCGGCGTGCTGACGGTGATCCGCTCGATTGCCGAACAGACCAACCTGCTGGCCCTGAATGCCGCGATCGAGGCGGCGCGGGCCGGAGAAATGGGTCGTGGGTTCGCCGTGGTCGCCGAAGAGGTGCGCTCCCTGGCGCAACGCACTACCGGCGCTACCGGTGAGATCCAGACGTTGATCGGTCGCTTGCAGCAGGCTGCTCGTGAATCGGTTGAAGGCATGCGCGCCCAGCTCGAACATGCGCAAATCACCGCCGATCAGGCCCAGGCCGCGGATGGCGCGCTGGATGAAATTGTCGCGGCGATCCAGACCATCTCTGCCACGGCGGTAAGGATTGCCGATGTCACCGCCCAGCAAAGCGGCGCGGTGAGCGAAATTCGCGATCACAGCGAGCGGATTCATGGGTTGGGTGAAGACAACTTGCAGCGTATTGGTGAAGGCCGTGAGCAGGGTGAGCAGTTGCTCAGGCTGGGGGGTGAGCTGAATACGGCGGTGCGGGCGTTTCGACTCTGATCCGAGACGGTGACGCCACCAGCGCCGGCAAGGCCGGCTCCCACAGGGGATGTGTGTACTCCGAACCTGTGGGAGCTGGCCTTGCCAGCGATGCAGGCGCCGCGCAACTGCACGTAGCGGCTCAGTCCGTTATCATGCAGGCACTTTTGTCCTGCGAGACCGCCATGCGCCGCCTGCTTTGCCTCCTGTTTCTGCTCCTGGCCTTGCCCGCCGTCGGCGCTGGCCTGCTCGACAATCGCCCCAGCGCCACCCTGGGCGCAGCGTCGCTGAACAACAGCGCCGATTTTCTGCCGGTGCACGAAGCCTTCAAGCTGAGCCTGGTGCAGGATGAAGGACAAACCCTGAAGCTGCGCTTCGTCGCCGCCGACGGCTACTACCTGTACCGCCACCGTTTCCAGTTCCGCAGCGAACCTGCCGACATCGCCCTGGGTACCGCGCAGATTCCGCCCGGTGAAGCCAAGCACGACGAGTTCTTCGGCGATGTCGAGGTCTACCACGGCATCCTCGACATCGAGATCCCCCGCCCGGCCAACGAACAACGCCCCTTCACCCTGCTGGTGGGCTACCAGGGCTGCGCCGACAAGGGCCTGTGCTACCCGCCGGAAACCGCACGACTGAGCATCGATGGCGCCGCCGGCAGTGCGACGCCAGCCGCTGACGCCGCCGACAAAGCCGGTTGGGACTGGAAAAGCCTGCTGCTGTTCTTCCTCGCCGGCGTCGGCCTGACCTTCACGCCGTGCGTGTTGCCGATGCTGCCGATCCTCTCCGGCGTGGTGTTGCGCGGCCAGGTCGGCGGCGTGCGCGGGTTTGCCCTGTCGCTGGCCTATGTACTGCCAATGGCCGCCTGCTTCGCCCTGCTGGGCGCGCTGATGGGCCTGTTCGGCGCCGGCCTCAACCTGCAGGCGCGCCTGCAGTCGGCCTGGGTGCTGGTGCCGTTTTCGCTGTTCTTCGTGCTGTTCGCCCTGGCCATGTTCGGCCTGTTCGAGCTCAAGCTGCCCCATGCCATCAGCAGCCGCCTGGAGCGCCTGGTGGGCCAGACCAAGGGCGGTTCGCTGATCGGTGCGGCGATCCTCGGGGTGTTCTCCAGCCTGCTGGTATCGCCGTGCGTGTCGGCGCCACTGGCCGGCGCGCTGCTGTATATCAGCGCCAGTGGCGACGCGTTGGGCGGCGCGCTGAAACTGTTCGCCCTGGGCCTGGGCATGGGTGCGCCGCTGCTGCTGATCGCCACTGGCGGCGCTGCCTGGCTGCCAAAAAGCGGACCGTGGCTGGTGACGGTGAAAAACGCTATCGGCGTACTGTTGCTGGGCCTGGCCATCGGCCTGCTCAGCCGCGTGCTGCCGGGGCAGGTTACGCTGTTGCTGGTCGGCCTGCTGGCCGCCGGTACCGCGGTGTTCCTCGGCACCCTGGAGTTCACCGTGAAAACCACCCGCCAGCGCCTGGCACAACTGCTTGGCCTGGCTCTGCTGTTCTACGCCCTGGCCTGCTGGTACGGTGCCTTGAGCGGGCAGACCGACCCGCTGCGTCCGCTGCCTCAGGCTGGGATTGCCAGCACCGGCGCAACCTCCCAGGCCAGCAGCGCCAGCGACTGGCAGACCATCACCACCCCGGCGGCGCTGGACAGCGCGCTGGCCGCAGCCAAGGCCGCCGGCCAGCCGGTGCTGCTGGACTGGTATGCCGACTGGTGCATCAGCTGCAAAGTGATCGAGCACGAAGTACTCAATGCTCCGGCGGTGCAGCCGCAGCTCAAGGATTACAAGCTGTTGCGCTTCGATATTACCGAGAGCAATGCCGAGCAGCGTGCCCTGCTCGACCGCTACCAACTGTTCGGCCCGCCTGCGCTGCTGTTCTTTGCCGCGAACGGCAGCGAAATCAGCGCCGATCGGCTAGTTGGCGAGATAAACGCCGGCGAATTCGCCGAGCATCTGACGCGCATTCGCGCCGATCTGGGTCTATAACTTCCTCTGGCCGCTAAAAAGCCGGCTTCGATGACCGAAACTAATAAATTAGTCACATATTTAGCGTGAATATCGGTCATCGTGCTGGCTATTGCCGGCAACTGGACAGTGTCCGCCGGTTTACGGCATAGTCGCCGCGCAAAGTTTCCTAACGATAAAAAGGAACCACAGATGGCAACGCTACTGGTGCTCCACGGCCCCAACCTGAACCTGCTCGGCACCCGCGAACCGGGCGTCTATGGCGCCGTGACCCTGGCCCAGATCAACCAGGACCTGGAGCAGCGCGCCCGCGCCGCCGGCCATCACCTGCAGTACCTACAAAGCAATGCCGAGTACGAATTGATCGACCGTATCCACGCGGCGCGCAGCGAAGGCGTGGACTTCATTCTGATCAATCCGGCGGCTTTCACACATACAAGTGTCGCATTACGTGACGCGTTGCTGGCGGTGAGCATCCCATTCATCGAAGTGCATCTGTCCAACGTGCACAAACGCGAACCTTTTCGCCATCACTCCTACTTCTCTGATGTCGCCGTAGGAGTGATTTGCGGCCTGGGCGCCACTGGCTACCGCCTGGCCCTGGAGTCTGCCCTGGAACACCTGGCTGCTAACGCAAAGCCCTGATGACGAGAACCTGGCCTGTAAGGCCGGGGCTCACAAGAAACGTTTGCTAACACGTTTTTATATTTACGCCCCTGACCGAACCTTGGGAGTTGATGATTAATGGATATCCGTAAAGTCAAGAAACTGATCGAACTGCTGGAAGAGTCTGGCATCGACGAGCTGGAGATCAAGGAAGGCGAAGAATCCGTACGGATCAGCCGCCACAGCAAGACTCCAGCCCAGCAGTACTACGCTCCGGCTCCAGTCGCCGCTCCTGTTGCCGCACCAGCCGCCGCCCCGGCCGCTGCCGCCGCTCCAGCCGAAGCCGCCGCACCAAAACTGAACGGCACCGTTGCCCGTTCGCCAATGGTCGGTACCTTCTACCGCAAAGCCTCGCCTGCCTCGCCAGCCTTCGTTGAAGTCGGCCAGACCGTGAAGAAAGGCGACACCCTGTGCATCGTCGAAGCCATGAAGATGATGAACCACATCGAAGCTGAAACCAGCGGTGTGATCGAGTCCATCCTGGTAGAAGACGGTCAGCCGGTTGAGTTCGACCAGCCGCTGTTCACCATCGTTTGAACCGCGGAGAGCCAACGATGTCTGCGAAGCTGGAAAAAGTCCTGATTGCCAACCGCGGGGAAATTGCCCTGCGGATCCTGCGTGCCTGCAAAGAGCTGGGCATCAAGACCGTCGCCGTACACTCCACGGCTGACCGCGAACTGATGCACCTGGGCCTGGCAGACGAGTCGGTCTGCATCGGTCCGGCTTCGGCCAGCCAGTCCTACCTGCACATCCCGGCGATCATCGCCGCGGCCGAAGTGACCGGCGCTACCGCCATTCACCCAGGCTACGGTTTCCTCGCGGAAAACGCCGACTTCGCCGAGCAGGTCGAGAACTCCGGCTTTGCCTTCATCGGCCCGAAAGCCGACACCATTCGCCTGATGGGCGACAAGGTATCGGCCAAGGACGCGATGATCAAAACCGGCGTTCCGACCGTACCGGGTTCCGACGGCCCGCTGCCGGAAGACGAAGAAGAAGCCCTGCGCATTGGCCGTGAAGTCGGCTACCCGGTGATCATCAAGGCCGCCGGTGGCGGTGGTGGTCGCGGCATGCGCGTGGTGCACAAGGAAGAGGACCTGATCGCCTCGGCCAAGCTGACCCGCACCGAAGCCGGCGCCGCGTTCGGCAACCCGATGGTCTACCTCGAGAAGTTCCTGACCAACCCACGTCACGTGGAAGTCCAGGTCCTGTCCGACGGCCAGGGCAATGCCGTGCACCTGGGTGACCGCGACTGCTCGTTGCAGCGCCGCCACCAGAAGGTACTGGAAGAAGCACCGGCCCCAGGTATCGACGAGAAAGCCCGCCAGGAAGTCTTCAAGCGCTGTGTCGATGCCTGCATCGAGATCGGCTACCGTGGCGCTGGCACCTTCGAGTTCCTCTACGAAAACGGCAGTTTCTACTTCATCGAAATGAACACCCGTGTTCAGGTGGAGCACCCGGTTTCGGAGATGGTCACCGGTATCGACATCGTCAAGGAGATGCTCAGCATCGCCGCTGGCAACAAGCTGTCGTTCACCCAGGATGACGTGGTGATTCGTGGTCACTCCCTGGAGTGCCGGATCAACGCCGAAGACCCGAAGAAGTTCATCCCGAGCCCAGGCACGGTCAAGCATTTCCACGCCCCGGGTGGCAACGGCGTTCGCGTCGATTCGCACCTGTACAGCGGTTACGCGGTTCCCCCGAACTACGACTCGCTGATCGGCAAGCTGATCACCTACGGCAAGGACCGCGACGAAGCCATGGCGCGCATGCGCAATGCCCTGGACGAGATCGTCGTCGACGGCATCAAGACCAACATCCCGCTGCACCGCGACCTGGTGCGTGATGAAGGTTTCTGCAAAGGCGGCGTCAACATTCACTATCTGGAACACAAACTGGCTAACCAGGAGTGATTCGGCAGTGATGTAAAAAAGACCCCGGTCCCGTGACCGGGGTCTTTTTTTGGGGCTCCCACAGGGTTCCCACAAACCCCTCGTACTCAAGTAAACTGGCGGGCTTCTCGCAGCCTCGGGCTGCCCCTGTAGATTTTTCCAAAGGTGCCCGCCATGCCTTGGCTGCAAGTACGTCTGGCCATCAGCCCGGAACAAGCCGAAACCTATGAAGATGCCCTGCTCGAAGTAGGCGCCGTTTCGGTCACCTTCATGGATGCCGAAGATCAGCCGATCTTCGAACCGGACCTCAACACCACCCCGCTGTGGTCGCATACCCATCTGCTGGCACTGTTCGAAGCCGATACCGACGCCAGCGCGGTGTTCGCCCACCTGCAGTTGCTGACCGGCGCCGAACTGCCGGAGCACCAGGCCGAAGTCATCGAGGACCAGGACTGGGAACGCAGCTGGATGGACAACTTCCAGCCGATGCGTTTCGGCCAGCGCCTGTGGATCGTGCCAAGCTGGCATGCGGCGCCCGAGCCCGAGGCGGTCAACCTGCTGCTTGATCCGGGCCTGGCCTTCGGCACCGGCACCCACCCAACCACCGCCTTGTGCCTGGAATGGCTCGACGGCCAGGACCTGAACGGCACTCAGGTGCTCGATTTCGGTTGCGGTTCAGGCATCCTCGCCATTGCCGCGTTGCTGCTGGGCGCCCGCGAAGCGGTCGGTACCGACATCGACGTGCAGGCCCTGGAAGCCTCGCGCGACAACGCCGGGCGCAACGGCATCGCCGACGAGAAATTCGCCCTGTACCTGCCCGAGCACATGCCGGCCATGCAGGCCGACGTGCTGGTTGCCAACATTCTGGCCGGCCCGCTGGTATCGCTGGCCCCGCAACTGTCCGGGCTGGTACGTCCGGGTGGCCTGCTGGCGCTGTCGGGGATTCTCGCCGAACAGGGTGATGAAGTCGCCGCGGCCTACGCCAAGGACTTCGACCTCGACCCGATCGCCGTACGCGATGGCTGGGTACGCATCAGTGGTCGCCGCCGCTAAGTGCGCCTAGAATAACCTTCTGCATAACCCGGACCGCCGCATGACCGACAGTTTCGTCACCCAGTGCCCGCATTGCCAGACCAGCTTTCGCGTCAGCCACAATCAGCTGAGCGTGGCCCGCGGTGTGGTGCGTTGCGGCGCCTGCCTGCAAGTGTTCAACGCCGCCCGGCAACTGCTGGAACAAAGCGCGGCGCAGAACCCGCCTGCGCAGCCGGCGCCGGTCGAGCCTGTGGTGGAGCCCGCGCAAGCGCCCAGTCAGCACGAGTGGAGCGCCGCAGAACTGGACCTCGACCAGCTCGATCTGGATCAGGAACTGGCGCGCCTGGAACAGCGCGAAATCCAGCCGACGACCGAGTTCAAGGCCGCCGCCCCGCGCGAAGACAGCCTCAGCGCGCACCGCGACAGCCCCGAGCAGGACGACCAGCACTGGCCCGACAGCCTGTTCAGCAGCCCGGCCTCCGAGCGCGAACAACTCATTGCCGAGCTCGACGAGCCACAGCCACCGCTGATCGAACAGGAAGCCCTGGACCTCGCGCCGGCACCGGGCGAGCGCACCGAGCCTTCGCTGTCGCTGGATGTACTCGACGACGATCTCGATGCCCCGGCACCACCCGCGCAGCCGCTGCATGCCGATGATGACGAACTGCCCGGCGAACGTTTGTCGGCCCGGGAGCCTGACGACGACCTGGACAGCCCCGAGCCTGAGCTGGTCGAACGCCGCGAACCAGGCCTGGGCCCGAGCGGCCGCCGCGCTGCCCGCAAGGAGCCGCTGCTCGACCTGGTCGACGACCCGATTCAGCTCGGCTGGCAGAAACCCAAGGTCAACTGGGGCAAGCGCCTGCTGTGGATCTTGCTGATCCTGCTGGCTGCCGCGGCGCTGGCCGGCCAGTACATCTGGTACCAGTTCGACGAACTGGCCCGCCAGGACCGTTACCGTCCATGGTTCCAGACGATCTGCCCGACCGTCGGTTGCCAGGTGCCGTCGCGGGTCGACATTGCCCGGATCAAGAGCAGCAACCTGGTGGTGCGCAGCCACCCGGACTTCAACGGTGCATTGATCGTCGACGCGATCATCTACAACCGTGCGCCCTTCTCCCAGCCGTTCCCGCTGCTGGAACTGCGCTTTGCCGACCTCAATGGCCAGTTGATCGCCAGCCGCCGCTTCAAGCCCACCGAGTACCTCAGCGGCGAGTTGGCCGGCAAGGGCGAAATGCCCAGCCAGACGCCGATCCACATCGCCCTGGACATCCTCGACCCGGGCCCCAAGGCAGTCAACTACAGCCTGTCATTCCGGTCCCCGGAATAACAGGCGAGCGGCAAGCTGCAAGCTTCAAGCCACAAGGAAAAGCAGCCCCATACGCTGATCCGTTTTTACTTGCGGCTTGAAGCTTGCAGCTTGAGGCTTAAAGCCAACTGTTCAGATTTTATCCAAATCCATCTTTATCCGGTCACCGAGAGCGGGTATCATGCCAACCCTTTTTCGAACTCTAATGATCCGGCCCCACAACAGGGAACTCCTATGTCGGCGGTACGCATCGGCCCATACACACTGCAGAACGCCCTGATCCTCGCGCCGATGGCCGGGGTCACGGACCAGCCCTTTCGTCAGTTGTGCCGGCGAATGGGTGCAGGCCTGGTGGTGTCGGAGATGGTCAGCAGCGACATGAGCCTGTGGAACAGCCGCAAGTCGCGCCTGCGCATGATTCACGAAGGTGATCCCGAGCCACGCTCGGTACAGATCGCCGGTGGTGACGCGCAGATGCTCGCAGCAGCGGCCCGGGCCAATGTCGAGGCCGGCGCACAGATCATCGACATCAACATGGGCTGCCCGGCAAAAAAAGTCTGCAACAAGGCCGCAGGCTCTGCTTTATTGAAAGATGAAGCCCTGGTCAGCGAAATCCTCCACGCGGTGGTTGCCGCCGTGGACGTGCCGGTCACGCTGAAGATCCGTACCGGCTGGGACAGGGCCAACAAGAACGGCCTGACTGTGGCGAGGATCGCCGAGCAGGCCGGGATCCAGGCACTGGCGGTACATGGACGCACACGCGCCGACCTCTACACCGGTGAAGCCGAATACGACACCATCGCGGCGATCAAGCAGGCGGTGTCGATCCCGGTTTTTGCCAATGGCGATATCACTTCGCCAGAAAAGGCCCGGGCGGTGCTGGATGCCACCGGGGCCGACGGTCTGCTGATTGGCCGGGCTGCCCAGGGGCGGCCATGGATCTTTCGCGAGATCGAGCATTACCTGCGCACCGGCGAAAAACTGCCGGCGCCGCAGCTGGACGAAGTGGAACGAATTCTGCTGGAGCACCTGACCGCGTTGCACGCCTTCTACGGCGATGTGATGGGCGTACGTATCGCCCGCAAGCACGTTGGTTGGTACCTGGCAACGCTACCGGGCGCCAAGGAGTTTCGCGCCCAGTTCAACCGTTTGGAAGACACGCAAGCGCAGTGCGCCAACGTTCGCAGCTTCTTCAGCGAACGTGAACAGAGCCTTGAGACAGAGGACGGACAAGGGGTGGCCGCATGACGATGATGACCGAGACTTTAGTGAGTGGAACAACGCCCGTGAGCGACAACGTCAACCTGAAACAGCACCTGAATACGCCGAGCGAAGAGGGTCAGACCCTTCGCGGCAGTGTGGAAAAGGCGCTGCACAACTATTTCGCCCATCTTGAGGGCGCGGCCGTCACGGACGTGTACAACCTGGTGCTCTCGGAAGTCGAAGCGCCGTTGCTCGAAAGCGTAATGAACTACGTCAAGGGTAACCAGACCAAGGCCAGCGAGCTGCTCGGGCTCAACCGCGGCACCTTGCGCAAGAAACTCAAGCAGTACGATTTATTGTAAGCAAGCATCCAAACCAGAAAAGGCGGCTCCCATTCGATGAGGTCGCCTTTTTTGCTGACTCCACCGCGTTATGGAATCTGAAATGACCGACCAGACTACCCGCCTGCCGATCCGCCGCGCCTTGATCAGCGTCTCCGACAAGACCGGGATCCTTGAATTCGCCCGTGAGCTGCAACAGCTCGGCGTCGAGATCCTGTCCACCGGCGGCACCTTCAAGTTGCTCCAGGACAATGGCGTTGCCGCGGTGGAAGTTGCCGATTACACCGGCTTCGCTGAAATGATGGACGGCCGGGTCAAGACCCTGCACCCGAAAATCCACGGCGGCATCCTCGGCCGTCGCGGTACCGATGACGCCATCATGGCCGAACACGGGATCAAGCCGATCGATCTGGTCGCGGTCAACCTGTACCCGTTCGAAGCCACCATCTCCAAGCCTGGCTGTGACCTGCCGACCGCTATCGAGAACATCGACATCGGCGGCCCGACCATGGTCCGCTCGGCGGCCAAGAACCACAAAGACGTCGCCATCGTGGTCAACGCCAGCGACTACGGCCAGGTTCTGGAAAACCTCAAGGCCGGCGGCCTGACCTACGCCCAGCGCTTCGACCTGATGCTCAAGGCGTTCGAGCACACCGCCGCCTACGACGGCATGATCGCCAACTACATGGGCACCGTGAACCAGGCTGCCGAGAGCCTTTCGACCTCCGGTCGCAGTGAGTTCCCGCGCACCTTCAACAGCCAGTTCGTCAAGGCCCAGGAAATGCGCTACGGCGAGAACCCGCACCAGAGCGCGGCGTTCTATGTCGAGGCCAAGCCTGCCGAAGCCGGCATCGCCACCGCCGTACAGCTGCAGGGCAAAGAGCTTTCGTACAACAACGTGGCCGATACCGACGCCGCGCTGGAATGCGTGAAGAGCTTCGTCAAGCCGGCCTGCGTCATCGTCAAGCACGCCAACCCGTGCGGCGTGGCCGTCAGCCCGGACGCCGAAGGCGGTATCCGCCAGGCCTACGAACTGGCCTATGCCACCGACACCGAGTCGGCCTTCGGCGGCATCATCGCCTTCAACCGCGAGCTGGACGCTGAAACCGCCAAGGCCATCGTCGAGCGCCAGTTCGTCGAAGTGATCATCGCCCCGAGCGTCAGCGACGAAGCTCGCGCCGTAGTGGCTGCCAAGGCCAACGTACGTTTGCTGGCCTGCGGCGAGTGGTCGGCTGAACGTGCCGCTGCCTGGGACTTCAAGCGCGTCACTGGCGGCCTGCTGGTGCAGAGCCGCGACATCGGCATGATCACCGCGGGCGACCTGAAAGTGGTCACCAAGCGCGCGCCGACCGAGCAAGAGATCCACGACCTGATCTTCGCCTGGAAAGTGGCCAAGTACGTCAAGTCCAACGCCATCGTCTACGCCAAAAACCGCCAGACCATCGGTGTCGGCGCCGGCCAGATGAGCCGCGTCAACTCCGCCCGTATCGCGGCAATCAAAGCCGAGCACGCTGGCCTGCAGGTGCAGGGCGCGGTCATGGCATCGGATGCGTTCTTCCCGTTCCGTGATGGCATCGACAACGCTGCCAAAGTGGGCATCACTGCGGTAATCCAGCCGGGTGGCTCGATGCGCGATGCCGAAGTCATCGCAGCCGCTGACGAAGCCGGCATCGCCATGGTCTTCACCGGCATGCGTCACTTCCGGCACTGAGTGAAGCAGCGACAAGCTCCAAGCTGCAAGCTGCAAGAAAAAGCGCATCGAGTCGCATCCTCTTGCAGTTGCAGCCCCTTAAATTTCAGAGTTGCAAGCTACGCAAAGGGCAGCACTGGCTGCTTTTTCTTGTAGCTTGCAGCTTGCAGCTTCTCCGAAGGAGCCTTCATGAAAATTTTGATTATCGGTAGCGGCGGTCGTGAACACGCCCTGGCCTGGAAAGTCGCTCAGGACCCTCGGGTCGAGAAAGTCTTCGTTGCCCCGGGCAACGCCGGCACCGCCACCGAAGCCAAGTGCGAGAACGTCGACATCGACGTCAGCGCCCTGGAGCAACTGGCCGATTTCGCCGAGAAGAATGTCGCCCTGACCATCGTCGGCCCTGAAGGCCCGCTGGTTGCCGGTGTCGTCGACCTGTTCCGCAGCCGCGGCCTGGACTGCTTTGGCCCAACCAAGGGCGCAGCCCAGCTGGAAGGCTCCAAGGCTTTCACCAAGGACTTCCTGGCGCGCCACAAGATCCCGACCGCCGACTACCAGAACTTCACCGAGATCGAGCCAGCGCTGGCTTATCTGCGTGAAAAAGGCGCGCCGATCGTGATCAAGGCCGACGGCCTGGCCGCCGGTAAAGGCGTGATCGTCGCCATGACCCTGACCGAAGCCGAAGATGCCGTACGCGACATGCTCGCCGGCAACGCCTTTGGTGACGCCGGTTCGCGCGTGGTGATCGAAGAGTTCCTCGACGGCGAGGAAGCCAGCTTCATCGTCATGGTCGACGGCCACAACGTGCTGCCAATGGCCACCAGCCAGGACCACAAACGTGTCGGCGACGGCGACACCGGCCCGAACACCGGCGGCATGGGCGCCTACTCGCCAGCGCCAGTGGTCACCGCCGACGTGCACCAGCGCGTGATGGACCTGGTGATCTGGCCAACCGTGCGCGGCATGGCCGAGGAAGGCAACGTCTACACCGGCTTCCTCTATGCCGGCCTGATGATCGACAAAGCCGGCAACCCGAAAGTCATCGAGTTCAACTGCCGCTTCGGCGACCCGGAAACCCAGCCGGTCATGCTACGCCTGGAATCGAGCCTGGTGCTGCTGATCGAAGCCGCCTTCGCCAAGGCCCTGGACAAGGTCGAAGCACAGTGGGACCCGCGCCCGAGCCTGGGTGTAGTCCTGGCTGCCGGTGGCTACCCGGGCGACTACAGCAAGGGTGCTGCGATCAATGGCCTGGACGCTGCCGCGAAGCTCGAAGGCAAAGTCTTCCACGCCGGCACCGCGCTCAAGGATGGCCAGGTGGTTGCCACTGGCGGCCGCGTGCTCTGCGCCACCGCCCTGGGCAACAGCGTCGAGTCCGCGCAGCAACAAGCTTACCGCCTGGCTGCCGAGATCAACTGGGACGGCAGCTTCTACCGCAAGGACATCGGCTACCGCGCCATTGCCCGCGAACGCGGTGAACACCAGCAGTAAACAGGTGCCTGGAGGCAGCGACGTGGCAAGCGTCCTGCCCCCGGCTCGTCGACAGGGCCCGCCATGGGCCTTGCCTTCGGCTTGGCGCGCCGCGCATAGTTACCATCCGGCATTTGGCTAAGAAGGGATTTCGTCTTGCGTTGGCTCAGGATTGCCATTGGTCTCACCGTCAGCTTGCTGACCCTGCTCTGCCTGTTCCCGGCTGCGGCCGAACAAGGCAGTGGATGGGCGGTATTGCTTGACGATCAGGCCAGCCTGCAATTGAGCGATGTACGTTCCGAACGCTACCGCAACCAGTTCAGCCCCCTCGAACTCAACGAACTCAACGCTGCCACGCCCGACCAGGCGTTGTGGCTGCACTACCGGCTGGAGCCCGGACAGCAGGAAAAACTGCTGCGGGTCTTCGCCCCCGACCTGTCGCGCCTGGACCTTTACGCCCTCAACGGCGATCGACTGATCAAGCAGATCCACAACGGTCGCCAGAACGACAGCGGTGACCCTTACCTGCGCAGCAGCGACCATGTCCTGGCCCTGCCCAACAGCGCGCAACCGCTGGACGTCTACCTGCGCCTGGTGTCAGAGCACCAGCTGCGTCCGGCCATCAGCCTCGAGCCTGCCGCCCAGGCCGCCGCCGACCAGCGCCAGCCGCTGTTCTTCGGCCTGTTGTTCGGCTGCCTGCTGATGCTGATGCTGCACAACCTGATCCGCTTCGCCTATTCACGCTCCAGCACCAGCCTGGCCCTGGCGGTCTACCATGCGCTGATGCTGCTCAGCGCGCTGATTTTGCTCAACCTCAGCGGCCCCTGGTGGAGCCTCTGGCATTCGGCGCAAACACCGGCGGCCTACCTCACCGCCCTGTTGGCATCGCTGGCCGGCCTGACCTTCACCCTGCGCTTCTTCACGCCCTGCGAACAACCGCGCCTGAGCCGCCTGCTGCAGGTGGAAATGCTTGTGGTCGCGCTCTGCGGCCTGCTGCTGCTGTTCGTCGATACCCTGCCGCTGAACCTGATGACCTACGCGCTGATGGCCTTGGGCAGCCTGACCATGCTGCTGGTGTCCAGCTACCACTGGTACAAGGGCTACGCCCCGGCGCGGTTGTTCGCCGTGGCCATGCTGGTGTTCAATATCGGCTGCCTGGTGGTGTTGCCGGCCCTGCTTGGCCTGACCCGCACGCCAACCCAATGGCTGTTGTTCATACTCCTTGGGCTGACCAGCGTCAGTGGCCTGTTGCTCAACCTCGCGGTCAGCGAGCGTTTGCGGCGCATCAGTGAAGAACGCTTCAGCGCCAGCCGCGAGCTGGCCGCCAGCAACGCAGAGATCAATGCCAAGGCCGAGTTCCTGGCCAAGATCAGCCACGAGATCCGCACGCCCATGAACGGCGTACTGGGCATGACCGAGCTGCTGCTCGGCACCCCGTTGTCGGTCAAGCAACGTGATTACGTGCAAACCATCCACAGCGCCGGCAACGAGCTGCTGACCCTGATCAACGAGATCCTCGACATCTCCAAGCTCGAATCCGGGCAGATCGAACTGGATGACGTGCAGTTCGACCTCAATGCCTTGATCGAAGATTGCCTGAGTATCTTCCGGGCCAAGGCCGAACAACAGAACATCGAACTGATCAGCTTCACCCAGCCGCAGGTGCCGCGGGTCATCAGTGGCGACCCGACACGCCTGCGCCAGGCCTTGCTGAGCCTGCTGGAAAACGCCCTGAAGAAAACCGACCAGGGCGAGATCCTGCTGGTGGTCGCCCTCGATCAACGCGGTGACAGCCCGCGCCTGCGCATTGCCGTGCAGGACAGCGGCGAACCGATCCCGCCGGGTGAGCGCGAAGCGCTGCTGCAGGCAGAACTGCACAGCAAGCATTTCCTTTCCAGCAACAAGCTCGGCGGCCACCTGGGGCTGGTGATCGCCAAGCAGCTGATCACCCTGATGCAGGGCGAGTTCGGCATCAAGACCAGCCACAGCATGGGCAACACCCTGTGGATGACCCTGCCGCTCGACCCATTGCGTCTCGAACAACCGCCCGCCGACCTCGACGGCCCGCTGCGCGGCGCCCGGGTGCTGGTGGTCGACGACAACGACACCTGCCGCAAGGTTCTGGTACAGCAGTGCAGCGCCTGGGGCATGAACGTCAGCGCCGTGCCGTCGGGCAAGGAAGCCCTGGCCCTGCTGCGCACCAAGGCGCACCTGCGCGACTACTTCGATGCGGTGCTGCTCGATCAGAACATGCCCGGCATGACCGGCATGCAGCTGGCGGCGAAGATCAAGGAAGACCCGAGCCTCAACCACGACATCCTGCTGGTGATGCTCACCGGCATCAGCAATGCGCCGAGCAAGGTCATCGCCCGCAATGCCGGGGTCAAGCGTATCCTGGCCAAACCGGTGGCCGGCTACACCCTCAAGACCACCCTGGCCGAAGAGCTGGCCCAGCGCAGCAAGGGCCAGCCGAGCATACCGATGCAGGCCAGCCTGTCAGCGCCATTGAACCTGCCCAGCGATTTCCGCATCCTGGTGGCCGAAGACAACAACATCTCGACCAAGGTGATCCGCGGCATGCTCGGCAAGTTGAGCCTGGAGCCAGACACCGCCAGCAACGGCGAGGAGGCCTTGCAGGCGATGAAGGCCAACCATTACGACCTGGTGTTGATGGACTGTGAAATGCCGGTGCTCGACGGTTTTTCCGCCACCCAGCAGTTGCGCATCTGGGAAGTCAGCAACCAGCGCCGGCGCACGCCTGTGGTAGCCCTGACCGCGCACATCCTCGCCGAGCACAAGGAGCGCGCGCGCCTGGCGGGCATGGACGGGCACATGTCCAAACCGGTAGAGCTGTCGCAACTGCGTGAACTGATCGAACATTGGGTGGCGCGCCGCGAAGCCGAATCAAGTCAGATTCCGACCCCGTAATTCGCATACACTTCCCTCTCGTCACCCTTGCCGCGAGCCTCGACCATGCTTCATGAGTTATTCAGCGTCTACCTGAAAATGCTCGTGCTCTACAGCCCGTTCTTCGTGCTCTCCTGCTTTATCAGCCTGACTCGCGGCTACTCCAGCAAGGAGCGCAAGCAACTGGCGTGGCGCGTCGCAATCGCCGTGCTGGTTGCCAGCGTGTTGCTGTACCTGTTCGGGAGGGCGATCTTCGGCATATTCGGAATTACGGTGGATGCTTTTCGCATCGGCGCCGGTAGCGTGCTGTTCATTTCCGCGCTGGGCATGGCCCAGGGAAAATCGGCGGTGCAGACCGACAACGTGCAGCAGGACGTGACCATCGTGCCGCTGACCATCCCCCTGACCGTCGGCCCCGGCACCATCGGTGCGCTGCTGGTGATGGGTGTTGGCCAGCCACACTGGGACGACAAACTGCTGGCCATCGTCAGTATCGCCCTGGCCAGCTTCACGGTTGGCCTGGTGCTGTACCTGTCGAACCGTATCGAGCGGATTCTCGGGGATCAGGGTTTGCAGATCGTTAGTCGCTTGATGGGCTTGTTCGTCTGCGCCCTGGCGGCGCAGATCATCTTTACCGGGATCAAGGGCTACCTGGTGCCCTAGAGTTCCAGTTCAAGGATTTCCCGCAGGGCGATAGTCTCCAGGCTCCGCTCCACCTTGCTTCTGAACTGTTGATCGAACAGACGGGTGTTAAAGCGCACCAGCTCGGCCCTGACCTGCTGGTGTCTGCGTTTACGAAACAGAAAGCCGGCGGCGACTTGCGATTGCTCAAGCTCTTCGTAATACAGCACCATGTCCACCGCGCCATTTCGGCCCGGCGCACACGGCAACAACTGAAACACGCCCTGCTCACGCGTACGCCGCTCAAACTGTACCAAGGCCCTGGCGTCCTGCTTGAGCCCCCGCATGGCCAACTCCGTCGAACTTGCATACTGGCTGCCGGCGACGGCCGAGATGGCCTTTAGCGCGCTATCGACAATATCCGAGCGTTCGTTGCCCGGCCAATGGACCTCGCTAGGCGGCACCGCGTCCCAGCCATAGAACTTCAGTTTGTTCTTGTAGTAGCTGTACCAGTTCTGCACCTGGCCCTGTTCATGGACAAAGCGGGTTTCCCGTTCGGCTTGCAATACTGCAAGCTTCACCGAGCTGCGTTGCGCAGGAGTCAGGCCGGGCATGAACGACATCAGGCCGGCGCCCACCACTGTTGCCTGTGGCTTATTCATGAGCATCTCCTGGCACTCTGTGCAACAAGTCGCCTCGCTCCTGTTGCTTGTGCTCGATCAAGGTTCGCAACTGGGCACGCTGGAGCTCGAAGCGTTCAACGTCCAGTTGCGCCGACAGCCCCTTGACCACAACCTCCCCCTGCAACGCCCTTGCCAGCAACGGTCCCTCGAAATTCACCCGCTCTACAGCTTCGCTGGTGTGCAAGGCGATACTGCACAGGTTGATCACCGGCCCCGGGTGGACCAGTCCAATCTCCAACGCAAGCCGCGTACCGCACTGACTGCTTTCGAAGGTGAAACCGCGAAAGCCGTCCAGGCTGCTCTGTGCCCGGTTCAGCCTGACCAGACCCTGCTCGATGACGTTGTCCGCCGAGGGGAACTGGCTGTCCAGCCACAGCCGTAAAGGCTGGATGGGTGCGAGCAATGAACATGCACCGGCAGACTGCGTATCGTGGAAGAACTGGGTAATGATCCAGCCGCGCTCGGAAAGCTCCTTGCGGTATCGCCCATACCACGGTGGATAGTCCAGAAAACGCGAGCCCACAACCTTGTTGGCCCGCAACTGGCAGTACAACAGCGAATCGAGTACTGCCTGGCGCTGAGCAGGCGTTACCCCGGCGGCAATCAGCAGCAGGGTGCCGCCAGCCGTCCATACCGAGTAGTCGTCCGTTTCCATGATCCTTGCTCCTGAAATGCCAGGATGGCCCGGCGAGCGAGCCACCCCGGGCGGTCAGATCTCGTAGTCGAGCACGTTGCCGAGGCTGCGGTCGCCCAGTTTGCTCTCGATAGTGGCGCGCACCCGCTCGTACACCGGCTTGTTGAACGACAGCGCCGCAGCGCCGGTATAGAACTCGGCGGAACTGCTGTTCCATTCCAGAACGAAGACATCCAGGTCCTTGGCAGAGGTGTCCGAATGTATGCAGCTCATGGCCAGGACCACTTCACCGTCGGAGGTTTCGATACAGGAGGCCAGACCGATGGTGGCGGTTTTTTTGTTTTTGACGTTGCGATCAAACAGCTTCTGCGCCTGCTCAACCTGCCCCAGCTTCGCCAGCGCATCGTTAGTCAGCTTGTTCAGCGCCACACCGACGGGACCGCCCATCACCGCAGTGCCTATCGCGCCCAGCGCCTTGGAGGCGACGGCGCCGACAGTCAGCGTCTTGGAGGAAGTAAATTCGCGCTCATAGCTACGACGTGCGGTGACCCAGCCACAGTCCTGCAGAACTTTAAGAAACTGCTTGAACCAGGCTTCACCCTGGCCTTCCTGGTCATACAGCTTGCTGGCCACCAGGGATGCGAACTGGTAAGAGTTTTTCACGTCGGTGCGGCTTTGCACTGACATGCCGGCACCAAATGCCATCAGCGATTGTTCCAGAACTGCAGCGGTATTGGTGCTCAGAATTTCGGTGGTGTCGTTCATCTCGAATAGTCCTTTTCATGAAGCCCCGGTCGCTATCGACAGGGGTTTTCACGCTATTCGAGATGGCCGTTTCAATCAGGACCGAAAGCCTTCCACTACAGATTCAATCCTGCGCCGGATACCAGCGTGGGGTATAGACCCACTGCCCACCGTCGGCGCGGGCAAACTCGCAGGTAGTCGAGGAGCCGACCAGCACCATGGTACGCATATCGACCATGTCCGGTTGCAGCTCGCCGAGCGTGACCACCCTCAACGTCTGCCCCGGCCTACCGATGTCGCGGCCAAGGACTACAGGGGTCGGCGCGGCGCGGTGCTGGCGAACAATCTCCAGGGCCCGACCAAGCTGCCAGGGACGCGAGCGCGAGATCGGATTGTAGAAGGCCAATGCCAGGTCGGCCTGGCAGGCCAGGTCCAGGCGTTTCTCGATGATCGACCAGGGCTTGAGGTTGTCCGACAGCGACAGCACACAGAAGTCATGCCCCAAGGGTGCGCCCGCCTGCGCCGCGGTCGCCAGGGAGGCCGAAACGCCGGGCAGCATTTCCAGCTCCACCGCGTGCCAGTGCGGATCGCTCGACTCGTGCAGCGCTTCGAGCACTGCCGCGGCCATGGCGAACACACCTGGATCGCCCGAGGACACCACCACCACCGAACGCCCTTGCGCCGCCAGCTCGAAGGCATGGCGGGCACGCTGCATCTCTTCGCGGTTGTCGGTGCAGTGCAACACCTGGTCGGCACGGAACGGCCCGGCCATGCGCACATAGGTTTCATAGCCGAGCACATCGTTGGCCCGTGCCAGCTCGGCCTTGACCGCAGGCACCATCAGGTCGGCAGCGCCAGGCCCGAGGCCGATCACTGCCAGACGACCACGGGCGCGGCCGATCTGTTGCGGATCGATCGGCTGGTTCGCGACCACGATGGCCAGGCCATCGGTCACCGCCTGCGGTGGCAGCAATTGCGGCATTACCAGAGCGGCCAGGGCACTGGCATCACCGGCGCCCGGAGCAAAGCGCAGGGCCACGCCCAGCTCGGCCGCAGCAGCGTGCAAGGCCGGGTTGGCCATGTGCTCGTCTGCTGCCAGCAGGCAGGCCAGCGCCGGCTCGGCAATCCATGCAGCCTGCAGCGCATCACGAATAGCCTGGGCCAGTTCCGGCGGCACTTCACTGACCGCAACCATCACACAACGCGGATAGATCACCAGCTCATTGGCCGAGGCTTCACGGGCATCACAACCGACATGAATCGCCAGCTGCGCCTGCTCGCTCTGTGGCAACTGCGCCTGTTCCAGCCAGGGCGCGGCGCCGTCGATGCGCACGCTTTCACCGGCCAGCAGGTCGGAAACGAAGCGCTTGCCCAGTTCCAGGTCCGCCAGGGCATAGCCGCTGGGCGGGTTGAGCAGGCAGGTACCAAAGCGCAGCTCGCCGCTGGTGGTAATCGCCGCCGCCACACCCAGGCCGGCCGCGATTTCCCGGGCCATGACATTGACCCCGCCCAGGCCACCGAGCAGCGGTACCACGGCGCTGCCATCCTCGGCCACCGCCAGTACCGGCGGCTCGGCGCCCTTCTCCAGCAACAGGCCGGCCAGGGTGCGGATGACGATGCCGGCAGCGCACAGCGCGATGATCGGCGTGTCTTGCTGGTAGAGCTGGCGCAAGGTCGCGCCAAACTCCTGGTAACTGCGGTCGGCGCCTTCGACCCGGCCTTCAAGGCCATGGATCAGTGCGTCCGGGTACAACTGCTGGATCTTGCGGGCAGTGGCCAGGCTGCCTTTGCCAAGAATGACGATGGCCGGGGCTTTACGGATCATCAGCCTTGCCACCTTTCACCGGGAACGATGATCAGCGAGAAGTACGGTGACGACTGCGGGTCGACCTCATCCAGCGCCACGATCTTCTGGTTGGCCATGGTCGCCCGTTCCACGTACAGCGCGCGCTCGGCCAGGCCGAGTTCGGCCAACACATCGCGGACCTTGGGGAAGTTGCGTCCAAGCTTCATGATCACCGCGGCATCGGCATCGGCCAGGCGGCGCTTGAGTTCATCGTGGGGCAGCACGCCGGAGAGCACCGACAGGCTCTGGTTGCGGTAGACCAGCGGCGCACCGAGCACCGAGGCACCGCCGAGCATCGAGCAGACACCCGGGATCACCTGCGCTTCGTAGCGCTCGGCGAGGCGGTCGTGCAGGTACATGTAGGAGCCGTAGAAGAACGGATCACCTTCGCAGATAACCGCCACATCGCGGCCGGCATCCAGGTGCGCGGCAACCTCAAGGCTGGCGGCATCGTAAAAGTCGCTGATGACCTGTTCATAGGACAACGGCGCCGGCAGCACTTCGGTGGTCACCGGGTACACCAGGGGCAGCAAGGTCTGGGCCTCCTGCAAATGGCTCTCGATGATGCCAAAGGCGTTGCCACGCTTGCCCTTGGCGACGAAGTAGGCCACCACCGGCGATTCGCGCAGCAGGCGCAGCGCCTTGACGGTGATCAGTTCCGGGTCGCCAGGGCCGACGCCCAGGCCCAGCAAACGTCCACGAGCCTGCATCATTCGACCTCCGTGGCCAGGGCATTGACCGCCGCTGCGGCCATGGCGCTACCGCCCAGGCGCCCCTGCATGATCACGAACGGCACGCCACGACTGTCGGCGGCGAGCATCGCCTTGGACTCCGCAGCGCCGACAAAGCCCACCGGGAAGCCGAGGATCAACGCGGGTTTAGGCGCGCCGGCGTCGAGCATTTCCAGCAGGTAGAACAGTGCCGTCGGCGCGTTGCCGATGACCACCACACTGCCTTCCAGGTGCGGCCGCCACAACTCCAGGGCCACCGCCGAGCGGGTGTTGCCCAGTTCGCGGGCAAGCTCCGGCACCTGCTCGTCGCGCAAGGTACAGATCACCGGGTTGTTGGCCGGCAGGCGTGCGCGGGTAATACCCTCGGAGACCATCCGCGCATCGCAGAGAATCGGCGCCCCAGCGGCCAGGGCATCGCGCCCGGCCTTGCCGGCGCCCGCGGAAAACTGCAGGCCATCGATCGCATCGACCATGCCGCAGGCGTGAATCACGCGGACCGCGAGTTTTTCCAGATCGGCCGGGATGCGATCGAGCCGGGCTTCCTCTCGAATGATCGCGAAGGAATTGCGATAGATCTCCTGACCATCGCGGATGTAATCAATCATCAAGGGTGCTCCGTGAGCAGGCGTCTAGCAATGCGCCGGCTTCTTTTAGTGTGAGGTTGCGTGCGTGCAGCTGGCCGAAGCCTGGCTGGGCATCGTCACGCAGATACAAGTCGTAGTGGCCGGGGCTCTGCGCCAGCAAGGTCGCCGGGGCCACGTGGGCCATGGCGCAAGAGCGCGGGCAGCCACTCAGGTGCACGCTGGCCGGGGCACCGGGGGCCAGCAGGGTCGCCAGCAGGCGGGCATCGCCCTTGGTTTCGGCCTGGCCCTTGGCACAGCCGGCGGAACCGGTGCAGGCGACCAGACGGGACAGTTGCTCACTCGCAGAGACCAGCAGCCCCAGTTGGGCCAGACCCTCGCTGACCCGCTCGGCATGGCGCTGGGCAATAGCGGGCAGCAACAGGCTTTGCCAGGGTGTCATGCGCAGGGTGCCGTCGCCCTGTTCACGTGCAAGCCGGGCCGCGCCGCGCAGCATCGAAGGGTTCAGGCGGCCCAGCGGCGCTGCGGCACCGACAGCGCTCAGGCTGGTTTGCAGCTGGGGATAAATGCCCAGATAGCTGGCCGCGGTCAGCGAGCGGCGCCATTGACAGACCGCTGCGTCAGCCCGGATCGGCAAGCCCAACCCGGCGATAAACACCTCTGGCGCATGCTCGCTCAGCAACTGGCGCATCCGCGTCTGTTCTGGCCGGGCCAGGTCGAGAAAACGATTGAGCACCGCCAGCACCAGCTCATGCCCCCGCGTCAGGGGCACAGCGCCCAACGGCGCATCCTTGGCCGGGCACCCGGCCAGGCCGAATGCCAGCCACAGTTCGCCGTCCAGGTTCAGGGGGCTGAGCCATAAGTCATGGGGATGTTCGAGCATCGCCAGGGCTTCACCGCCATCCAGTTGCACGGCGAACTTGGCCGACAACTGATGAAAACGCGGAGTGGTTTCCAGCGACTGCAGCAGTTGCTGCGCCAAGGGCCGGGTGTCGAACAGCAACTGCGGATCAAGGCCGGCCACGGGGCTGAGCATCAGGTTACGCACATCATCGCCGGCCGCATCACGCGGGCCCAGGCCCGCCGCCAGCAGCCCTTCGATCAGAGCGCCATGCTCGCCAGCAATGCCGCGAATCTGCAGGTTGCCGCGGTTGGTGACTTCTATTTCACCCCCCGCATAGCGCTCGGCCGCAGTGGCAACGGCATCGGCCTGATCAGCCGTCAGCGCACCGCCTGCCAGCTTGATCCGGCAGATGCCGCCGTCCAGCGCCTGGACGATGCGCCACAACCCCGGACAGGCCGAGGGACGCAGCGAAGCTTGGGGCTGGTGGGCCGATACAGGCTGGTTCAAAAGGTCACCCGGCAATCGTGAAAAGGCACTTCAGTGTAGAAGGCGCGGTATTATGCCTGCTTTGTCCGAAGGCATGAAAAGCCTGCCGGTCGGATTGCGTTGAATTGAGGAAATCCATGTCGCCCTGGCTGACAGTAGTAGGTATCGGTGAAGACGGTTTCAGTGGCCTGGGCAAGCATGCCCGGCGCACGCTACTGGGCGCCTCACGGGTGTTTGGCGGCCAGCGCCAGCTGGATCTGCTACCGCATTGCATCACTGGCGAACGCCTGCTCTGGCCCAGCCCTTTTTCCCTGGCGCCGGTACTGGCCCTGCGTGGCGAAGCGGTATGCGTACTGGCCAGCGGCGACCCGATGTTCTATGGCGTGGGGGCCAGCCTGGCCCGGCAGCTCGATGTCAGTGAGATGAGCGTGCTGCCGATGCCCTCCTCTTGCGCCCTGGCCGCCGCCCGCCTTGGCTGGCCGTTGCAGGAGGTGCTGACGCTTTCTGTGGTGGCCCGGCCAATCGCTGCGTTGAACGCCCATCTGTACAGCGGCGTGCGCCTGTTGGTGCTGAGCAACGATGGCTACAGCCCGGCAGCCATCGCCGCATTGCTACATGAACGCGGCTTCGGGCCGAGCCGGCTGCAGGTCTTCGAGCACCTTGGCGGCAGCGCCGAACGTCGTCTCGAGGGCACTGCCGAGCACTGGCCGCACACGCAGATTGCCGACTTGAACCTGATCGCCATCGAGTGCCTGGCCGCGCCCGATGCGCCGCGTCTGTCGCCCCTGGCCGGTCTGCCGGACAGCGCCTTCAAGCACGACGGCCAGCTGACCAAGCGCGATGTGCGTGCCATTACCCTGGCGCGCCTGGCGCCGCGACCGGGTGAACTGCTCTGGGATGTCGGCGCCGGCAGCGGCTCGATCGGCATCGAGTGGATGCGTGCCCACCCCAGTTGCCGGGCGCTGGCCATCGAGTCCGATGAGGGCCGCCAGCAGTTGATCGAACACAACCGCGATGCCCTCGGCGTGCCTGGCCTGCAGTTGATCCGCGGCCGTGCGCCGATGGCCCTGCAGGGCCTGGAGCGCCCTGATGCGATCTTCATCGGCGGCGGCGTAACCCGCGAAGGCGTGCTGCAGCATTGCTGGGAGCAACTGCGCCCGGGTGGGCGCCTGGTGGCCAATGCCGTGACCCTGCAAAGCGAGCTGGCCCTGGTCAACTGGCGCGAGCAGCATGGCGGCGAGCTGAGCCGTATCCATATCGCCCAGGCGCAGCCCCTGGGCGAGTTCGACACCTGGCGCCAGGCCCTGCCGATCACCCTGCTAGAAGCGGTCAAGCCTGTCGATGCGTGACGAAACCCGGGAACAACCCGCCCCGCTGCGCAGCGGTCTGACCACCGGCAGTTGCGCCACCGCCACCAGCCTCGCAGCGGCCCGCCTGCTGCTTGCGGGCCAAGGCGATGACGCCGTGCACATCACCCTGCCCAAGGGCAAGGTGGTGCAGATGCGTCTGGAGTTCTGCCGCCTGCTGGAGAATGGCGCCGAGGCCGGCACCCTCAAGGATGCCGGCGATGACCCGGACGTTACCCACGGCGCCCTGCTCTACAGCCAGGTGCGCTTGCAGGCAGAGCCCGGCGTGCGCTTCGTTGCCGGCAAGGGTGTCGGTACGGTGACCCGCCCCGGGCTGGTACTGGCGGTCGGCGAGCCGGCAATCAACCCGGTACCACGGCGGATGATGACCGAGCACCTGCAGCGCCTGGCTGCCGAACACGCCTACGGCGGCGGTTTCGAGGTCACGGTGAACGTCCAGGACGGTGAAAGCCTGGCGCTGAAAACCATGAACCCGCGCCTGGGCATTCTTGGCGGCCTGTCGATCCTCGGCACCAGCGGCATCGTCCGGCCGTTTTCCTGCTCGGCCTACATCGCCTCGATCCACCAGGGCATCGACGTGGCGAAGACCAACGGCTACCAGCACATCGCCGCCTGCACCGGCAACGCCAGCGAAGACACCATGCGCCGGGTCTACAACCTGCCGGAAATCGCCTTGATCGAAATGGGCGATTTTGTCGGCGCGGTGCTCAAGCACCTGCGCAAGGTGCCTGTGGATAAACTCAGCCTGTGCGGCGGCTTCGGCAAGATCAGCAAACTGGCCGCCGGACACATGGACCTGCACAGCCGTCATTCGAGCATCGACCTGCCGCAATTGGCCGAATGGGCCGCGGCCATTGGTGCCGATGACGCCTTGCAAGACTCGATTCGCCAGGCCAACACCAGCCAGCAGGCCCTGGCCCTGGCCAGCGCCGCCGGGATTGCCCTGGGCGATGCCGTCTGCGCCCACGCCCTGGCCTTTGCCCGCAGCGTCGTGCCGGCGCAGGTGCAGGTGGAGGTGTTTGCCATTGATCGCCAGGGTGGCATCGTTGGCCATGCGGGGGGCTTTGCATGAAGCGCATCCTGTTGCTCGGCGGCGTTACCGAGGCGCTGGCCATTGCCCGCACCCTGGGCCCGCAGCACGTCTACAGCCTGGCCGGGATCGGCCGGGTGCCCACTGACCTGGACTGCCAGGTACGGGTGGGAGGGTTTGGTGGCGCCGAGGGTCTGGCCGCTTACCTGCGCGCGCAAAACATCGAACTGCTGATCGACGCCACCCACCCCTATGCCGCGCAGATCAGCGCCAATGCCGCCCGCGCCGCGCAGCTCACCGGCGTGCCGTGCTGGGCTTTGCGCCGCCCGGCCTGGCAAGCCCAGGCTGGGGATGACTGGCGCGAGGTGGCCGACTGGGCCGAGCTGATCGACGCGCTGCGCCCGTTCCAACGCCCGCTGTTTACCCTCGGCCGTGAGCCGCTGCAGCATCTGCACGAGATTCCCGCCCATCAGTTCTGGACCTTGCGCGCCCTTGAGGCCTGCCCGGGCAATGAGCGCTGCGAAGTGATCGGCGCCCGCGGGCCGTTTCACCTGGACGACGAACGCGCGCTGTTCGAGCGCCGGCAGATCGATGTGCTGATCAGCAAGAACAGTGGCAGCGGGGCGACCGAGCCCAAACTTGAAATCGCCAGGCAATGGCGAGTGCCGGTGTTGGTCCTCAAGCGACCAGAGCTGCCGCAAGTCGACAGGGAATTCTTCAGTCCTTCAAAGCTGCTGGCAGACCTGCCTTGATGGATTTATTTGCACCACAACCTGTGGGCGCATAGCCATACAAACCAGATTTTAAGAAATTTCTTACTGGGTTGATTTGCCCCGTCCCCACCCCTCTGCCTTACACTACACCCCTCCTCCCCCCGGAAGACTTCACCCATATGGAAATGCAATGGTGGATCTGGCTGGTATTCGGTTTCGGCCTCGTAGTGCTCGAACTGGTCCTGCCAACCTTCTTCATCCTCTGGTTCGGCATCGGTGCCGTGCTGGTTTCGCTCATTGCCTTTTTGGCGCCAAGTCTGCAACTCGACATGCAGGTGCTGCTCTGGGTGGTGTTCTCGTCGATTACCACGCTGCTGTGGTTCAAGGTGTTTCGCAAGAAACAGCCCGACACCCGCTGGACCGCCGACAGCGTAATCGGCGAGGTCGGCCTGCTCACCGCCACGGTCTCTGAATTCCAGAAAGGCCGCGTGCGCTTCCAGAAACCCGTCCTGGGCAACGAGGAGTGGATCTGCGTTGCCGATGCCGAAATCCCCTCGGGCGAGCGCGTGCGCATCACCGCCATCGAAGGCAATACCGCCCGGGTTACCCGGGCCTGATCAGCAAAAAAGGAAGCTTTGACTCATGACCAGCCTTATCGTCGTCGGGACTATCGCCGCGTTCGTCCTCATCACCCTGTTCAAGGGGGTGCGCATCGTGCCTCAGGGCGAGGAGTGGATCGTCGAGCGCCTGGGCCGCTACCACAGCACCCTCAAGCCGGGCCTGAACCTGCTGATCCCGTACATGGACGTGGTTGCCTACCGCCTGCCGACCAAGGACATCATCCTCGACGTGCAGCAGCAGGAAATCATCACCCGCGACAATGCAGTGATCGTCGCCAACGCCCTGTGCTTCGCCAAGGTCGTCGACCCGCAGAAGGCCGCCTACGGTGTGCAGGACTTCTCCTTCGCAGTGACCAGCCTGACCATGACCTCGCTGCGCGCCATCGTCGGCGCCATGGACCTGGACGAAGCGCTGTCGAGCCGCGAACAGATCAAGGCGCGCCTGCGCGAAGCCATGTCCGAGCAGACCGAAGACTGGGGCGTGACCGTGCGCTCGGTAGAGATCCAGGACATCAAGCCGTCGCAGAACATGCAGGCCGCCATGGAGCGCCAGGCTGCCGCCGAACGCGAGCGTAAAGCCGACGTGACCCGTGCCGAAGGCGCCAAGCAGGCGGCCATCCTCGAAGCCGAAGCGCGCCAGCAGGCAGCCAAGCTCGACGCCGAGGCGCAGATCAACCTCGCCGAAGCCTCGGCGCGTTCGATCACCCTGGTCAAGGACGCGGTCGGTACCGAGATCACCCCGGCCATGTACCTGCTTGGCGAGCGCTATATCGGCGCCATGGAGAGCCTTGCCAGCAGCGACAACGCCAAGGTCGTGGTGCTGCCCGCCGACCTCCAGGAAACCGTGCGCGGGCTGATGGGCCGCAACAAGCAGGCCTGATGCGAACCGGGAGTGCGGCACTTCACCGCACCCCCGGTAATTTTTCCTATACTGGGCGCTACAATAGCCACCTCTGATTCCTGACCGGATCTTTCCATGTCCCCATATCGGCCCGCCATCGCCTGGATCGCCTGCTTCGCAGTGCTGTTCAATCTGCTGGCCATGCCGTTGGCGTCCGCAGCTCCCAAGGGGCCGGCCGAACAACTGCTGTGGGGCGCCTTCTGTTCGAGTGTCGGCGGCAAGGCCAAGGCTGAAATCATCGCCCTGGGCAAGATCGACCTCGGCCAGCAAGGCGATGATCACTCCAACATGCAGCACTGCTGGTGCTGCTCTGGTGCTGCGCCATTGCTGGCGCTTCCCGGGCATACCCCGCAGCTGAGCAAACCGCTGGCCCTGTCGATCGGGCTCGAACCGCTGCTGACGGCCTATCAACCCACGCCACGCCAACAGTGGCCGGCCCTCAACCCCCGCGCCTCCCCTCTGGTCTGAGTTCACTACGCTAACTGCTGCGAACCTGACTCGACTGGAGAATCACCATGTTCAAGAACGCCCTGCTGCTGGCCGCGCTGATGCTGCCGGCGACCTTTGCCACTGCCCATGAATACACCGTCGGCGAGCTGCACATCGCGCACCCGTGGTCGCAGGAACTGCCACCGAACGCGCCCAACGTCGCGGCCTATTTCGTCGTGCATAACAACGGCAAGACTGCCGACACCCTGCTCAGCGTCGACAGCCCGATCAGCGACGACGCCCAGTTGCACGAGCATGTGCACAAAGATGGCCTGATGAAAATGCAGCAGGTCCAAAGTGTCGAAGTACCAGCGGACGGTGAGCTGAAGTTCGCCCCCGGCGCCCACCATGTGATGCTGATGCAGCCCAAGGACCGCAGCCTGCTGGCTGACGGCAAGCGCTTCCCGCTGACCCTGCACTTCAAGAACGCCGGTGACATCACCGTCGAGGTCGCGGTGCAAAAAAATGCACCCGAGGAAGCCGCCCACAGCCACTGAGTGCTGAAGAAAGCTGCCCGGCGTGACTAGCGCCCGCAGCAGGTTCACCCGCCCCGCGCGTCCTGAGTCCAGGACGGTTCGCGGCAGCTGGCTGAGCCTGTTCGCCATGTTGATGATCTTTATCGGCCCACTGGTTTCCCAGTCGATGCCGATGGATCACCGTGCCATGCCAGCCGGCATGAGCATGGCCATGGACAGCGCCGCCGATTGCCATGCCGACAGCCATCACGGCAGCAGCCCGTCGCTAAAGGTAATCTGGGAGAAGTGCGGCTATTGCAGCCTGTTCTTCCATTGCCCGGCATTACCCCAGGCGCTGAGCCTGCTCAACACTGAAGCCGTCCCCGCCAACAGCCAACTGCTCGTTCACCCGCGCCAGGGGCATGCCCGGCAGACGGTATTCCCCGGCGCCCGCAGCCGCGCGCCACCCGCCTTCATCGTCGTCTGAACCCACTACCCGCGCCCGAAGTCCGGTATCTGCCGTCGACTGCGCGCACCCTTACGACTGATCGATGTTGGAATCATTATGTCCGGCTGCACCGCTGTTTTTCGTCTGTCCCTGCAAGGGACCATCGCCGTGATTTGCGGCACCCTGCTCAGCCCCCTGGTCCTGGCCGCCAGCCAGGGCCATGACGAGCACCTGCATGAGCATAACGAGCTGAGCCCGACGGTGATCACCGCCGTCGCCCCCAGCTCGCCGCTGACCATCGTCACCAACCCCAAGGACCCACGCCAGCCGGTACCGGCCAGTGATGGCGCCGATTACCTGAAGACCATCCCCGGCTTCTCGGCGATTCGCGCCGGCGGCACCAATGGCGACCCGGTACTGCGCGGCATGTTCGGCTCACGCCTGAACATCCTCACCAACGGCGGCGTGATGCTCGGCGCCTGCCCCAACCGCATGGACGCCCCCACCTCGTACATCTCGCCGGAAACCTATGACCGCCTGACCGTGATCAAGGGTCCGCAAAGCGTGATCTGGGGCCCGGGCGCCTCGGCCGGGACCATCCTCTTCGATCGCGAGCCGGAGAAATTCGGCGAGCTTGGCAGCCGGGTCAATGCCAGCCTGCTGGGCGGCTCCAACGGCCGCTTCGACAAGGTGCTGGATGCCGCAGCGGGCAACCGCTACGGCTATGCGCGCTTCGTCGGCAACCAGTCGCGCTCCGACGACTATGAAGACGGCAATGGCGACACCGTGCCGTCGCGCTGGGACAAGTGGAACGGCGACGTGGCCCTGGGCTGGACCCCGGACGCCGATACCCTGGTGGAACTGACCGCCGGCAAGGGCGACGGCGAGGCCCGCTATGCCGGCCGTGGCATGGACGGTTCGCAGTTCAAGCGCGAAAGCCTTGGCCTGCGCTTCGAGAAGTCCAACATCGGCGAGGTCTTCGACAAGCTCGAAGCCCAGGTCTACTACAACTACGCCGACCACGTGATGGACAACTACAGCCTGCGCACGCCCTCGGGCATGGGCATGATGGGCATGCCCATGGTCAGCAACGTCGACCGTCGCACCCTCGGCGGGCGGATCAAGGGCACCTGGCGCTGGGATGACCTGCAACTGATCAGCGGCATCGACGCGCAAACCAACGAGCACCGCCAGCGCGGCGGCATGGGCGTCGATGCACACAAGCACATGGCCTGGACCAAGGACGCCGACTTCCACAACTACGGGGTGTTCGGCGAACTGACCTGGTACGCCGCCGAACAGGACCGGCTGATCACCGGCGCCCGCCTGGACCGCGCCTCGGCCAAGGACTATCGGGCCACCAGCGCCACCCGCGGCGACACCCGCGCCGATACCTTGCCCAGCGGTTTTATCCGCTACGAGCATGACCTGGTGGATATCCCCGCCACCACCTACGTCGGCCTCGGCCACGCCCAGCGCTTCCCCGACTACTGGGAGCTGTTCTCGCCCAAATCCGGCCCGGCCGGCTCAGTCAACGCCTTCGACAGCATCAAGCCGGAGAAAACCACCCAGCTCGACTTCGGCATCCAGTACCAGACCGATACCGTCGACGCCTGGGCGTCGGGCTATGTCGGGCAGATCCGCGACTACATCCTCTTCGACTACCGGCCGGGGATGATGGGCATGCCCAGCTCGCAAGCGCAGAACATCGACGCGCGGATCATGGGCGGCGAACTGGGCGCGGCGTACAAGTTGACCAGCAACTGGAAAGCTGACGCCACCCTGGCCTACGCTTGGGGCAAGAACAGCAGCGACGGCAAGGCACTGCCGCAGATGCCACCGCTGGAAAGCCGCCTGGGTCTGACCTACAGCCGTGATGTGTGGAGCGCTGGCGCCTTGTGGCGCCTGGTGGCGGCGCAGAACCGCATCGCCGAGAACTCCGGCAACGTAGTGGGCAAGGACTACGAAAAAAGCGGCGGTTTCGGCGTGTTCTCGCTCAACGGCGCCTACAAGGTCAGCAACAACCTCAAGCTCAGTGCCGGGGTCGACAACCTGTTCGACAAGGCTTACGCCGAACACCTGAACCTGGCGGGCAACGCCGGCTTCGGCTACCCGGCCACCGACCCGCAGCCGATCAACGAACCAGGGCGTACGTTCTGGACCAAGGTCGACCTGAGTTTCTGATCCAACCCGGGTGCGATCACTGATCGCGCCCTACCCAGGCAACACGGGAGCGCTCCATGGGCAAACCGCAAGTATCCTTCTACAACCTGGCCTGGCGCTGGCACTTTTACGCAGGGTTGTTCGTCGCGCCGTTCATGATCCTGCTGGCGATCACCGGGATCATCTACCTGTTCAAGCCGCAGCTCGACCCGCTGCTGTACCGCGACTTGATGGTGGTCGAGGCCGGGCATCACCGGCAAAACGCCGACAGCCTGCTGCAACAGGTGCAACAGGCCTACCCCAAAGGTCAGGTCAGCCAGTACCTGCCGGCGTTGGCCAATGACCGCAGTGCGCAGTTCGTGGTGCACAACGATGGCCGTGAATTAAACGTGTTCGTCGACCCCTACAGCGGCAAGCTGCTCGGCGCGCAGGACGCGCAGAACAACCTGCAGGCCGTCGCCCGCGCCCTGCATGGCGAACTGATGATCGGCACCACCGGCGATCGCCTGGTGGAGCTGGCTGCCGGCTGGGGCGTGGTGCTGGTGGTCTCCGGCCTGTACCTCTGGTGGCCGCGTGGCAAACGTACGGGCGGCGTGCTGTGGCCGCGCCGGAGCGCGCGCGGGCGCCTGCTGTGGCGCGACCTGCATGCGGTCACCGGCTTCTGGGGCTCGGCCCTGCTGCTGTTGATGCTGCTCAGCGGCATGACCTGGACCGGCTTCTGGGGCAAGCAATACGCTGACCTGTGGAACCGCTTTCCGGCGGCGATGTGGAACGACGTACCGCAATCCGACCAGCAAGCCCGGGCGCTGAACAACGCCAGCCGCCAGACCGTGCCCTGGGCCATGGAAAACACACCGATGCCGCAATCCGGGGCCCACGCCGAGCATGCCGGCCACAGCATGGGCTCCGGCGCAGCGCCAGCACCGCAGGTCAGCCTGCAACAGATCGAAGAGTTGGCCAACACCCGCCGCGTCGAACCTGGCTACAGCATCACCCTGCCGACCAGCGCCGAAGGCGTGTACACCATCGCCGTGTTCGCCGATGACCCGCGCAACGACGCCACCCTGCATGTCGACCAGTACACCGGCAAGGTCCTGGTGGATGTGCGCTGGCAGGATTACAACAATGTCGCCCGCGCCACCGAGCTCGGGGTGATGCTGCACGAGGGCAAGATGTTCGGTCCGCTGAACCAGATTGTTGTCCTGCTGATCTGCCTGATGATTCTGCTCGGCTCGGTCAGCGGCCTGGTGATGTGGTGGAAGCGCCGTCCCGAAGGCGGCCTCGGCGTGCCGCCACTGCGTCATGACCTGCCGCGCTGGAAGACCGCGACAGTAATCATGCTGATCCTGGGTGCGGCATTCCCGCTGGTGGGTGGCTCGATGCTGCTGGTGTGGTTGGTTGATCGTTATGCACAACCGCTGGCCCGGACAAATCCGCTAACATGAGCGCCCGTTTTCGATACGGGCCTGTTTTCGGCGTCATCGCCCGCAGGCCCGCAGGACCTTGATGAGCACCCTGAGTATCAGCGACCTGCACTGGTCGCCCCTGGGCCACGGCCACTGCCACCACCAGTTCCAGCTGCGCGACGTTGAGCTGCAGGTCGGTGCCGGCGAATTCGTCGGTCTGATCGGCCCCAACGGCAGCGGCAAAACCAGCCTGCTGCGCTGCGCCTACCGCTTCAACAAACCGGAGCGCGGCCGGGTGCGCCTGGGCGAGCATGACCTGTGGCAGCAGTCGTCGCGCTGGTGCGCCCAGCGCATCGCCGTGGTGCTGCAGGAGTTTCCCGATGCCTTCGGCCTGAATGTTGAGGAAGTGGTCGCCATGGGCCGCATCCCGCACAAAAGCCTGTTCGACGGCGACAGCCACGAGGATCGCCAGTTGGTGCAACAGGCCTTGCAGGCAGTCGGCCTGCAGGGCTTTGACGACCACACTTTCGCCAGCCTGTCCGGCGGCGAGAAGCAGCGGGTGATCCTCGCCCGCGCCCTGGTCCAGCAACCCCAGGTGCTGATCCTCGATGAGCCGACCAACCACCTCGACCCGCGCTATCAGCTGGAACTGCTGCAGCAGGTGCGCCGCCTGGGCATCGGTACCCTGGCGAGCATCCATGACCTGAACCTGGCCGCGGCCTTCTGTGATCGCCTGTACGTGCTCGACCACGGGCGCATCGTCGCCAGCGGCACGCCTGATCAGGTGCTGACCGCTGAATTGCTGCACGAGGTTTTCGGCGTACAAGCGCTGATCGACCGCCACCCTCTGGCTGACCACCCTCGCCTTACCTGGATAACCCAGCGATGATTCGATCCATCCTGTTGCTCGGCCTGGCCTTGCTGCTGGCCAGCCCCGGCGCTTTCGCCGAGGCCACCCAATACCCGTTGACGGTGCAGAGCTGCAACCGCCAGGTGACCTTCACCAAGGCCCCGGAGCATGCCCTGAGCCACGACATCAACATGACCCAGATGATGCTCGCCCTCGGCCTGCGCTCGCGCATGGTCGGCTACAGCGGCGTCAGCGGCTGGAAGGCGGTGACCCCGCAGTTGCGCAAGCAACTCGCCGGCCTGCCGGAACTGGCGGCCAAGTACCCGTCGGTGGAAACCCTGCTCAACGCCAATGTCGACTTCCTCTTCGCCGGCTGGGATTACGGCATGCGCGTCGGCGGCGACCTGACGCCACAGAGCCTGGCGCCGCTGGGCATCCCGGTGTACGAGTTGACCGAATCCTGCGCCTTTGTCATGAAGCGCCCGGCAGCCAGCCTGGACGACACCTATACCGACCTGCGCAACCTCGGCAGGATCTTCGACGTGCAGGACCGCGCCGAACAGTTGGTCGGCCAGATGCAGGAGCGCGTCGCCGTGGTGCAACAGCACTTGCCGGCACAACGTCCACGTGTGTTCCTCTACGACAGCGGCGAAGACCGGGCCATGACCTCCGGGCGCCTGGGCATGCCCGAAGCGCTGATCGCCGCTGCGGGCGGGCGCAATGTACTTGACGACATCGAGGCCAGCTGGACCCGGGTCAACTGGGAGAGCGTGGTCGAGCGCAACCCCGAGGTGATCGTCATCGTCGACTATGGCGAAGTCAGCGCCGCGCAGAAGCAGGCGTTCCTCGAACAACACCCGGCACTGCAATCGGTGGCTGCGATCCGCAACAAGCGCTTCGTGGTCATCCCTTACGTAGCAGCCACGCCAAGCCTTGAGAACGTCGAAGCCATCGAGACCATCGCCGCGAGCCTGCACGGCGCATGAGGTCCGCAAGCTCCCGTCATCGGCTGTTGCTGCTTGGGCTGTTCGGCCTGCTGCTGGTGTCCTGCGTGGTCTCCCTGGGCTTCGGTTCGGCGCCGGTGCCGGTCGAGGTGGTCTGGCGCGTGTTGCTGTTCAAGGTGTTCGGCATTACGCCCGACACCCCTGCATGGAGCACCGGCCAGGAGCATATCGTCTGGCTGATTCGGGTGCCGCGCATGCTCCTGGCGGCACTGGTCGGCGGCGGTCTGGCAATGATCGGCGCGGTACTGCAGGCAGTGACACGCAACCCACTGGCCGACCCGCACCTGCTCGGCGTCACCTCCGGGGCGACCCTGGGGGCAGTGCTGGTGGTGCTGCATATCGGCGAGCTGCTCGGGGTGCTGACCTTGCCCCTGGCAGCCTTTATCGGCGCGCTGTGCAGCATGCTGCTGGTGCTGGCCATCGCCAGCCGCCACGGCCGCCTGGACAGCGACCGCCTGCTGCTGTGCGGCGTGGCGGTGGCCTTTGTGATGATGGCGGCGGCCAACCTGCTGCTGTTTCTCGGTGATCACCGGGCAAGCTCGGCGGTGATGTTCTGGATGCTCGGCGGCCTGGGCCTGGCGCGCTGGGAGCTGCTGCCGATCCCGGCCATCAGCGTGTTGCTGGGCCTGGCCTTGCTGCTGGGCATGGCCCGCTCGCTGAACGCGTTGATGGCCGGCGAGCAGACCGCCGTGACCCTTGGCCTGAATGCACGCAAGGTGCGCCTGCTGGCGTTTCTGATCTGTTCGTTGCTGACCGGCGTGCTGGTGGCGATCAGCGGCTCGATCGGCTTTGTCGGCCTGATGGTGCCGCACATCGCCCGGCGCCTGGTCGGTGCCGAGCACAGCCGCCTGCTGCCGGTGTGCCTGCTGCTGGGCAGCCTGTTCCTGATCTGGGTCGACGTTGCCGCGCGCACGCTGATTTCGCCCGAGGACCTGCCCATCGGCATCGCCACCGCGGCCATTGGCGGCTTGTTCTTTATCGGCCTGATGCGCCGACGTTGATCACGGTCAACACCGCCCGCGCCTTGAGACGTATTGTCGCGCTAGCGCCAGGAAGGCGCGTGTTAGCCTAGCGGCGCACAACAAGACCGACCTCAACGGAATGCCTGCCTATGACCGCGAACCTGCCCCCGCAACACCCCGCACCCACTGACCATGACCACCTGCAACGCAGCCTGTCCAACCGCCACATCCAGCTGATCGCCATCGGTGGCGCCATCGGCACCGGGCTGTTCATGGGTTCGGGCAAGACCATCAGCCTGGCCGGTCCGTCGATCATCTTTGTCTACATGATCATCGGCTTCATGCTGTTCTTCGTCATGCGTGCCATGGGCGAACTGCTGCTGTCGAACCTCAACTACAAGTCGTTCATCGATTTCTCTGCCGACCTGCTCGGCCCCTGGGCCGGCTACTTCACCGGCTGGACCTACTGGTTCTGCTGGATCATCACCGGCATCGCCGACGTCATCGCGATCTCGGCCTATTCGCAGTTCTGGTTCCCCGACCTGCCGCAGTGGGCGCCGGCGATTGCCTGTGTCGGCCTGCTGCTGTCGCTGAACCTGATCACGGTGAAGATGTTCGGCGAGATCGAGTTCTGGTTCGCCATGATCAAGATCATCGCCATCGTCGCCCTGGTCGGCACCGGCCTGTACATGGTCATGGCCGGCTTCCAGTCGCCCGCCGGGCGCACCGCCGACCTTGCCAACCTGTGGAACGACCAGGGCATGTTCCCCCATGGCCTGATGGGCTTTTTTGCCGGCTTCCAGATTGCCGTGTTCGCCTTCGTCGGCATCGAACTGGTGGGCACCACCGCTGCCGAAGCGAAGAACCCGGAGCGCAACCTGCCGCGGGCAATCAACTCGATCCCGATCCGCATCATCGTCTTCTACGTGCTGGCGCTGATCACCATCATGGCGGTGACACCGTGGCGTGACGTGGTGCCGGGCAAGAGCCCGTTCGTGGAACTGTTCGTGCTTGCCGGCCTGCCGGCGGCGGCCAGCATCATCAACTTCGTGGTGCTGACCTCGGCGGCCTCGTCGGCCAACAGCGGCGTGTTCTCCACCAGCCGCATGCTCTTCGGCCTGGCCCAGCAGGGTGATGCGCCCAAGCGTTTCGAGCAGCTGTCCAAGCGCAGCGTGCCGGCCAGCGGCCTGCTGTTCTCGTGCACCTGCCTGCTGGCCGGGGCGCTGCTGATGTACGTGATTCCGGATCTGGTCGAAGCCTTCACCCTGGTGACCACGGTGTCGGCGATCCTGTTCATGTTCGTCTGGTCGCTGATCTTGCTGTCGTACCTGAACTACCGCAAACAGCGCGCCGCGCTGCACCAGGCCTCGAAGTACAAGATGCCCGGCGGGCGTTTGATGTGCTGGGTGTGCCTGGCGTTCTTCGCCTTCATCCTGGTGCTGCTGAGCCTTGAGCACGATACCCGCCAGGCGCTGATTGTCACGCCTTTGTGGTTCGTGCTGCTGACCGTCACTTACCAGTTCGTGCGGCGCAATCGTCAAGCCCAGCTTGAAAGCGTCAGCTCCCGCCAGGGCTGATCAACCCTCGCTGGCCTTGAGCAGTTCGGCCAGCACCGCGTCGGCCTCCTCGCGCTGGGCCGGCGTCGGTGCCTTGGCGAACTGGCTGCGGCCGTTGAGGGTCAGGTAGGCGTTATCGCCGTCGCCCCAGATGTACGAATAGACCAGCATGAAGCTGTCGGAGTCGGCGGCGCAGTACGGCGCGACGCTGCGCAGTGGCGCCAGTAGCGAGATCATCTCGCCGTAGTTCTCGCTGAACTGCAACAGGGCGAAGCGCCAGGCGCCCGCCTTCTCGTCGTACTCGGAGTACGTGCCCCAGCCACTGACACCGACCAGCTCGCTCAGGTTTCGCGCTACCAGCGGCCGCAGGTCTTCACTCCTGACCTTGCCCGGGCCATACATCCCCTGGCTGTCGAACCATTGCTGCCAATCGTCGAAGGCTGGCGCACCACCCGGCGGCGCGGCCTTGACCTCGGCGTACTGGGCAGCGGTCATGGTGCAACGAAAATACAGCGAGGACGGCTCGCTGGCCTGCACCTGCCCCATTGCGGCCCACACGCCGGCCATCATCATCCCTGCACACGCGAGCTTGCTCACTGTCGTCGTCCCTGAACTGCTTTCGAAGGCGGCGATGATACCTGCACGAACCAAAGCTGTGCAGACCCGTTTGCCGCGCACCGGCCACAGCGCCATCACGGTGCAAGCCTGCTTGCCAGCAGCCGCGATTCATCGTGCAAACCGCGCCCCAGAGCGCCTCGCACCACTCGGCACAGCCCTTGCTAACGCTCTTGGCGAAGTCGCCATCTGCCCAACAGAACATCCGATTCCATGGAGAGAGCACTATGAAGCGTCGCAGTCTGATCAAGGCCTTTACCCTCAGCGCGTCCATCGCGGCGATGGGCCTGAGCTGGAGCATCCAGGCCGCCGAGACCATCAAGGTCGGTATCCTGCATTCGCTGTCGGGGACCATGGCGATTTCCGAGACCTCGCTCAAGGACATGGCCCTGATGACCATCGAACAGATCAATGCCAAGGGCGGGGTCAACGGCAAGCTGCTGGAGCCGGTGGTGGTCGACCCCGCATCGAACTGGCCGCTGTTCGCCGAGAAGGGCCGCCAGCTGCTGACCCAGGACAAGGTCGCGGTGGTGTTCGGCTGCTGGACCTCGGTGTCGCGCAAGTCGGTACTGCCGGTGTTCGAAGAGCTCAACGGCCTGCTGTTCTACCCGGTGCAGTATGAGGGCGAAGAGATGTCGCCGAACGTCTTCTACACCGGTGCCGCGCCCAACCAGCAGGCGATCCCGGCAGTGGAATACCTGATGAGCGAAGACGGCGGCGCCGCCAAGCGCTACTTCCTGCTGGGTACCGACTACGTCTACCCGCGCACCACCAACAAGATCCTGCGCGCCTTCCTGCACAGCAAGGGCGTGGCCGACAAGGACATCGAAGAGGTCTACACGCCGTTTGGCCACAGCGATTACCAGACCATCGTCGCCAACATCAAGAAGTTCTCCGCCGGCGGCAAGACCGCGGTCATCTCCACGGTCAACGGCGACTCCAACGTGCCGTTCTACAAGGAGCTGGCCAACCAGGGCCTGAAAGCCACCGACGTGCCGGTGGTGGCCTTCTCGGTAGGCGAGGAGGAACTGCGCGGCATCGACACCACGCCGCTGGTGGGGCACCTGGCGGCGTGGAACTACTTCGAATCGGTGGATAACCCGGTCAACAGCCAGTTCGTCGCCGACTGGAAGGCCTACGCCAAGGCCAAGAACCTGCCGGGCGCCGACAAGGCGGTGACCAACGACCCGATGGAAGCCACCTACGTCGGCATCCACATGTGGGCCCAGGCGGCGGAGAAGGCCAAGTCCACCGATGTCGACAAAGTCCGCGCGGCCCTGGCCGGGCAGACCTTCAAGGCGCCGTCCGGCTACACCCTGACCATGGACAAGACCAATCACCACTTGCACAAGCCGGTGATGATCGGCGAGATCCAGGATGACGGGCAGTTCAATGTGGTCTGGGAAACCGAACAACCGCTGCGCGCACAGCCGTGGAGCCCGTTCATTCCGGGCAACGACAAGCGGCCGGATTATGCGGTGAAGGGCAACTGAGTTGTCGGGGCCGCTTTGCGGCCCATCGCTGGCAAGCCAGCTCCCACAAGGACCGCGCATACCCACAGACACTGCAATGCCTGTGGGAGCTGGCTTGCCAGCGATGAGGCCCTGAGACATTCCACAACCGCGACGGATCCCGCTATGCCCAAGGCCCTCCAGCGCCTCTTCCTCGGCTTGCTCCTGCTCTTGCCGCTAGCCGCCCAGGCAGCCGACGCCGACTACTTCATCGCCGCCAAGGCCAATGAGCAGGCGCGCCTGCTCCAGGACTGGGCGGCGCAACCGGACCCGGCCCGCCTTGAACTGCTGAGTTCCCTGCAACAAGGCCGCATTGCCCCCGACGACACCCGCAAGCTGCGCCTGAACAACCGCCTGCGCGGACTTGTGGATAACGCCCTGGCCAGCCATCAGTTGCTCAGTGCCGATGCCGAGGTGCGCCTGGCTGCTGCCCAGCAACTGCAAAAAAGCGCCCAGCCGGCACAGGTCGCCTTCCTCGACCGGCGCTTCGCCAGCGAAGCCGACGCCGCCGTGCATGCCGCCCTCGGCCTGGCACTGGCCAACCTGCAACTGGTCGACAGCGATCCGGCCGTACGCCTGGCTGCGGTGCGCCTGCTCGGCGAAACCGGCGACCCCATGGCCCGCACGCGTCTGCAAGCCCTGCTCGAACCCGGTGTCGAAAGCAACGCCGGCGTGCGCACCGCCGCCGAAACCAGCCTGGCCCAGGTCAAACGCAAGCTGCTGTTCGGCGAGCTGCTCGGCCAGGCCTTCAGCGGCCTGTCGCTGGGTTCGATCCTGTTGCTTGCCGCCCTGGGCCTGGCCATCACTTTCGGCCTGCTCGGAGTGATCAACATGGCCCACGGCGAGATGCTCATGCTCGGCGCCTATGCCACTTACGTGGTGCAGATCCTGGTGCAACGCTACGCGCCCGGGGCCATCGAGTTCTACCCGCTGATCGCCCTGCCGGTGGCCTTCGCCGTCAGCGCCGGGGTCGGCATGCTCCTGGAGCGCACGGTGATCCGCCACCTGTACGGCCGCCCACTGGAAACCCTGCTGGCCACCTGGGGTATCAGCCTGATCCTGATCCAGGCCATCCGCCTGCTGTTCGGCGCACAGAACGTCGAAGTGGCCAACCCGGCCTGGCTCTCCGGTGGCCTCCAGGTGCTGCCCAACCTGGTGCTGCCCTACAGCCGCCTGGTGATCATCGCCTTCGCCCTGTTCGTGGTGCTGCTGACCTGGTTGCTGCTCAACCGCACGCGCCTGGGCCTGAACGTGCGTGCAGTCACCCAGAACCGCAACATGGCCGCCTGCTGCGGCGTGCCTACCGGGCGGGTGGACATGCTTGCCTTTGGCCTCGGCTCCGGTATCGCCGGGCTCGGTGGCGTGGCCCTGAGCCAGATCGGCAACGTCGGCCCGGACCTGGGCCAGAGCTACATCATCGACTCGTTCCTGGTGGTGGTGCTTGGCGGCGTCGGCCAGCTGGCCGGCAGCCTCTGGGCGGCCTTTGGCCTCGGCATCGCCAACAAGCTGCTGGAGCCGCAGATCGGTGCGGTGCTCGGCAAGATCCTCATCCTTGCGCTGATCATTCTGTTCATCCAGAAACGCCCGCAAGGCCTCTTCGCGCTCAAGGGACGGGTAATCGACTGATGAACCAGCCTCTGCTTGTTACCGCCAGCCAGAAGGCCGGCCCGCGCTGGACCCTGGCCATCGGCGCCGTGGTGCTGCTGGTGCTGCTGGCCTTGCCATTGCTGTCGCTGCTGCCGGCCGGGCACAGCCTGCAGGTCTCGGCCTACACCCTGACCCTGGTCGGCAAGATCCTCTGCTACGCCATCGTCGCCCTGGCCCTGGACCTGGTCTGGGGCTATGCCGGGCTGCTATCGCTGGGCCATGGCCTGTTCTTCGCCCTCGGCGGCTATGCCATGGGCATGTACCTGATGCGCGAAGCGTCTGGTGATGGCCTGCCAGCATTCATGACCTTCCTGTCGTGGAGCGAGCTGCCCTGGTACTGGGCCGGCACCCAGCACTTTGCCTGGGCCCTGTGCCTGGTGGTGCTGGCGCCGGGGCTGCTGGCGCTGGTGTTCGGCTTCTTTGCCTTCCGCTCGCGGATCAAGGGCGTGTACTTCTCGATCATGACCCAGGCCCTGACTTTCGCCGGCATGCTGCTGTTCTTTCGCAACGAGACCGGCTTTGGCGGCAACAACGGTTTCACCCATTTTCGCAGCATCCTCGGCTTTGAAATCACCGCGCAAAGCACCCGTGCGGTGCTGTTCCTGCTCACCGTCGCCTTGCTGGTAGCCAGCCTGTACCTGGGCTGGCGCCTGGCCCGGAGCAAGTTTGGACGGGTGCTGACTGCCCTGCGCGATGCCGAGAACCGTCTGATGTTCTGCGGCTACGACCCGCGCGGTTTCAAGTTGTTCGTCTGGGTCTTGAGCGCGGTGCTGTGCGGTCTGGCCGGGGCCTTGTACGTGCCGCAGGTGGGCATCATCAACCCCAGCGAAATGTCGCCGACCAACTCCATCGAAGCCGCAGTGTGGGTCGCTCTCGGCGGGCGCGGCACGCTGATCGGGCCGCTGCTGGGCGCCGGCCTGGTCAACGGCATGAAGAGCTGGTTCACCGTGGCCTTTCCCGAATACTGGCTGTTCTGCCTCGGTGCGCTGTTCATCCTGGTGACCCTGTACCTGCCACGGGGCGTGGTCGGTCTGCTGAAGAAAAGGGGCGAACAATGAGAGCCATCCCGCTACCGCCGGTGCACCCGGAATTCATGCTTGAACCGATCCTCGACGCCGGCAGCGGCCGCGATGCCATCGGCCTTGGCCAGCGCCGCGGCGAAGGCCTGGACGTGCGCCACGGCACGGTGCTGACCCTGGAAGACATCAACGTCAGCTTCGACGGCTTCAAGGCACTGAACAGCCTCAACCTGTACATCGGCATCGGTGAACTGCGCTGCATCATCGGCCCCAACGGCGCCGGCAAGACCACGCTGATGGATGTGATCACCGGCAAGACTCGCCCCACCAGCGGCAAGGCCTGGTTCGGCGACACCCTGGACCTGACGCGCATGAGCGAGGTGCAGATCGCCCAGGCCGGGATCGGTCGCAAGTTCCAGAAGCCGACGGTGTTCGAGGCCTTGAGCGTGTTCGAGAACCTGGAGCTGGCGCAGAAAGCCGACAAGTCAGTGCTGGCCAGCCTGGTTGCGCGCCTGAGTGGCGAGCAGCGCGACCGCATCGACGAGATCCTGCAGACCATTCGCCTGAGCGGCTCGGCCCAGCGTCAGGCCGGCTTGCTGTCCCACGGCCAGAAGCAGTTCCTGGAGATCGGCATGCTGCTGATGCAGGACCCGCAATTGCTGCTGCTCGATGAACCGGTCGCGGGCATGACCGATGCCGAAACCGAATTCACCGCCGAACTGTTCAAAAGCCTGGCCGGCAAGCATTCGCTGATGGTGGTCGAGCATGACATGGGCTTTGTCGGCAGCATCGCCGACCACGTCACCGTGCTGCATCAGGGGGGTGTGCTGGCTGAAGGGTCGCTGGAGCAGGTGCAGGCGGATGACCGGGTGATCGAGGTTTATCTGGGAAGGTGACTTGCAGAGCATCGCGGGGCAAGCCCGCTCCCACAGGCCCCGCGATAAGACCAACAAAGGACATCAGACATGCTGAAAATCGACTCCCTGCACCAATACTACGGCGGCAGTCACATCCTGCGCGGCCTGTCCTTCGAGGCCAGGGTCGGTGAAGTCACCTGCCTGCTCGGCCGTAACGGCGTCGGCAAGACCACCCTGCTGCGCTGCCTGATGGGCCTGCTGCCCACCCGCGAAGGCAGCGTGCACTGGGAAGGCCAGGCGATCACCGCACTCAAGCCGCACCAGCGGGTGCACGCCGGCATCGCCTACGTGCCCCAGGGCCGCGAGATCTTCCCGCGCCTGAGCGTCGAGGAGAACCTGCTGATGGGCCTGTCGCGCTTTGGCGCCAGCCAGGCCAAAAGCGTGCCGGGCTTCATCTACGAGCTGTTCCCGGTGCTGCTGCAGATGAAACAGCGCCGTGGCGGCGACCTCTCCGGCGGCCAGCAACAACAACTGGCCATCGGCCGCGCCCTGGCCAGCCAGCCACGCTTGTTGATCCTCGACGAGCCCACCGAGGGCATTCAGCCTTCGGTTATCAAGGAGATCGGCGCGGTGATCGGCAAACTTGCCGCCCGGGGCGACATGGCCATCCTGTTGGTCGAGCAGTTCTACGACTTTGCCGCTGAGCTTGCCGACCAGTACCTGGTGATGTCGCGCGGTGAAATCATCCAGTCCGGGCGTGGCGAAAATATGGAAGCCGAGGGTGTGCGCGGCCTGGTAACCATTTAACCTGAGCCGATCACCGTGCCCCTGTTCGAGAACCTGCCATGACTTACCTGCTGCGCGATGCCGTGCCTGCCGACCTGCCGGGCATTCGCGAGATCTACAACGATGCCGTGCTCAACACCACGGCGATCTGGAACGAGCAAGCGGTCGACCTGGGCAACCGCCAGGCCTGGTTCGAAGCCCGCCAGGCCCAGGGTTATCCGATCCTGGTGGCGGTGGACGCTGCCGATCAAGTCCTCGGCTATGCTTCGTTTGGCGACTGGCGGCCGTTCGAAGGTTTTCGCCATACCGTCGAGCATTCGGTGTACATCCGCAACGACCAGCGCGGCAACGGCCTGGGCCCCAAGCTGATGCACGCGCTGATCGAACGGGCCCGCGCCTGCAACAAACACGTGATGGTCGCTGCCATCGAAAGCGGCAACGCCGCCTCGATTCGCCTGCACCAGCGCCTGGGCTTCACCCTCAACGGGCAGATGCCCCAGGTCGGGGTGAAGTTTGGCCGCTGGCTGGACCTGACCTTCATGCAGTTGATCCTCAACCCGGATGCCCTGCCCCCGACAATGGAGTGACGCCTGTGAATGCTGCGCAGCTTAATCGTGTAACCCATGAAAGCCTTGCCTATTACCGCGACGGCCTGGTGGCGTTGCTGCTTGATGCCGTGCAACACGGCGCCTCGGTGGGGTTTCTGGCGGCTATCGATGTGCAGCAGGCCGAGCGTTACTTCGAGGAGGTAAGGCAGCGCCTGGTCAGCGGCGAGCTGTTGCTGTGGGTGGTGGGCAAGGACAAGGAAGTGCTGGGCAGTGTCCAGCTGGGCTTGTGCCTCAAGCCCAACGGTTTGAACCGGGCGGAAGTACAGAAGCTGCTGGTGCATAGCGCGGCACGGCGCCGTGGCCTGGGCCAGCAGTTGATGCACGCGCTGGAACTGGCGGCGCGCCAGAAGCAGCGCGGCATGCTTTACCTGGATACCGAGGCCGGCTCGGGGGCCGAAGCTTTTTATCGATCGCTGGGCTACAGCAAGGCGGGCGAGATTCCGGATTACGCCTGCGGGCCGGACGGGGTTTATCGGGCGACGGCGTTGTACTACAAGTTGCTCTAGGTCTTCAGGGCCAATCGCCGGCAAGGCCGGCTCCCACAGGGTACTGCATGCACAGGGCCAGTGTGGGAGCCGGCGTTGCCGGCGATCGGTCGCGCAGCGGACGCAATGAACTCAGCCCTGCACAAACCGCCCCAAACGTTGCCTGAGCATGCTGTTCTCGCTGCGCAGTTGCTGCACTTCCTCCAGCAGCTCCAGGGCCAGCGCCACCCCTTCCCACTCCAGTTGCAGATCGTGATGCAGCTTCGCCGCGCGCTTGGCCAGCACCGGCGCCTGATCGTCAAACAGCCAGTCTTCCGGCGTTCGCCCAGAAGGCTCGACAATGCCGTGTTCGACGATTTCGATCACGTAGGCCGCCGGCAGATCGGCTTCCTGACAGAGGGTCTGCATGTCCAGTTGAACGATCAGGGTACTGCTCATGATCAGCTACTCCATTGTGTCCTCGGGTTGAACGCGGCCTTTTCCGACAGCTTGGTCCACAGCTCACGGGCTGCGGCATCGGAGTGGCTCGGCATCACCACTTTCAATTGCGCATACAGGTCGCCACGCTGGCCCTGCTTGTTGCTCAGGCCCATGCCCTTGATGCGCAGGCGCTGGCCGTTCTGGCTGTCCGGACGGATGGTCAGGTTGACCTTGCCGGTCAGGGTCGGCATCGCCACCTTGGTGCCCAGGGCGGCCTCCCACGGTGCCAGCGGCACGGTGATGATCAAGTCATGACCTTCGACATCGAACAGCGGGTGCGGTGCCATGCGAATGGTCAGGAACAGGTCGCCATTGGCGCCGCCACCGACGCCCGGCGCGCCCTGGCCCTTGAGGCGGATCTTCTCGCCGTCGCTGACGCCGGCCGGGATCTTCACGTTCAGGGTCTTGGTGGTAAAGCCCGTGCGCTGGCCGTGGGCGTTGTGCTGCGGCACCTGGAAGCTGATCTGCTTGGATTCGCTGGACAGGGTTTCCTCAAGGAAAATCGCCAGTTCCATTTCCACGTCCTGCCCCCGCCGTCCGGCGCTGCGTTGCTGGCCGCGGCCAAAAGGATTGCCGTTGCCACCGCGCGAACCGAAGATCGAGCTGAAGAAATCGGAAAAATCGCCACCGTCGCCAAAACCGCCGGCACCGGCCGAGCCGCGGCTTTCCCAGCCCGGCGGGCCCTGGAACGGCCGGCCATGCTGGCCGTATTTGCGCAGCTCGTCGTACTCGGCGCGTTTTTCCGGATTGCTCAGGGCTTCATAGGCCTCGTTGGCCTCCTTGAATTTCTCCTCGGCGTCACGCTCTTTGCTGACGTCGGGGTGATACTTGCGCGCGAGCTTGCGGTAGGCGGTCTTGATCGCCTTGTCATCCGCAGTGGGCTCTACGCCAAGAATCTTGTAATAGTCTTTGAAGTCCATCTAAGGAATCACCATGGGTTAATCGAATGCTTTTGTAGATTGGGGTCAAGCATAGCCTTTCAAGGTGCTCATGGGTTTGCTGCAAAGCAGATAATCGGTCTTGATTCTGCTGCCAGCTGGCATAAACTGCGCGGCCGTTTTTCCCCCGGAAGTACAATCCATGAGTCAAGCATCCCCGGCCCGTGCCTGCGGCATCGACTTCGGCACCTCCAACTCCACCGTCGGCTGGCATCGCCCGGGCGTGGAGTCGTTGATCGCCCTGGAAGACGGCAAGATCACCCTGCCGTCGGTGGTGTTCTTCAATATCGAGGAGCGCCGCCCGGTGTACGGCCGCCTGGCCCTGCACGAATACCTCGAAGGCTATGAAGGCCGCCTGATGCGCTCGCTCAAGAGCCTGCTGGGCTCCAAGCTGATCAAGCACGACACCAGCGTGCTGGGCACCGCGCTGCCGTTCAAGGACCTGCTGGGGATGTTCATCGGCGAGCTGAAAAAGCGCGCCGAAGCCAACGCCGGCCGCGCCTTCGACGAGGTGGTGCTGGGCCGCCCGGTGCATTTCGTCGATGACGACCAGGCCGCCGACCAGGAAGCCGAAGACACCCTGGCCGAAGTGGCAAAGAAAATCGGCTTCAAGGAAGTCTCCTTCCAGTACGAACCGATTGCCGCGGCCTTCGACTACGAGTCGAACATCCAGGGCGAAGAGCTGGTGCTGATCGTCGACATCGGCGGGGGTACTTCGGACTTCTCCCTGGTGCGCCTGGCCCCTGAGCGGCACATGCTCGACGACCGCCAGCAGGACATCCTCGCCACCGGCGGCGTGCACATTGGCGGTACCGACTTCGACAAGCAGCTGAGCCTGCAGGGCGTGATGCCGCTGTTCGGCTACGGCAGCCGGATGAAGAGCGGTGCCTTCATGCCGACCAGCCACCACATGAACCTGGCCACCTGGCACACCATCAACTCGGTGTACTCGCAAAAATCCCAGCTGGCCCTGGGCAGCATGCGCTACGACATCGAAGACACCGACGGCATCGACCGCCTGTTCAAGCTGATCGAGCAGCGCGCCGGGCACTGGCTGGCGATGGAAGTGGAAGAGACCAAGATCGAACTGACCCACAACGATCGCCGCCTGGTCGATCTCAAGCGGGTCGAGCCGGGGCTCAGCGTCGAACTGAGCCGGGCGCTGTTCGAAGAGTCGATCGACAACCTGCTCGAGCGCGTGCGCGGCAGTGTCAGCGAACTGCTGACCAAGGCTGGCGTGGGTGTGGCGCAGGTCGATACGGTGTTCTTCACCGGCGGTTCCAGCGGCATCCCGGCATTGCGCCAGAGCGTGGCGGCGATGCTGCCGAATGCCCGGCATGTCGAAGGCAACATCTTTGGCAGCATTGGCAGCGGTTTGGCGATCGAGGCGCGCAAGCGTTACGGCTGAGATAGCCGGGGCCGCGTTGCGGCCCTTTCGCCGGCAACGCCGGCTCCCACAAAGTATTGCTGCACACTATCCCTGTGGGAGCCGGCCTTGCCGGCGATAGCCTTCAGTTCACACCAGCTCTTGCTGGCGCAACTCACTCTTCAGATAGGCGTAATAGATCGGCCCCGCCACTACCCCAGGCAGTCCGAACGCCGCCTCGCACACCAGCATCGCCAACAGTAGCTCCCACGACTTGGCGCTGATCTGCCCGCCAACGATCCGCGCGTTGAGGAAGTACTCGACCTTGTGGATAACAATCAGATAGCCCAGCGCCGCCATCGCCACCCAGATCGACAACGACAGGCCGACGATGGTGATCAGGGTGTTGGACATCAGGTTGCCGATCACCGGTAGCAAGCCGAGCAGGAAGGTCAGCACGATCAGGGTCTTGGTCAGTGGCAGATGCACGCCGAACAGCGGCAGCACCACGGCAAGGAAGATGCCGGTGAAGAAGGTGTTGAGCAGGGAAATCTTGATCTGCGCGAAGACGATGTTGCGAAACGCCTGCACCAGCAGCGCCAGGCGGTTGAACAGCGCCGCCGCCAGGGGCTTGCGCTTGGAGATGTCGGGAATGCGCTGCAGCGCGACGATGGCGCCGAGGATCATGCCGATCAGCAGGGTGACGAACATGTGCGCCGCGCCCTTGCCCACCAGTTGCAGCTCACCCAGGTGGGTTTTGAGCCAGTCGCCGATGGCTACCTTGAACTCCGAGGCACTGGCCGGCAGGTAGGCGTCGATGAACGGCGGCAGCTGCCCGCGAGCCTGATCCACCAACAACATGAACTTGTCCAGGGACGCCCCGGGGTTTTCTGCTTCGTGCAGCAGGAAGCTGATGGCACCGGCGAACAGCAACGTCAGGGTGCTGACCACCAGGGTGCCCAGCAACGCTACCGCCAGCCAGCGTGCCCGTTGCCCGGCAATCAGGTGCTGCAGCTTGGGGGTGAGCATGTTGACCAGTTCGAACACCAGCAGCCCGGCCAGCAGGCTCGGCAACAACTTGAGCGGCAACACCAGCAACAGGCCGGTGAAGACGATGATCCAACTGGCCAGGGTGATCTGGCGCTGAGTAAAGGTCATACAACCTCGAAAGGCGACGGCATGGAAAACCGGCAGTCTGCCAGCCTTCGTCCGGCAGGCATAGTGGCACGCAGCGGCGCTGCGGCTGGCAATGCCGTTGTGATGTTTCTATGATTGCCGCCCCCAATGGAATGGTGGCGCCGCGCAGGCGCTTTCGCAGGTAGGCGAAACAGGAATCCCTCTGTGCCTTCCCACCTTCAAGGCAAAGAGTTCCAGACCATGCGCAAACTGCTTGTCCTGCTTCCGCTGATGCTGCTTGGCGGCTGTTCGGAAGATTTCGCCACCCTGCATTTCGCGCAGCCGGTAAGCGCCTACTATGGCGACCTCAGGCCGCAATACGGCGATGACCTGTACCAGGCCATCCTGGCACTGAAAATCGATCCAAAAGACATCGAGGTCGAGCTTGACGATGACCACCGGCAGAACTTGCGGATCAACGTCTCACGCTCGCTCGATGCCGGTAAGCGCCAAGCCCTGCGCGAGTTGTTCGACGAAATTCCCCGGGCTCGTGCCGCCGCTTCCTGGGAAGTCGATGTCACCCTTGAACCGCACGCGCCGGGCGCCAGGTTCGACGGTTTTAGCGAGGCGGTCAAAAGCATCCAGGGACCAGTCACCCTGCAGCTCAAGCTTGGCAATCGTATCGAAGCGCTTTCCAGTGCCACGCTGCGCGAGCGCACGCTTGCCGCCGAGAACAACAGTGAAGTGTCGAGCATCATCACCTGTCACGTGCTGGCCGAGGTGTCCGGTGGCCCATTCAAGTTCAGGTCGATCGTGCAGCGCGACGATGGCCCGCCGGAACGCGCGCAGGTCATTATCGAGTACGCGCCGATGCATTTCGCCCAACTGCCGGCACGCTTCGACTTCAAGGACCCGACCCTGCGGGAGAGAATCCACAACGGCCAGGTCAAGGCCTGGCAAGCCGAGGGGACGCCGCAGCGCAGCCCGTGGCGCCCCTTCGAGATGGCCTTCGAGGTCGGCTCGCTGGGCAAGCAGAGCCTGAACTTGAATCCGGGCAAGGACCTGCGTATCGGCATGCTCCAGAGCGACTGTCGGGACCTGGCCAACCGCGCCGGCCGGCCGTTCTCGCTGTTTATCGGCGAGGGCCTGGACCGGCTCGAGTCGGTGACTTACGCCGCCGACGACTGAAGCTGGTCGCGAAAGGCTTCGGCGTTCTCGACATTGAAGCGGCTGAGGCGGCGCGAGCCGCTGAAGTCGACGATCAGGCGATTGCACAGCAACAGGTTCTGCACCTTGACCTCGGTGATCTCCTCCACCGGCACCGCCACCCGGTACTGCTTGCCGTCGAAATAGTGCACCTTGCCCTCTTCCAGGCTCAGGCTGGTGGCAATCTCCTTGCCGCAGATCATGTTGAACAGCGCGGTGACCGACAACAGGGTCAGCAGGCTGAAAAAGGCCAGGTCACTGCCGTCGATCCAGTAGTTGATCGTGGCAATCGAGTAGAGGAAAAACGCTGCGGCAAAGAACGCTGAGCAGCCGAGCAACAGATGCTGGCGCGAGAAGTTGAAGTCCGTTTTCATGAAGATCCTGGCGATGAAGTGTGCAGGATGAACCACCCTGCCCGGGCCGCGGATCATAGGGGGGTGGCGACAGGCTCGCAAGAACCGCGGGCCTGCCGCCAGCAGCAGACGTTACTTTTTCTTCAGGCAGTCGCTCATGTACGCCTTGCGCTCGTCGCCCTTGAGCGCCTTGGTGGTGGCGTCGGCGTTGCAGGTTTTCATTTTGTCCTGCTGGGTCGCAGGTTTGGCTTTCAGGCAGGTGCTCATGAACGCCTTGCGTTCATCGCCCTTGAGCGCCTTGGCCGTGGCGTCGGCGTTACAGGTCTTCATTTTTTCCTGTTGCGCCGTGGCGGCAAAACCTTGGGAACACATCAGCAATCCCAGCAACAGCAACGGCACACGCACCATCTTCATGGCGTTTTCTCCTAGTCGCCGCGCACCACGCGCAGCCTTGGCGAGAGTGTAGACAAATACTCTTACAAACCTCCAGCGCGAGCCCGGCGCCGGTACTGCTCAGGCGTGCAGTGGGCCTGGCGCTGGAACATGGCGATGAACGCCGAGGCGCTGCTGTAACCCAGGTCGAAGGCAATCTGCTGGATCGGCAGGTTCTGCTCCAGCGCCTCGATGGCGCGCAGAAATCGCAGGCGCAGGCGCCACTCGCCAAAGCTCATGCCCAGCTCGCGAATGAACTGCCGGGCCAGGGTGCGTTCGCTGACATGGACGCTGGCGGCCCAATGGCCGAGCGGGCGATTGTCGCCGGGCTCGGCATGCAGAGCCTGCAGCACATCGCCCAGGCCGGCACTGCGTGCGTAGGGCAGGTAGCAGGTCTGGGTCGGTGCGCGGCGTAACTGGTCGACCAGCACCCGGGCCAGGCGCTGGTCGGCTTCATCTTCAGGGACCTTGACGTCACGGGTGGCGAAATCGCCAAGAATGGCCTTGAGAATGTCGCTGATCACCAGGGTGCACGGTTCGCCAGGCAGGCCCTGGCACAGGGCGCGATCCAGGTACACCGAGCGATAGACGATGGCCTGCGGGTTGTAGCAGCTGTGCTCGGTATCGGGCGGCACCCACACCGCATAATGCGGCGGCGAGATGAAGCGCTGGCCGTCGATTTCCAGGTGCATGATGCCGTGCGCCGCATAGTTGAGCTGGCCCCAGGCATGCCGATGGGCGGCGCTGTGGGTATCGGCGCCGAACTCGTCGTAGCGAAAATACACCGGGGCCGGCAAAGCCTCGAATTGCGGAATTTTTACGTACTTTATCGACATGCTGTCTGGATCTATGGGCGGGTTGTCTGGATACAAGTATAAACAACAAGACAGACAAGCGGATAATAGCTGCCTGTACCCTCAAGAGTTCCTGTTTCATGAATTATGCGTTTCCATTGCTGGCAATCTTCATCTGGGCCGGCAATACCGTGGTCACCAAGATGTCTGCCGGGGCGATCTTCCCGGCCGAGATCGGCTTCTATCGCTGGCTGCTCGCCGGCCTGCTGTTCACGCCCTTTCTTTTGCGGCCGGTGTTGCGCAACTGGGCGGCGATTGGCCCGAACCTGGGCAAGATCTTCATTCTCGGCGTACTCGGCATGGCGGTGTACCAGAGCCTGGCCTACTTCGCCGCCGCCATCACCAGCGCTACCAACATGGGCATCATCCTCTCGCTGATGCCGCTGATGTCCCTGGCCTTGGCAATCATCAGCCTCGGCCAGCGCCTGACCATCGGTGCGCTGATTGGCGCGGTGGTGTCGTTCATCGGCGTGCTGGTTGTGGTGTCGGCTGGCGATCTGGCGGTGCTGGTGCAACACGGGGTCAACGGCGGTGATGCGCTGATGCTGATCGCCACCCTGGCTTATGCGATGTACAGCACCCTGCTGAAAAAGTGGCAGTTGCGCATCCCACCGCTGCAGCTGCTGTATCTGCAGGTGCTGGTGGCGATCATCGTGCTGTTTCCGCTGTTCCTGTTCTCGGAAAAGACCGGCCTGGGCGCGGGCAACATCGGCCTGGTGATCTACGCCTGCGTACTGGCCTCGATGATCGCGCCGCTGGCCTGGATGCAGGGGGTCAGCCGTCTGGGCCCGAGTCGCACGACGCTGTTCTTTAACCTGCTGCCAGCGGTGACAGCGGTGATCGCTGCCATGGTGCTGGGCGAGCAGCTGGCCCTCTATCACCTGGTGGGCGGGGTGCTGACCCTGGTCGGGGTGATCCTCGCCGAACGCTGGAAAACACCCCTGCGCCGCAGCGCTACAGTCCCGCAGCCTTGAGCCTGGCAGCATGTTCGGTGAACAGCCGCACAGGCTCTGCGCCCTTGCCCACCGCACCTAGCGACTGATTGACGATGTCCAGGTGATCGAGCGGATAGTCATCGCCGATCACCTGGCCCAGGTGCGAGCTGAAGCGCCCGACCATGCCGTCGCACTGGCCCTTTTCCCGCACGAAGGTGCGGGCGAACAGGCGGCAGAAGCGATTGCTGCCGTCCAGGCGGTTGAGGCCGCGATCGGTCCGGCCCGGTTGCAGGGTGCCGGACCAGGAGTAGTAACGCACACCATTCACCTCGGCCGGTCCCTCGCCGCCCCAGGTGGTCGGCAGGCCCTGTGGATAAGCCTGGTTGAAGCGCGCCACGCCGGCACTGGTGAGCGACTGGTGCGAGGCGTGGACGTCAATCGGCAGTTTCGGCCCGCGCCAGCCGGTCTCCAGCCAGCCCATCAAAACCCCCAGCCCATGCAGCAGAGCCTTGAGCACACGGCCGCGCGCGGAGTCGGCGGGGTAATAGTCATGCAGGTGATCGGCCAGCTCCGAGCCGTGATTGGGCCCGGCAATCGAGGTGACGGACGCCACCCATTCCGGCCGTTTGGCGGCCGCATAGCGCGCCGTCAGGGCGCCCTGGCTGTGGCCAAGCAGGTTGACCTTGTCGGCGCCAGTGCGCCGACGCAGGTCCTCGATGATCAGCAACAACTGCTCGCCGCGCACCTCGCAGGAGTTGAGCGGCGACACCTGCACGGCAAACACCGTCGCCCCGCCCCGGCGCAACGCCGAAACGATCCCGAACCAGTAGGGATACAGCAGCAGGCGGACAAACCCGAGCATGCCTGGCACCAGCACCAGTGGATAACGCGTGGCGAGCCCTTGGGCCATGGCTGCATTCCCCGTTCCGTGGACAGTCGCCCAACACTACAGGCACTTCGACGGCAATCGCAATCGAACTCCCGCCGCTCGCTGGGGTTCCAAGCCAATAGACCCTCAGCAAGGAGCTCAACCATGTACAAACAGACCCTGGCCATTCTGCTGACCACCGCCACCCTGGCCGCCTGCGGCAGCCGCCCGGAAAACCCGGTGGACTACGTCACCTATCACGAAGAGCCGCTGGTCAAGCAGGTCGAGAACGGCATGACCATGCAGCGGGTGATTGCCATTGGCGGCAGCCCATCGACTGTGATCGACCTGCCCCACGGCGGTACCTGCAACAACTACATCCTCAACCGTAACGGAAAGCAGCAGGCCTATTACGTGCGCTTCGATGCCACCGGCCATGTCGACGCCAAGGGCTTCAAGACCTGCGAACAACGCCAGGTCGATGACGAGGCCGTCGAAAAGGCCAAGGCCAAGCTATAAAACTTTTCCCCGTGCTGGCGACTCACAGCTTTAGTAACCAGCGCGCCGACAGAGCGTGAAGATCTATCCGTTTTCAGCCTGGAGATGATGATGAGCAACGTTGAACTGACCGATGTTAAAACCCTGCGTGAACGCGCCCGCCAGCATGTCGAGCAGGGCGCCGTGACCGAAGGCTACAGCGCCGACCGGGAAAAAATCCTGCGCCTGCTCAACGAGTCGCTGGCCACCGAGTGGGTCTGCGCCCTGCGCTACAAGCGCCACTACTACATGGCCAGCGGGATCAAGGCCAGTGTCGCAGCTGACGAATTCCTCGAGCACGCCACCCAGGAGCTGGAGCACGCCGACAAACTGGCCGAACGCATCGTCCAGCTGGGCGGCGAACCGGACCTGAACCCGGACAACCTGAGCAAGAATTCCCATGCCCAATACGTCGCCGGCAGCAACCTCAAGGAGATGGTCCTGGAAGACCTGATCGCCGAGCGGATTGCCATCGACAGCTACCGCGAGATCATCCAGTACATCGGCGAGAGCGACCCGACCACGCGGCGGATCTTCGAAGACATCCTGGCCCAGGAAGAGGAGCACGCCGACGACATGGCGGATTTGCTGCAAGGCCTGTAGACCTTATCGCGGGTCAAGCCCGCTCCCACAGGTCTGGTGCACACAGTTCCATTGTGGGAGCGGCGGTGCGACGGCTCGACTTGACCCGCGATTGCTTCCTCTCAACCCGCCTTCACTGCCCGCGGCGCCTTGCCAGCCTTCATTTGCTCCAGCAAGGGCGTGCACTGGTTCGGCACATCCCCACTTGGCGCTATCAGTGCCAGCAACCCCGCCGCCGGCCCCACTGTCACCCCCAGAGCCACCATCCCCACCCCACGCAAGGCCAGCGGCAAGGCCTGTACGCCAGCGCTTGGCTTGGCGAACGGCCCGCGCACATACAGCGGCGAGCGCAACGAAATAAGGCGCACGCCCTTGGACTCGGGGTTGATCTTCAAATCCAGCTGCTCGCTGGCGAAGTTGGCGGTACCGTTGATGTAGATGATCGCGTTCTCGGTATCGAAGACGAACACCCGCGTGGTCGCCAGGCCATCCTTGATACCGAAGTCGGCTGCCGCGCAATTGATCTTCACTTCCTTGTCACCAAACAGCTTGCCGACCACATAGTTGCCAACGTTGAGCCCGGCGATCTCCATCAATCCACGGCTGATGGCGCCATCGTTGATCAGCATTTTCAAGTCGCCATTGGCGGTCGCCAGCAGCGCTGCCACCGAGTTGCCACGACCACTCAGGTCGGCGTCGCCATTGAGTTCGCCGAAGCTGGTCTTCATCGGCTCGAAGGTCGGGAACAGCTGCTTGAGCTTGAAGTTACGCGCACTCAGTTGCGCCCGTCCCTGCAACGGCACGCTACGGCCATCGAGGCGCACCTGGGCGTCGAGCTTGCCGCCGGCGATGCCAAAGCGCAGTGGTGCCAGGCGCAGCACGCCATCCTCGAGGACGAAGTGGCTGGAAAGATCGGTGAACGGCAGCTCGGCACTGTGCACGATGCGCTTGCCGCTGAAGGTCACGTCCGCGTCCATGGTCCGCCAGCGTTCGGTGCGAAATTCCTCGACCGGCAACACCTTGCCTGCGGGTTGCTTGCTGGCACCGCCTCGGGCTTTCTGTTGGGCATTGGAGTCGGCCCCGATCAGCGGCGCCAGGTCCTTGAACAACAGTTGGTTGGAAACCAGCTTGCCGCTCAGCTTTGGCCGCGGCTGGCTGGCGACGAACGCCAGGTCACCATGGATATCGCTGTCGCCGATCTTGCCGTTGAAGCCTTCATAGCGAAACGCCGCGCCGCCAGGTTCATGCAGTTTGGCCGTGAGATGACCCTCGGTGGCATAGGGCGGTGAATCGGGCAGGGTCACGCCGGTGAGCGGATACAGGTTGCCCAGGCTCGCTCCTGACAGACGCAGGCGCAGGTCGAGGGCGCCGAGATTGCGCGGGTCGGTCAGGGTGCCGGCGACGGCGATGCGGGTTTCGCCAATGGCCATGTCGGCCTGCAGCGGGAACGGCTGCGAAGCGTCCTGCAGGGCCAGCAGGCCGCCGATCTTGCCGGTGCCGGCCAGCGCCTGGCCTTTGTAGCGGCCCTTGACCTTGAGGCCGAAGGCGTAGTCCTGGGCAGCACCGGCCTTCTGCGCCGAGGCCTTGCCGACGATGTCGCTGAACGGGATCGGCTTGCCCAACGGGTCGATCAACACCTCCAGGCGGGTTTTCAGGGTCTGGTCATCGAGACTTACCTGGCCCTTGTCAAAGCCGATGGCGCCGATGTCGAGCACCCATTTCGACGGTTCGGCCTGCTCGTCCTTGGGGCCGAAGTCGAAGGTCCAGTTGGCACGGCCATCGGCCAGGCGCTTGAGGCTGGCGGTCGGCTGGTTGAGATCGATGCGTGGAATGACGATCTGCTGCACCAGCAGCGGCAGCGGCGCCAGGCGAAACTCGACGCGCTTGAGGCCGACCATCTGCGGCTCCTTGAGCCAATCTGGGTTGCCCAGGGTCAGGTCTTCGGCGATGAAGTGCGGCCATGGCAGCCAGGCGCGCCAACCGCCTTGCTCCGGCTCACGCTGCCAACGCACCGCCAGGTTGCCGTTGATGGCGAAGGGCCGATGCAGTGCTTCGGAGACCTTGGCATTGAGGGTGGGCTTGACCCGGTTCCAGTCGAAGGTGGCGATGACGATCACCACTACGGCCAGGACCAGCAGCAGGCTGGCGAGGGTCCAGGTGATGATTTTGGCGGGGCGCGTCATTGCACGATTCTCCTGATGACTGCATGGCAAAAAGCGGGCGCGTTGATGGCACTTATCTCTTCGGACTGATGAAAACCCGAGGGGTTTAATTGATCAGCCATGATAACGAGGTTTTTTCTGACCTTTTTCTCAACTTTTGTCGATCGTTACCTCATCCGGCTGCCCCGGTAACGACCTCGGCGCAGTCGCTCATCGCGCCGTAAACCGCGGCTTAGAGCGGCCGCTGCAAAGCATCAATTCCGTTGATTGTTACCATTATCTTTATGAACTTTTATCTGGCGTTTCCCGGCGTAGCATTGGCTCCGTACCCACTTTCCAGCCCCGCCGAGGAGCACCGAATCATGAAACGCCAATTACTGCTGAGCCTGTCCCTGTCCATCCTGGCCGCCAACGCCTTTGCCGTTCCCGCCGCCGAACAAGCCCTGAGCGCCGAATCGCGTTCCAGCTCGACGGTGATTTCGCAACCGCTGAACCCGCTGGCCGAAGGCGGTTCGGATCGGCTGCTGGAGCGCAACAACCGTGTTGCCGAAGGTGGCTCGGATCGCGTACTTGACCGCAACAACCGCGTTGCCGAAGGTGGTGCTGATCGCCTGAATGACCGGGTCAAGGTTGCCGAGGGTGGTGCTGATCGCCTGAAACAGTACTACAAGGTAGCCGAAGGTGGTTCTGACCGTCTGAAAGCACGCTTCGAGGTCGCAGAAGGTGGTTCTGATCGTCTGATCGAAATCCAACGCGCGAGCTGAAGCCTATGCCAGACAACAAGAGACACCAGTGCTGTAGTAGCTCCCCTCCCAGCCCGGTCCATTGACCGGGCTTTGTTTTTCTGGCGCCAGGCTATTAGAGTGCAGGGCTGTTTCACTGCCTGCCGATACTTGCCATGCTGCCGCGCGCCGAACAAAAGCAACAGACCCGCCACGCCCTGCTGGATGCCGCCCGCCACCTGATGGAAAGCGGTCGAGGCTTCGGCAGCATCAGCCTGCGCGAAGTGGCGAAAACCGCAGGCATCGTCCCTACCGGCTTTTACCGGCATTTCTCCGACATGGACCAACTGGGCCTGGCCCTGGTCAATGAAGTCGGCGAAACCTTTCGCCAGACCATCCGCCTGGTGCGCCAGAACGAATTCGAGCTCGGCGGCATCACCGATGCCTCGGTGCGGATCTTTCTCGACGTGGTGGCAGCCAACCGCGCCCAGTTCCTGTTCCTGGCCCGCGAGCAATATGGTGGTTCGCAGCCGGTACGCCAGGCTATCGGTACCCTGCGCCAGGGCATCAGCTCGGACCTGGCCACCGACCTTGCGCGCATGCCGCGCTGGCAGCACCTGGACGCCGCAGCCCTGGCGGTGATGGCCGACCTGGTGGTGAAAACCGTGTTCGCCACCCTGCCGGAACTGATCGACGAACCAAGCGCCAGCGCCGTCGAACCGATCAGCGCCCCGGAAAAAATCACCCAACAGCTGCGCTTCATCTTTGTCGGCGCCAAGCACTGGCAGGGGCTCAGCACCCTGTAGGCAGTCTGCTGTGCTGGCTGAACTGGCCTCATCGCGGGGCAAGCCCGCTCCTACAGCCAGCGATGAGGCCGGCAAAGTCGCCGCCGTTTCCTGCTACCATTGCGCGCAAACGCACCGACCGCGACGAACTTTTTCCATGCCCGACCTTCGTACTGCCCAGCCTGAACTGCCCGCCCTGCTCGCCGAGGTCCAGACGCACTTTGACCAGCGCATCGTGCCGCTGTGGCAAGGCCCGGGCTGGAATGCAGACATGGCCCTGCCCTTCGAAGCCCTCGACCCACAGCAGCAACCCATGCCGGTGCAGCGCTACCGGGCCATGGCCTGCGCACGCCAGCTGTACCTGTTCAGCAGCCGTATCGAGCAGCCCGGCGCCAGCGAGCGCGCCGCGGCTCTGTTTCGCTCCTTGCAGCGGCACTTCCATGATGCCGAGCACGGCGGCTGGTTCTACAGCATCGATGCCCAGGGCAAGCCGCTGGACCGACGCAAGGACCTCTACACCCACGCCTTTATCGTCTTCGCCTGCGCGCATTACTGGGGCAAGGTCCGCGAGCCGCTGGTCGAGTCGACCCTCAACGCTGCGCTGGAAGTGGTGGCCGTGCAGTTCGCCCGTGATGACGGCCTGTACGAGGCGAGCCTTGGCGAAGACTGGTCGGACCTGGCCAGCGGCCCGCTGCAGAACCCGCTGATGCACCTGGCCGAAGCCTTCCTCGCCACCCTGTCGGTGCGTGACGATGAAACTGTTCAGCAAGCGCTGGAAACCCTGGCAGCGGCCATGCAGACGCACTTCATCGACCCTGAACACGGGGTGATGCTGGAAAAGCCGCGCGGGGCTGTGGATAACTGGTTCGAACCGGGTCACCAGTTCGAATGGTTCTACTTGCTGGAGTCTTCGCCGCTGTTACGCGGTGGCGAGTTGCATGGGTCGCTCAGCCGGGCATTCGCCTATGCCGAACACTGCGGCGTGAAAGACACGGCGGTGCTGGCAATGCTCAGCGCCGATGGCCAGGTGCGCGACGCAACCCAGCGCATCTGGGCCCAGGCCGAATACCTGCGCGCCCTGACCTTGCGCCCGGCGAGCGCCGCCACGGTGCTGGCCCAGTTCAAGGCGCTGCAGCAGAATTTCCTGCATGCCGGAGGCTGGTATGAGTGCCGGGATGCCAATGGCAAGGTCAGCCGCTTCGATATGCCGTCGACTACGCCTTACCATCTGGCGACTTGCCTGGAAGGGCTGCAGCGTCAGCTTTGACGCTATCGCCGGCAAGGCCGGCTCCCACAATGGCCCTGGTGGCCTGAAATCCCTGTGGGAGCTGGCTTGCCAGCGAAAGGCCCTCAAGCCTTGCCTGAACGATCGATCGAAAAACCCGCCCACGCCTGACTCACCGGCATCAGCTCGAGGCTGTTGATGTTGATGTGCGCCGGCTGGTTCATGATCCAGAAGATGGTCTCGGCGATATCCTGCGGCTGAATCGGCTCGGCCCCGGCATAGGTGGCGTCGTAACGCGCCTGGTCACCACCGAAACGCACCAGCGAGAACTCGCTCTCGCACAGGCCCGGCTCGATATTGCTCACCCGCACGCCAGTCCCCTGCAGGTCGCAGCGCAGGCTCAGCGAGAACTGCCCGACAAACGCCTTGGTGCCGCCATACACATGACTGCCCGGATACGGATAGTTACCCGCCACCGAGCCGACGTTGAGGATGGTCGCGCCACGGCCATGGGCGATCAGCCGTGGCAGCAGCAGGCGGGTGCTGTACATCAGGCCCTTGATGTTGGTGTCGACCATGGTTTCCCAGTCATCGAGGTCGCACTTGGGCGCCGGGTCAGCGCCCAGGGCCAGGCCTGCGTTGTTGATCAGCCCGCGCAGCTTGGCGAACGCCGGTGGCAGGTTGGCGATGGCCGCTTCCATGGCCTTGCGGTCACGCACATCGAGCACCAGGCCGTGCACTTCGGTTTGTTGCGACAGCTCGGCACACAGCGCTTCCAGGCGCTCCTGACGGCGACCGGTCAGCACCAGCGACCAGCCGGCTTCAGCAAAACGACGGGCGCAGGCTTCGCCGAAGCCGGAGGTTGCGCCAGTGATGAATACGGTAGAGGTCATGCGGGTCTCCTTGATGAGGCTGATCACAGGGTTTGCAGCATGCCCGCCGCCGCGTTCGGCAGCAAGCCATTCAAGACACTGTACAAAAAACGATCAAACCTGTGTAAGCCCCGGTATAGACGGCCTGTAGCAAGCTTTGCGCATCTTATCCACAAGCCCTTCCACAAAATCCGGGGGCAACTTGAAAACCCTGCAAGCCGCGTAATCCGGGCCTTGAGCAAGTATTTTCCTTGACCTTGGGCGCTGGCCTTGACCTCAGGGTGGTAGCAGTCGCCCAAGGCGCGGATTTCCATGATGGCTCCAGGCCTGTAACGACGCTGTCTACGTCGATCTTTCCAAGGCTTGCCCACAGAGTTATCCACAGGCTGTTGGAGCCGTTTAATCGCCATTTGCGCTAAGGACAAAACACTTGACAAACCCCGATGCGAACGCCGGAAAAAAACCTGATCAAAAAACAATCACAAGCCTGAAAGCCTTGTAGATAAAGGCTTCCAGCAAGCTGCACCCAAGTTACCCACAGTCGCTTCCACACCAATAGTGGACAACTCAAAAGCTGATAAAACAGCCAGTTAAAGCGACTTTCTGTCGCGCCCAAAAGAAAGTCGCCGCAAGGTTTTCCACAAAACTGTGGACAAAAAAACGCCCCGTCAAGCGGGGCGTTTTTTTCAGCTACCGATCAGTGCCCGCCCAGATAGGCGTTACGCACCTCCTCGTTGACCAACAGCTCCTTGCCCGTGCCGGTCATACGGATATGGCCGTTGACCATCACGTAGGCGCGGTCCGAGAGTTTCAGCGCATGGTTGGCGTTCTGCTCCACCAGGAAGATGGTCATGCCGGTCTGCGCCAGCTCGCGCAAGGTGGCGAAGATCTGCTTGACCACGATCGGCGCCAGGCCCAGCGACGGCTCATCGAGCAGCAGCAATTTGGGCCGGCTCATCAAAGCCCGGGCGATGGCGAGCATCTGCTGCTCGCCGCCGGACATGGTCATGGCGCGCTGGTTGCGCCGCTCTTTGAGCCGCGGGAACAGCTCGAACATACGCTGCATGTCCTCGCTGGCGAACTTGTCGCCAATGGGGATGGTGCCCATCATCAGGTTCTCTTCCACCGACATATCAGGGAACACCCGGCGGCCTTCCGGCGACTGGGCAATACCGTTGGAAGCGATGTAGTGCGATGACTTGTGGGTAATGTCGGTGCCACGGTAGATGATCTGCCCGGCCGCTGCCCGCGGCTGGCCGAAGATCGACATCAGCAGGGTCGACTTGCCGGCGCCGTTGGAGCCGATCAGGCTCACCGTTTCACCTTCATCGATATGCAGCGAGACTTTCTTCAGGGCCTGGATCGGCCCGTAGAACACGTCGATCTCTTTCAGTTCGAGGATCGGTGTACTCATACCAGTTCCTCTTCATCGGCGCCCAGGTAGGCGGCAATCACCGTCGGGTTGTGACGGATGTCCTGTGGCGCGCCCTCAGCGATCACGTTGCCGTGGTCAAGCACCACGATATGGTCGGAAATGCTCATGACCATGCCCATGTCGTGCTCGATCAGCACCACGGTCAGGTCATGCTCGTCGCGCAGCACACGGATCATCTTGCTCAGCGCTTCGGTTTCCTGCGGGTTGAGGCCGGCGGCCGGTTCGTCCAGGCAGATGATCTGCGGGCGCGTGCACATGGCCCGGGCAATTTCCAGGCGACGTTGCTGCCCGTACGACAGCTCACCGGCCAGGCGGTTGGCACAGTCGACCAGGTCGACCACTTCCAGCCAGTAGAAGGCATGGTCCAGGGCATCGCTTTCGGCCTTGCGGTAGCCCTTGGTGTTGAGCACGCCGGCCAGCAGGTTGCGGTTGACCCACATGTGCTGGGCCACCAGCAGGTTCTCGACCACCGACATTTCCCGGAACAGGCGGATGTTCTGGAAGGTCCGCGCCAGCCCGGCGCGGTTGACCAGGTGGGTACCGCCGAACATCTTGTAGTGCAGGCGGTTGATGAAGCGCTTGGGCGAGACGAAATCGCCCAGCTGGAAGCGTTCGCCCAACAGCTGGATGACGTTGGTGCGGGTGCCGCGCAGGTTCAGTTCGATCTTGCCGCCACTGGCCTTGTAGAAGCCGGTCAGGCAGTTGAACACCGTGGTCTTGCCTGCACCGTTGGGGCCGATCAGGGCGAAGATCTGGTTGCGTCTGACCTTGAGGCTGACATCGCTGAGCGCCTTGATGCCGCCGAACTGCATCATCAGGTTTTCAACCGAGAGAATCACGTCATCGCTCATGGCGCCACTCCTTTACGCGGAACTACACCGGTACGGCTGATGCGAATCAGGCCGCGCGGTCTCCAGATCATCATCAACACCATCAGCACGCCGAACAACAGCACCCGGTATTCGGAGAAGCTGCGCAGCAGTTCCGGCGCCACCGTCAGCACGAACGCGGCGATCACCACGCCGACGGTCGAGCCCATGCCGCCGAGCACGACAATGGCGAGGATCAGCGCCGACTCGAAAAAGGTGAACGACGACGGGTTGACGAAACCCTGGTAACTGGCAAAGAACACCCCGGCAAGGCCGGCGGTGGAGGCGCCGAGGGTGAAGGCCGAGAGTTTCACCAACACATGATTCAAGCCCATGGAGCGGCAGGCGATCTCATCTTCGCGCAACGCTTCCCAGGCGCGGCCGACCGGCATGCGGGTCAGCCGGTGCTTGATGTACAGCACCGCCAGCACCACCAGGAACAGCACGATGTAGATGAACAGGAATTTCACATTGGGGTTGTAGGCGATGCCGAAAAACTCATGGAAAGGCACCCCGCCGTCCTTGGCCCGGCGGCCAAACTCCAGGCCCATGAACGTTGGCGACGGCACCGGCATGCCATTGGGGCCACCGGTAAACGACAACCAGTTGTTCAGTATCAGCCGGATGATTTCGCCAAAGCCCAGGGTGACGATGGCCAGGTAGTCGCCATGCATCCTCAGCACCGGGAAGCCCAATATGCACCCGGCCAGCGCCGCCGCGATCGCCGCCAGTGGCAACACAGTCCAGAAGCCCAGGCCCAGGTACTGGTAACCCAGGGCCAGGCCATAGGCGCCGATGGCGTAGAAGGCCACGTAGCCCAGGTCGAGCAGGCCGGCAAGGCCCACCACGATATTCAGGCCCAGGCCCAGCAGCACGTAGATCAGGCCGAGGATGACCACGGTCAGCAGGTACTTGTTGGCGAAGAACGGGAAGACGATGGCAATCACGATCAGTGCCGGGATGATCCAGCGCAGCCGCGATTTGTAGTCTGGCGCCAGCACGTGCACCCCGGAGCCGCTGCCCTCGAAGCCCTGGAGGATCGACTGGCCCTTGGGTGTCTGCAGGAACAAGCTGAGCAAGAAACGCCCGGCCATGACCCCGGCCACCAGCCAGGCAACGCGGGTGGGTTCAAGGTTGAAGCTGTAGCCGTCGAGCACCACGCCGACGATGGGCCCGAACACGATCAGGGAAATCAGCCCGGCGAGAATCGCATCGATCAGGCTGCGCTTGATATCGAATGTAGTTGTATTGGCAGCAGACATACTTACACCTTCGCCACGAGTGGGCGACCCAGCAGGCCTTGGGGACGGAAGATCAGAATCAGCACCAGCAGCGAGAAGCTGAACACGTCCTTGTAGTCGGAGTTGATCAGCCCGGAGAACAACGACTCGGAAATCCCGAGGATGATCCCGCCGAGCATGGCGCCCGGTAATGAGCCGATGCCACCGAGGACCGCAGCGGTGAAGGCCTTGATGCCGATGATGAAGCCGGCATAGAAGTCGAAGGTGCCATAGTTCATGGTGATCAGCACGCCGGCCAGGGCCGCCATGACTGCACCGATGACAAACACATAGGAGATCACCCGGTCAGTGTTGATACCGAGGATCGAGGCCATCTTGCGATCCTGCTGGGTGGCCCGGCACATGCGTCCAAGTTTGGTGAACTTGATGATGTAGGTGAGTGCGGCCATGCCGACGAAGGCTGCCACCAGGATGAAGATCTTGGTGTAGGTCAGCTGGACGAATCCGGTGCCCACCTCGACGCGCCAGGCGCCTTCGAGCAGGGTCGGTACGCCTTGCTGGCGTGCGCCCTGGCTGATCTGCGCGTAGTTCTGCAGGATCAGCGAGATGCCGATGGCACTGATCAGCGGCGCCAGGCGGGTGGAGTTACGCAGGGGTTTGTAGGCGATGCGTTCGATGGTCCAGCCGTAGACACCGGTGACCACCACCGTGAAGATCAGCGTCCCGAGCATCAGCAAGGGAAAGGATTCGATACCGAAATACGCCAGCAATGCCAGGCTGATTGCCGCGAGATACGCGGAAATCATATACACCTCGCCGTGCGCGAAGTTGATCATGCCGATAATGCCATAGACCATTGTGTAGCCGATGGCGATCAGGCCATAGACAGACCCGAGGGTCAGCCCGTTGACCAGTTGCTGCAGGAAAATACCATCCATAACGCAATCTCACGTATTTGAGATTGCACAAGCGCCGACTACGGTGAGCCCCGGATGAAGCGGCCCTCGCAGCGCAGGGTTGTGCAGATCTACGAGAAAAGACAGGTACGGCGCAAAACCGGGTAGCGACCCGGGCACAAGCCCGGGTCGCCTACCGTTGTTATTTTTGTTTTTCCAGTTGGTGATACTTGCCGTCCTTGTCCCACTGGTAGACCACGTAGTCGGAGACCGTCAGGTCGCCCTTGGTGTCCCACTTCTTCTCGCCCATCACGGTTTGCACCGGATTGGCCTTGAGCCACTTGGCAGCGTCTTCGCCCTTGTTCGACTTGGCGCCGTTGAACGCTGCAGCCAGGGCCTGGACCGAGGCGTAGGCGTACAGGGTGTAGCCTTCTGGCTCGGTACCGCCTTTGCGGAACTCCTCGACCACGGCCTTGCTGTCTGGCAGCAGGCGCGGGTCGGCGCCGAAGGTCATGTACACGCCATCGACGTACTGTGGGCCACCAGCGGTGGAGACCAGTTCGTCGGTTACGATGCCGTCATCGGACATGAACTTGACGTCTTTCAGACCCGCCTCACGTAGTTGCCGCACCAGAGGACCCGCTTCCGGATGCAGGCCACCGAAGTAGACGACATCGGCACCAGCGCCGCGAATCTTGGTGACCACGGCGCTGAAGTCTTTCTCGCCCCGGGTCAGGCCTTCGTAAAGAACGGGTTTCACGCCACGCTTCTCAAGCTGGGCCTTGGTGGCATCCGCCAGGCCCTGGCCGTAAGTGTCCTTGTCATGCAGGACCACGACCTTCTTGCCTTTGAGCACGTCGACGATGTAGTCGCCGGCGACGATACCCTGCTGATCGTCACGCCCGCACATGCGGAACATGCCGGTCAGGCCGCGTTCGGTAACTGCCGGGTTGGTCGAACCCGGGGTGATTGCGATGACACCGGCCTCGTCATACACCTCAGAGGCCGGAATGGTGTTGGACGAGCAGAAGTGCCCGACCACACCGATGACCTTGTCCTGGTCAACCAGGCGGTTGGCCACGGCCACGGCCTGTTTCGGCTCGCAGGCGTCGTCACCCTTGACCAGCACGATCTTCTCGCCGTTGACCCCGCCCGCGGCATTGACCTTGTCGGCTGCCGCCTGTGCACCTTTCATGTACTGCTCGCCAAACGCTGCGTTGGCACCGGTCATCGGGCCTGCTACGCCGATCTTGATGTCGGCCTGAACATACGAAGAAATGCCCAGCGCCGTAGCCACGGCGAGGGCCAGAAAGCCTTTCTTGTAAAACGTCTGCGACATGAGGTGGTGCTCCTGGAGTTTTTTTTGGTTGGCACTACAACTTTCAGCAATTGCTCTGAGCAAGGGCCGTGCCATTGGTTTTTTATTCTGGAAAAACTCGTGAACAAGTTGCGCAGCAAGGATTCGCGGCCTTTTTTTACTGGTCGTGCAACCGTCTGCCTTACGGAAAGCGCCACCCGCCCCGACAAAAAAGAGCAACCGCGAAGTGCCATCATTGCAACCCTGGGTTTTGGTTACGTGCAACCAGCCTGTAACAGGATGCGTAACCGAACTGCACATCCTTGGTGCGCGACTGCTACAGCGGGCACCATTACAGGCTAGTCGCTGACCGCTAAAAGCGCCGCTACCTGTAGCCTGCTACCGAATTACCCCTGCCCCGGCCTGCCCTCATGGCGACAAAGGCTGGCACAATGCGCAAGTCTGTGCGTCATCACTGGCAGTGATGGCGTGCGCCCCCTTTGGAGCCCCCTATGAGCGAGAGTGCATTTGCCGATCGCATCGTGCAGAACCTGCTCGACACCGATTTCTACAAGCTGACCATGATGCAGGCCGTGCTGCACAACTACCCCAACGTCGACGTCGAGTGGGAATTCCGCTGCCGCAACGGTGAAGACCTGCGCCCTTATCTGGCGCAGATCCGCGAACAGATCGAGCAGCTGTGCGAACTGAGCCTGGGTAATGGCCAGCTGGGCTTCCTTGAACAGATCAGCTTCATGAAGCCGGACTTCCTGCGCTTTCTCGGGCTGTTTCGCTTCAACCTGCGCTACCTGCAACTGGGGGTCGAGAACGATCAGCTGTACCTGCGCCTGCGCGGGCCCTGGCTGCACGTGATCCTGTTTGAAGTGCCATTGCTGGCGATCATCAGCGAAGTGCGCAACCGCCATCGTCATCCCCAGGCAAAACTGAGCGATGCCCGCGACCAGTTGTATCGCAAGTTCGACTGGCTCAAGGCCAATGCCAGCAGCGAGGAACTGGCCGAGCTGCAGGTGGCCGACTTCGGCACCCGCCGACGCTTCTCCTACAAGGTTCAGGAAGAAGTGGTACGGGTACTCAAGGATGATTTCCCGGCGCGCTTCGTCGGCACCAGCAACGTGCACCTGGCACGGAAACTGGATATCAAGCCGCTGGGGACCATGGCCCATGAATGGATCATGGCCCACCAGCAACTGGGGCCGCGGCTGATCGACAGCCAGATCGCCGCGCTCGACTGCTGGGTGCGCGAATACCGCGGACTGCTTGGCATCGCCCTGACCGATTGCATCACCATGGATGCCTTCCTGACCGATTTCGACCTGTACTTCGCCAAACTGTTCGATGGCCTGCGCCATGACTCGGGCGACCCGGTGCAATGGGCGGAAAAGGCCATCGCCCACTACCGCAAGCTGGGAATCGACCCGATGACCAAGACCCTGGTGTTCTCCGACGGCCTGAACCTGACCAAGTCGCTGGAGATCTTCCGTGCCCTGCGCGGGCGGATCAACGTCAGCTTCGGCATCGGCACCAACCTCACCTGCGACCTGCCCGGGGTGGCGCCGATGAGCATCGTGCTTAAAATGACCGACTGTAACGGCCAGCCCGTCGCCAAGATTTCCGATGAGGCGGCCAAGACCCAATGCCGCGACGAAAACTTCGTCGCCTACCTGCGCCACGTCTTCAAAGTGTCCAAGGAGTAATTCATGCAAGCCGTCCAGCGAGAGATTGCCCAAGCGCTCAAGGTCCAGCCGCCGTTCGCCGACAGCGCCGCGCTCGAAGCCGAAGTGACCCGGCGCGTGGCCTTCATCAAGACCTGCCTGAACAACGCACGGCTAAAGACCCTGGTGCTGGGCATCAGTGGCGGCGTCGACTCGCTGACCGCCGCGCTGATGGCGCAACGGGCGATCAATGAATTGCGCAGCGAGAGCGGTGACGCGCAGTACCGCTTCATTGCCGTGCGCCTGCCCTATCAGGTGCAGCACGACGAACACGACGCCCAGGCCTGCCTGGAGGTGATCAAGGCCGACGAGGTGCACACCGTCGACATCGCCCCGGCCGTGCGCGCCCTGGCAGCCGAGGTCAAGGCCCTGGAGAACGGCTCGCCGGCGATGGTCGACTTCGTCGTCGGCAACACCAAGGCGCGCATGCGCATGGTTGCCCAGTACACCATCGCCGGCGCCCGTCAGGGCCTGGTGATCGGCACCGACCATGCCGCCGAAGCGGTGATGGGTTTCTTTACCAAATTTGGTGATGGTTCCTGCGACCTGGCGCCGCTCAGTGGCCTGGTGAAGAACCAGGTACGGGCCATCGCCCGCAGCTTTGGCACGCCGGAATCACTGGTGGATAAGGTCCCGACCGCAGACCTGGAAGACCTGGCGCCCGGCAAGCCGGACGAAGCGTCCCACGGCGTGACCTATGCGCAGATCGATGCGTTTTTGCATGGCGAGCCGGTGAGCCAGGAAGCGTTCGACATCATCAGTGCCACGTACCGCAAGACCCAGCACAAGCGCGAGATGCCATTCGCGCCTTGAGGCGCTGATTGAATCGCCGGCAACACCGGCTCCCACGGTAATCGGTGTGGGAGCCGGCGTTGCCGGCGATGGGCTGCAAAGCAGCCCCAGGGCAATTACTTCAGGGTAATGGTGCCTTTCATCATCGAGATGTGGCCAGGGAACGAGCAGAAGAAGCCGTACTTCTCGTCCGCCTTGAGTTTGGACACGTCGATGGTCAGCGAATCCTTCTCGCCAGCGCCAATGATCTTGGTGTGGGCGATCACGCGCGCGTCGCCTTCTTTCAGGTAGCTCTTGTCGATGCCGGCAGCCAGGCCTTCGGTGGCGATCGGCTGCATGTCAGCTTCTTTGCTGATGACCAGGTTGTGGCCCATGACGTTCTTCGGCAACGAACCGGAGTGGGTCAGCTCGACGGTGAAGGTCTTGCAGCTCTTGTCGATTTCCAGAGCCTTGGTGTTGAACGACATCTGGTCGGTGGAGTCGATCGTCGCCTTGCACTCAGCGGCAAATACCTGAGTGCTGGCGAGGGTCAGCAAGGATACTGCAACAACTTTGGCAAACATCGTGAATCTCCATGGCAGGGGTTTTTATCAGTTTGAAGACTGCCTGAAACCGCAAGGCCGGCCCATGATGTGGGTCAAGCGCTGGCCGAAGAGCCAGGCAGTAAATTTGTTCTATGGATTGTATACAGGAAATCTAAGTGCCCATCATGCACCTTTGAGGGAGGATGAGACAACCTCTCATTTAGGAGTAAATGATCATGTCCTTTGGTACTTTCCTCAACGGCCTCCTGGCCGCCTACGCCTGCGGTGCTGCGGGCGCGTCGTGCGAGTTTGCCCGGCCAGAATGAATGCTGCGGGCTTGGAAGCGGGCGGCTAGCGCCTTACTCTGTGTGCGCTTGTAACCGGAGAGAAGCAATGCCCGTACGTTCCGTTTGTGTGTTCTGTGGCGCCAGCACCGGCGTCAACCCAGCCTACCGCGAGGCGGCCATCGCCCTCGGCCAGGCCATCGCCGCGCGCGGCCTGACCCTGGTCTACGGCGGTGGCGCCGTGGGCCTGATGGGTATCGTTGCCGATGCGGCCATGGCTGCGGGTGGCGAGGTGATCGGCATCATTCCCGAGGCGCTGAAAAACGCCGAGATTGGCCACACCGGCCTGACCCGCCTGGAAGTGGTCGACGGCATGCACGCGCGCAAAGCGCGCATGGCCGAGCTGAGCGACGCCTTCGTCGCCTTGCCAGGTGGCCTGGGCACCCTGGAAGAACTGTTCGAAGTCTGGACCTGGGGCCAGTTGGGCTACCACGCCAAGCCGCTGGGCCTGCTCGACGTCAACGGCTTCTACAGCAAGCTGGGCAGCTTCCTTGACCATGTGGTGGAAGAAGGCTTCGTGCGCCCGCAACACCGCGCCATGCTGCAACTGGCCGACTCACCGGCCGAGTTGCTCGACGCCATGGACAGCTTCGAAGCCCCCGTGCTACCCAAGTGGGTCGACAAGAAGCCTGATTGACCCGGCCTCATCGCTGGCAAGCCAGCTCCCACACCGCGCAGATCCTGTGGGAGCGGGACTTGCCCGCGATCGAGCGCGAAGCGGTCGCAATCCAGGCGACATGGCTTCATCGCGGGTCAAGCCCGCTCCTGCAAAGCAGCAGCTTCATCCAGCGGCATCACCGTGACCTGCACCTCCGGGTCATGGCTGCCGCCTCCAAGGATCACCCCGCGCAACGGCGACACATCGGAAAAATCCCGGCCCCAGGCCAGGGTGATGTGCTCCAGCGCCGGCCGCAGGTTGTTGGTGGGGTCGAAATCAATCCAGCCCTGCCCCGGGCAGAACACCGAAACCCACGCATGCGAGGCATCGGCGCCAATCAGCCGAGGCTGGCCAGGTGGCGGTCGGGTCAACAGGTAGCCGCTGACATAACGCGCAGCCAGACCACGCGAACGCAGGCAGGCGAGCATCAGGTGGGCAAAATCCTGGCACACCCCGCGACGACGCTCCAGCACCTCTACCAGTGGCGTGGCGACCTGGGTGGCGTCGGCGTCGAAGGTGAATTCGCTGAAGATCTTCTCCATCAACGCCTGCACGCCTTCCAGCAACGCCCGCCCGGGTTCGAAACAGGATTCGCTGAAAACAACGAAGCGCTGCTTGAGACGCACATAAGGCGACTCAAAACGGTAGCGACAGGCTTCGAAAAACTCCGCCACCAACGGCTGACTGGCATAGGTCAGGGCATCGCGCACCCGCTCCCAGGCGGGCGAGGCGGCAAAGTCCGGCGCGTCCCGCTCCAGCACTTCAACCTGCAAGCGCGCCACCACCCGCAATTGCTCATGCTGGCGCTCGAAGGCCAGGCGGGTCAGCGGGTTGCCGAATACATCCCACTCATCACGCCGCTGGGTTGGCTGCGGGCTGACCTGCAGGGCCTGGGCCGTGCAGCGTTGCCAGGCGCAAGGCCGTGGCCACAGGTGCGCCAGCTGCTGGGCCAGGGACACCGGGCTGTCGTAGCGGTAATGGGTGTCGTGAATGATCTGGTAGTGCGCACTCATCACAGTGACACCGTCTGTTGGCTGACATCATCGACGTGAGCGAAATGGCGCAAGGCCAGGCGCTCGGAGATCTCGCCACTGGCGAGGGCGACCGCTTGCAGCAGATCGGCAAGGCCGGACAGCACGGCCTGTACGCTGGCGCTGCCGAACAAGGGATCTTCCAGGCTGCGCAGGTCGAAGTGACGCAACTGCTCGGCCAGCAGGGCCAGGGCCGGATCGCAGGGGCTGTCGAACTCCTCGCTCAAGCGCTGATTGGCGCGCACCAGCAGCTTGAGCTGAAACAGCACGGCATGGGGGTTCTGTTCATCGAGCAGGAGCAAATCGAGCACCGGGATCAACTGCGCGACGGCCAGATAGCGCGAACGATAGGTGATGCTGCTGTTGCCCAGCTCCAGCAACCATTCGAGCCCGGCCTGGTCGTACACCGCCGGCCCGCGCAGAAACGCCGCCAGGCTGCTGCACAGCGACTGCAGGCGCTCGATGCGTCGACCGATCATCAAGAAACGCCAGCCCTCGTCGCGGGTCATGTCGTCGAGGGCAAAACCCGACAGTGCCGCCAGCGACATCACCAGGCGGTTGAGAAAATCCACCCGCTCACCGAAATCCGCCTCGGCATCCTCCAGGCATTGCGCCTCACGCTGCAGCTCGACCAGCGCCTGCCAGTTCTCCCGCGAGAGCTTGCCGCGCACCTGGGAGGCCGCCCATTGCAGGCGCTGCAAGTTGGCGCGCAGGCTGAAGGCCCAGTCGGCATCATCCAGCGCCGCACGCAGGCGCTCGGGCAATTCGCCCTCCTCCGGCAACAACGACAACTCATCGGCCAGTTCCACCGCGGCCTGCAAGGCCAGCGGGTCGTCGCCGTCCAGGTAACGGGTGAGAATGATCCGCAGCAAACGCGCACTGGCATCGCAGCGCTCGCAGTAACGCCCGAACCAGTACAGGTTCTCCACTACCCGTGACGGCAGATAAGGGTCCTGGCGGATCAGCTCGGCCACGCCGATGCTGCGCTGGGTCCGCCATTGCTCGCCCGCTGGCGCAGCGTCGCCAAGCACCCAGGTGTCCTTGCTGGCACCACCGCGCTGCATCGACACCACTTCGGCATCGGCCTGGGCGGCAACCCGGGTCAGGCCACCGGGCAGTACCCGATAACCCTCGGCCGAGGCCACGGCGTACACGCGCATGCCGATGGCCCGCGGCTGCAACTGGCCCTTCTCGGCCTGCCATACCGGCGCCTGGGACAGTTGCGCCAGCTCCTGGGCCACGTAGGCGTACGGCCGGGCCTGGATGCGAGCGGCCAGGGCCTGGCGCTGGGCCGGGTCGAGATCACGACCGAATACCGGGCTGAAGCTCTGCGAGGGGAACGCCGGCTTGACCAACAGCTTGGGCAACTGCTCCAGCGCCCGCGCCATCACCGGTGGCTCACCGCACCACCAGGTGGCGATGGACGGCAGGCTCAGGTCTTCAGCGAACAGGCGCTGGTTGATCGCCGGTAAAAAGCCGAGCAGCCCTGGCGACTCGAGCACGCCGCTGCCCAGCGCATTGGCCACCAGTACCCGGCCCTGGCGCACGGCATCAAGCAAACCGGGCACGCCCAGGGCCGAATCGGTGCGCAGCTCCAGCGGGTCGCAGAAATCATCGTCCAGACGCCGCATGATCGCGTGCACCCGGCGCAGGCCGCTCAAGGTCTTGAGGTACACCGTGGCATCGCGCACGGTCAGGTCGCTGCCCTCGACCAGTGGATAACCCAGTTGCCGGGCCAGGTACAGGTGCTCGAAATAGCTCTCGTTGAAGCGCCCCGGGGTCAGCAACACCACCAGCGGCGCGTCCTTGGCACTGGGCGCCAGCCGCGCCAGGGTCTGTTGCAGGGTACGGAAAAAACCAGCCAGGTGCTGCACCTGCAGGTCGCGGTACAGCTCGGGCAGGGCTCGCGAGACGATGGTGCGGTTCTCCAGCGCGAAACCTGCGCCCGACGGCGCCTGGGTACGGTCGGCAGTGACCCACCAGCGACCGTCCGGGGCGCGGGCAAGGTCCACCGCATAGACATGCAGATAGGTCCCTTCAGGTGGAGCGATACCCTGGCAGGGCCAGAGAAAATTGTTATGGCCATAGACCAGTTCGGCCGGCAGCAGGCCTTCACGGATCAACTGTTGCGGCCCGTAGATATCGGCCAGCACCGCATTGAGCAATCGTGCGCGCTGTTCAACACCCGCCGCCAGCTGCTGCCATTCGGCGGCGGGCAGCAGGTGCGGCAACAGGTCCAGCTCCCACGGCCGGTCGGCGCCCTTGGGGTCGGCATAGACGTTGTAGGTGACGCCGTTCTCGCGCAACTGGCGGGTCAACGAGGCCTGGCGCTGGGCCAGTTGCGCCGGCCCGCTGCGCTGCAGGTAGGCACACAAGGGCTGCCAATGCTCCCGCACCGCGCCTTGGCTTTCGAGCAGCTCGTGATAGGTCCCCGCACTCAGCGGGTAAGCATCAAACAGGTCAGGCATGGCAATGCTCGAAGGCCACAAGTCAGTTCAGAGTAACGCTCAGCTGCGGCGCAAATCCAGGGTAAAGGGTAGTTCCGGGTTTACCTGCAGCACAGGTACGTCCACTACGCCCGGGCTATGCCCAAGGCGGAAAAAGCGCGCCTGACGCCGGCTCTGGGCTTCGTTGGCATTGACCGGCAGGGTCTGGTAATTGCGCCCGCCCGGATGGGCGACATGGTATTGGCAGCCGCCCAGCGAACGGCCCATCCAGGTGTCGAGCAGGTCGAACACCAGCGGCGCATGCACCGCGATGGTCGGCTGCAAACAATTGGCCGGCTGCCAGGCGCGATAACGCACGGCGGCGACAAACTCACCGACCCGCCCGGTTGGCTGCAAGGGTAGCGCCCGACCATTACAAGTCAGCTGATAACGCTCCGGCGGCATGCCGCTGACCTTGACCTGCAGGCGTTCCAGCGACGAATCGACATAACGTACGGCGGCACCGCCACTGCCCTCCTCGCCCAGTACATGCCAGGGCTCCAGGGCCTGGCGCAGCTCCAGCTCGATACCGTTGACGGCATAGTCGCCGACCTTGGGAAAGCGAAACTCCAGGTGCGCTGCGAACCACTCGGCACGCAGCGGGTAGCCTGCGGCATTGAGCTCGACCAGTACATCAGCGAAGTCCTGCTCGATAAAGTGCGGCAGCATGAAGCGGTCGTGCAGCTCGGTCCCCCAGCGGGCCAGGCGCTTGGGCGCATAGGGTTCACGCCAGAAACGCGCGACCAAGGCGCGCAGCAAAAGCTGCTGGACCAGGCTCATGCGCGCATGAGGCGGCATCTCGAAGGCGCGCAGTTCCAGCAAACCCAGGCGCCCGGCCGGACCATCCGGGGAGTACAGCTTGTCGATGCAGAACTCGGCGCGGTGGGTATTGCCGGTGACGTCGATCAGCAGGTTACGCAGTAGCCGGTCGACCAGCCAGGGCGGGCAGTCCTCACCGACCTCGGGCATCTGCGCGAAGGCAATTTCCAGTTCATAGAGAGCGTCGTTACGCGCTTCATCCACCCGCGGCGCCTGGGAAGTCGGACCGATGAACAGGCCGGAAAACAGGTAGGACAGCGATGGATGGTTGTGCCAATAGCTGATCAGGCTGCGTAGCAGATCGGGTCGGCGCAGGAACGGCGAGTCGGCCGGAGTCGCGCCGCCGAGCACAAAATGGTTGCCGCCGCCGGTACCGGTGTGGCGACCGTCGATCATGAATTTTTCGCTGCTCAGGCGGCTCAGGCGCGCCTGTTCGTAGAGGAACTCGGTACGCTCCACCAACTCGTCCCAACTGGCCGAAGGCTGCACGTTGACCTCAATGACACCGGGATCCGGCGTGACCTTGAAGTTGGCCAGGCGCAGGTCGGCCGGCGGTTCGTAGCCTTCGAGGATGACCGGGCAATGCAGCTCGGCGGCGGTGGCTTCGATCGCCGTGACCAGCTCCAGGTAATCCTCCAGCCGTGATAACGGCGGCATGAACAGGTACAAGCGACCTTCACGCGGTTCGGCGCACAGGGCCGTTCGGGTCAGCCAGTCGGCCGAGGCATCGATCTCGGGGGCTGTGCGTTCCTTTTCGTCCACTGCATGCCCAGCGCTCGCCCGGGCCAACGCATCGCCGGCGGGCAAATCGCCCAGCACCTGGTTCGGGTCGGTCGGATGCACATAGGGGTATTCAGCGGCCTTGACCCAGGGCTGCGCGGCCAGCGGCAGGCGGTAACCCAGTGGTGAATCGCCAGGCACCAACCGGCAATGCTCATCGCGCAAGTACCAGCGCCCGCTTTGCCAGCGCTCTTCGTCGGCACTGCGGGCCAACGGCAGAACCTGGCCGATGACCTTGTCCAGGCCCTGGCTGAACACTTTGCGCAATCGAGCGCGCTCCATCTCGTCGTCCAGCCGTGCATCGTCGACGCGTACATTGGACGGCAGGCCGCCCTCGCGCCACAGGTAATAGAGCTGGTCCTCGTAGGCGGCGAAGACATAGCGCGGCGGCAACTTCAAACGCTCGGCAACGCTGGCCAGGAAGCGCCCGGCCAAGTCGCTGTCGGCGCCAAGGTCTTCCTGCTCGTCGGCAATCAACGCCGGGTTGCTCCACAGCGGCACACTGTCACGCCGCCAGAAGCAGTTGAGCGACCAGCGCGGCAACTGCTCACCCGGGTACCACTTGCCCTGGCCGAAATGCACCAGGGCGCTGGGCGCGTAATGCTTGTACAGACGCTGGAACAGCTCGCCAGCGAGGCGCCGCTTGTTCGCGCCCAACGCTGCCGTGTTCCACTCGGCGCCGTCAGGGTCGTCGATGGCAACGAAGGTCGGCTCGCCGCCCATGGTCAGGCGCACATCCGCCGCTTTCAGATCGCTATCCACCTGGCGCCCGAGGGCGACGATGGCCTGCCATTGCTCATCGCTGTAGGGCAGCGTCACCCGTGGTGATTCCCACAGGCGCTCGACGCTCATTTCATGTTCAAAGGTGCATTCGCAGGGCTCGACCAAGCCGCTGATCGGCGCCGCTGAAGTCGGATCGGGGCTACAGGCCAATGGGATATGACCTTCGCCGGCAAACAGCCCTGAGGTGGCATCCAGGCCGATCCAGCCGGCACCGGGCAGGTACACCTCGCACCAGGCATGCAGGTCGGTGAAATCTTCTTCGGTACCCGCCGGCCCGTCCAGCGACTTGATGTCGGCGGTCAGTTGAATCAGATAGCCGGAGACAAACCGCGCCGCCAGGCCCAGGTGACGCAGCAACTGCACCAGCAACCAGGCCGAATCACGGCAAGAGCCGGAGCCCAGTTCCAGGGTTTGCTCCGGGGTTTGCACACCGGGTTCGAGGCGGATCAGGTAACTGATGTCTTCGCTCAGGCGCTGGTTCAGGGCAACCAGGAAATCGACGCTGGCTTGCGGCGTACGCTCGATGCTGTCCAGGTAGGTGGCGAACTTCGGCGTCAGCGGCAGTTGCTCCAGGTAGGGCAGCAGTTCGTGGCGTTCGTCACGGCCATAACTGAAGGGCATCTGCTCGGCGTAGGGTTCGAGGAAGAAGTCGAACGGGTTGAACACCGCCATCTCGGCGACCAGGTCGACTTCCACCCGCAGGCTGTCGGTTTTCTCCGGGAACACCAGGCGCGCCAGGTAATTGCCCTGTGGGTCCTGCTGCCAATTGATGAAATGCCCACCCGGCTGCACCTTCAGCGCGTAGGAGAGGATCCGTGTACGGCTGTGGGCGGCCGGGCGCAGGCGAACGATTTGCGGGCCCAGTTCAACTGCACGGTCGTAGCGGTACTCGGTGACATGGTGCAAGGCGACATGAATCGACACGGCGGGCCTCCTGCGAGCCTGGGCGGTAGCGGAACCGCGCAAGACTTGTGCCATGGGCCCAGGCCTGCGATTCCCTGCATGCAGCCCCTACGGTCGCAGCAAAAGCGCACCGTAGCGAGGCCGCCGTGCAAGCCTTGCACAGATTTGAGGCTTTGCCAGCGACACAAACAAAAACGCCAGCCCGAAGGCTGGCGTTTCAGTTAGCGCGGCAGCGCCGGCTGGCGGGCGGGCTTTTTCTTGCCCTTGCCGCCCTTGGCGGCATCCTTGCGCGCCTTGGCCGCTTCCTGGTTGCGGGCAAACGCCGCAGCCTTGGCCTGTTCGCGCTTGTCCCACGGCTTGGAACCGTCGCTGGCACGCGGCGGCAAGCCGTTGTGCTGGGTGAGGATCTTCTGTTCCTTGGCCACCTTGTGGCTGCCGGCCGGGGTCGAGTTCTTGCGCCGGGCACTCTGGTAGCTGTCGGTCGCCGGCTGGTGCAGCGGGATCAGCTGGTGCTTGCCCGGGCCGATCAAGTCGGCACGGCCCATGCGTTCCAGGGCTTCACGCAGCATCGGCCAGCCCTTCGGATCGTGGTAACGCAAGAACGCCTTGTGCAGGCGACGCTGTTGCTCGCTCTTGACGATGGTCACCGGGTCGCTCTTGTAGGTGACCTTGCGCAGCGGGTTCTTGCCCGAGTGGTACATGGCCGTGGCCGACGCCATTGGCGAGGGGTAGAACGCCTGCACCTGGTCGGCGCGGAAACCGTTGCCCTTGAGCCACAAGGCCAGGTTCATCATGTCTTCGTCGGTAGTGCCCGGGTGCGCGGCGATGAAGTACGGGATCAGGTACTGCTCCTTGCCCGCCTCTTTCGAATACTTCTCGAACATGCGCTTGAAGCGGTCATAGCTACCGATGCCCGGCTTCATCATCTGATTCAGCGGGCCTTCCTCGGTGTGCTCCGGGGCAATTTTCAGGTAACCGCCGACGTGGTGGGTCACCAGTTCCTTGACGTACTCCGGCGATTCCACCGCCAGGTCGTAACGCAGACCCGAAGCGATGAGGATCTTCTTCACTCCCGGCAGGTCACGGGCACTGCGGTACAGCTTGATCAGTGCCGAGTGGTCGGTGTTCAGGTTCGGGCAGATGCCCGGGAACACGCACGATGGCTTGCGGCACGCCGATTCGATCTCGGGGCTCTTGCAGGCGATGCGGTACATGTTCGCAGTCGGCCCGCCGAGATCGGAGATGACGCCGGTAAAGCCCGGCACCTTGTCGCGGATCTCTTCGATTTCGCGAATGATCGACTCGTGCGAACGGTTCTGGATGATGCGCCCTTCGTGCTCGGTGATCGAGCAGAAGGTACAACCACCGAAGCAGCCGCGCATGATGTTCACCGAGAAACGGATCATGTCGTAGGCCGGAATTTTCTCCTTGCCGTACGCCGGGTGCGGGATGCGCGCATAGGGCATGCCGAACACGTAGTCCATTTCTTCGGTGGTCATCGGAATGGGTGGCGGGTTGAACCACACGTCCACTTCGCCATGCTTCTGCACCAGGGCACGGGCGTTGCCCGGGTTGGTCTCCAGGTGCAACACGCGGTTGGCGTGGGCATAGAGCACGGCATCACCACGGACCTTCTCGAACGACGGCAGGCGGATGACCGTCTTGTCACGGGTCATGCGCGGGCTGGCGAGAATCTGCACAACCTTGGCTTCGTTCGGGTCCTCGACCTCGCCCTTCTCCTGCTCGATGGCGCAGGCCTGGGTGTCCTGGGTGTTGACGTACGGGTTGATGATCTTGTCGATCTTGCCCGGACGGTCGATACGGGTCGAGTCGACCTCGTACCAGCCTTGCGGCGTGTCACGGCGAATGAAAGCAGTACCGCGGATGTCGGTAATGTCTTCAATCTTCTGGCCAAAAGACAGGCGCTGGGCCACTTCGACAATGGCCCGCTCGGCGTTGCCATACAGCAGGATGTCGGCGCAGGCGTCGATCAGGATCGAATGACGGACCTTGTCCTGCCAGTAGTCGTAGTGAGCGATACGGCGCAGAGAAGCTTCAATGCCGCCAAGGACGATTGGCACATGCTTGTAGGCTTCCTTGCAGCGCTGGCTGTAGACCAGGCTGGCGCGATCCGGACGCTTGCCGGCCAGGCCACCCGGAGTATAGGCGTCGTCGGAGCGGATCTTCTTGTCGGCGGTGTAGCGGTTGATCATCGAGTCCATGTTGCCGGCCGCGACGCCGAAGAACAGGTTTGGCTCGCCGAGCTTCATGAAGTCGTCTTTGGACTGCCAGTTCGGCTGGGCAATGATGCCCACGCGGAAACCCTGGGCTTCCAGCAGGCGGCCGATAATGGCCATGCCGAACGACGGATGGTCGACGTAGGCATCACCGGTCACGATGATGATGTCGCAGGAATCCCAGCCGAGCTGATCCATCTCCTCCCTGCTCATCGGCAGGAACGGTGCTGGCCCGAAGCATTCGGCCCAGTATTTGGGATAGTCGAAAAGTGGTTTGGCTGCTTGCATGTCAGTGACCGGTGGCTAATCGATGAAAAATCGCGGGCGCGGAATATAGCACAAAAATTGACCAAATCCGACGGTGGTGGTCGGAATCCGCCCCCGACAATTATTTACCGCCCGTCGCCGCCAGCGCCGCGCTCTGATCTGCGTTTTCCACCAATGGAGACGCACACCATGCCCCCCTCAATTGTCGACCAGGTCCCACTGGCAGCCAACGACCTGCAACGCTGGTCAGATCGCCTGACCCTGGAGCTGATCGAAGAGCATCTGAAGCAAAGTTTGCACACCCTGGATGAACATGAGCAGCGCCGCTACCTGCTACTGGCCCGTCTCGGCCCGCAACTGCGCCAGCGTCTGAGTGACGCCCTGCACCAGTTTCGCAGTGCTTTCGAGCACCAGGCTCTGAATGACCTGCGCCAACAACTGGCCCTGGCGTCCGGCCAGGCGCTGGACCCTCTGAGCACCTACCTGCACACCTACTCGCTGGAGGTTCAGCACGAGTTCCCCCACCAGGAAGTCGAACACCTGCAGACTCGCAGTCTCTGGCAGGCAGCCCAGGACAATTTTGGCTTTAACATTGCGCTGCAAAGCGGCTCAGGGCAGGACTTCCTCAAGGCCAGTAGCATCAACACCCGCGAGCCTGGCGGGCGTCATTCGCTGATCCCGGTGAGCACCTTCGTCGATGTCGTGCGCAATTTGAACCTGGGCAAGCGCTTGCAAGACGACTTGCAGCAAAAGCTGCCCGCCCTGAGCGCACCAGCGGTCAACGACTATCAGCGTGCCCTGTTGCAATTTGCCCTGCTGGAAGCCTATCGCAGCACCGAAGACCACGAGTTCAACCGTGAGCAACTGGCCAGCTTGCAAACAGCCTGCGAGCGACCGGGGGCCCTGCAGTGGAAATACTTCAGCCTGAAGTTGCCGGACGGGGTCATCGAACATCTGCTCGGGCTGGCCGGGTCTCAGCCGTTGTTCAGGCCACTGAAACAGGCACTGGACTCAGTGGCCAGCCAACGCATGAGCCAGACCCTGATGGGTAACTTGATTCCGCTGCCGTTTTTCGTGGTCAAGTTGGGCGATGGGATTTTCAGCTATTTTCCCGAACGCCCGGACGGCGCCTGGCGCTCTCACGCCTCGGCCGTCGACGCTGTGGACTCGCTACGCCAGCAGATCCACGAGGGCCAAAACACCAGCGCATTGCATTGGCTCTATCAATGGCTGCCGCTTGCGCTACAACAAAAGCTCTCGGCACTGCTCAAGCCTGACAACGTTGACCGCAACCAGCTCAATACGTTGGCCAAATGGCTGTACGACACCTTTGCCAACCAGCCCTCCACCGCCCTGCTCGATGTCGTCGAGAACCCGAACAGCCCGTGGAAATCGCAATCACTGCTCCAGGTTATCGCCCAGGAACAGCAGCACGGGATTGCCGCCGACCTGGCGCTGATGGCGATCAGCAACAACAGCGTGGATTTCGACACCTTCCAGAGAGGCGCACTGTTCGTGGTCAGCGAGGTGCTGGAGTTGCTGACACTCTCGGTTCCCGGCGGCGTTACCGGCCTCAACCGCGCCATGCTCACCGCCACCTTCGCCAGCCTTGGTTTTCAGTCGATTTCAGCAGCCAACGCACTGCTGTCCGGTCGCATCAACGAAGCAGTCCAGGCCGCGGCCGATATCGCCGACCTGATCATCAGCGCCAGGCTTCAGGGCCTCGGCGCACGGCTCTCGGCTCGCCGCTCAAGGCACCTGGTGGCAGCCCTTGGCCGTGCACCGGCAATTGAAGCACGAATAGCGCAGCAACTGGATTCGCGAAACTGGAGCGACGCCAGGTTGCTGGAACACCTGCAGCCTCAGCTCCCTACCAAGTCCGCTACCTCCGTAGTGCGGCTGAGCGGTGTAACGCGCGAACAGCTGGAGGCGGCATGGAGCGCGGGGGCGGACCTGCCTTGGCAACTGCGCTGCGTGATTGAAGGGCAACCATCGGCCAACGCAGAGGGCAACCCGGCCATTGCCGCCCTGACCCTGCGCTTCCCCGGTTTGTCTGTTGCGGCCGCGCGCGAAGCGCTGCGCCGCCACCCCGAGCTGATGCGGCTAGCAACGGACAGTCTCATCGAACCCGGCCCCATTTCGACCTTGCTCGGGCTTGCGCAGGAAAGCCGCAGCCTGTTGGCACTGTGCAAACTGGACGATGAGCGGGCTGGCCCCGACCGGGATGTCGAAGCTCTGTGCTGCCAGTTGCTCGCCACCCGCCCTGAGTGGCCAGCTACATTAGGCATCCGCATCGAAGAGAACCTTCAAGCCCCGCCAGGCACAGGTTTCACCCCCGCAGTGCCCGTTCAACACTTCGGTTCACCCGACGCCACGGGCTACCTGAGCCTGACCCGCACCGGTAGCCGCTATCAATTCCAGGACATGCCAGGTGTTGGGTTACTGCAGGCCTTGCACGAGCACCCACACAACCCGTTAGCCAAAGACAATAGCGTTGCCATGTTGCGCGAACATCTGCTCGACATCGCGCTGCGCAACCGCGACCTGCTGCCGGCACTGCTGGCCGAGCCCCCGCTGCAGGCGGTCTCAGCCGGACGTTTGAGGGTTGGCGCCCATCCATTGGCCGGTACTGCCAGCCCGCCTGGGAGCGGCATTCATCGTTACCAGGGAACGACCTACGCCATGATCGAGGGAGCCGCATACCCGATAGTGCCTGAGGCCTCGGCATCAACTCCAGAATGGCGGGTATGGCGACTGGCAGATGGTCCACGTGCCGATAGCCCTGCGATTGTGCTGTATCGCCAGCACTGGTACTACGCCCAGGTTCCTGGCGCCGCCGGCATGCCCCGCCGAGGCGGGCGTCTGGCGCAAATGCAGGAGCAGAACCGTGCAGCCGCCACAGCCGAGCGTGATGCCCAATTTCAGCAGCAATACAACACTCGCCAGCAACTACTTGAAGTCAACCAGGCACTGCTGACGACCGCCGGCCAGATGACGCAAGCGACTGCCCGGGTCAACGCCACAATTAGTGGCTCAGACGCACAGCTACAAGCCATCTCTGCCCTGGTCCTGACCTACTGGAAAACCATCAAATACATTTCGACGAAGATCGACCTGCTTGAAACCCTGGGCGAGCCGCAGACACTGAGTCAGCAACGAGAGATGCACGAATATCGCCTTCACTGCCTGGAAAAGATCATGCTCAGCCAGGACCTCGCCTTCACCAGTGAAACCGGGGAGTTGCTGGCCGACCCCCATCAGGGCGAGCATGGCCGCTATCGCCTGCAACACCGGCGTATCCTCCAGCACCTGGACGAAAAGCGCCCCTTCCTCGACAAGCACGCGGCCTATATCAAAGCCCTCACCAGCAGCTTTCCCGGCCCTCGCACCGACGCCTATCTCGCCCGGGCCAGGGAACATTTCCCCGCAACTGTGCTGATGCACCGAGCGGCGGTGATCCTGTTCAAGATGGACTTGCTGGTTATCAGCGACACCCCGGACCCGCAAGCCCCGATCCAGCTCAATACCGAGGCGGCGCTGCGCCTGGTGCAACTGCACGACGCCCTGAGCACCTATACCGACCTGGACAGCCTCCCGGAACACTATCAGCTGTCACTGCTCGATGACCTGCAACGCCAATTCGACAACCACCAGCAAGGGCTCAAATCCATGCAGGACACCGCTGCCATGCTGGATAAAGCCCATCTGCGCGACATCGACCAGGCGCTGGTCAACCTGGTGCAGCAGATACAACAGCGACTTGAGTCGATGTACCAAGACCTGACCAGCAATACCCTGTTGAGCCTTGACTCGCAGGCCCTGGACACTGATTTTCTGCCCGCCCTGTCGCTGCAGCAGCCTGTCGCCGGGCCACGCAAGCGGGTGATCAAAGTCAGGCAGCAGGGCACTACGGCATTTAAGGTGGGGGAAGCACACACCGACGAGCAGGGTCGGGAGGTGGTCGATATCATCAGCCCTGGCATCGTTTCCGGCCCCCGGGTGCAACGCTATGTCAACCCAGTGGCCGGCTACTGGCAGCCGCTTGCCACTGAACGCCAGGTTGGCGGCGCTGCGTCGCTGGCAACGCAGCTGTCCCAGGCCAATACGTTACTGGGCAACGTCGAGCAGCAACTGGACAGCGCACGCCAGGATGCCGCGAAAAAACAAAACCCGACCAACATCGTCGAAGCCCTTGAACGTCACGCCGGGGCTCTGGAGGTGTTGGCACAAGGCATTGAGTCATCAAGCACGGCGGCTGAACAAAGTTCCCTGCTCGATCGCCTGCACGGCGCCGCCCAGCGCTTGCGCCAGCATGGCGAGGCATTGCGCCTGATGCTGTACAAATCACCGGAAACACTCGACATCAATCGTCTGCTGTACCTGATCGAGCACCGGCAAGTGAGCGTGCACAAGACACTGATGCGAGCGCCACGCGGTAAAGGGCGGAACAAGTACTTCCTCGACATTTACCAGATCCGCGACGCCCAAGGCAGTCGCTCAACGCTTTGGGAGGCGCATTTTCACTACGATGCGACAACGACCGCCCTGGACCAGTTCCAGCTCAAGGGCGCGCACTTGAAGACCTTGGCACAAAGCCGCCTGGGCGCAGCATCACAGGCTCAGGCCGAGCGTGAAGGGCAAGCCCATGTGCCGATCTGGCGTGCCGCTTTTAGCCCTCAAGCGGCGCGTGAACTGTTCAGGGCCGCCAGTGATGGCTGAGCGGATTACTCGTCGTCGTCGAAGTTGTAACTGCCCGGCGCGAGGTTTTCGAAGCGGGTGTACTTGCCGATGAAGGCCAGGCGGATAAAGCCGATCGGGCCGTTCCGCTGCTTGCCGATGATGATTTCGGCAATGCCTTTGTGCTCGGTCTCCGGGTGGTACACCTCATCCCGGTAAACGAACATGATCACGTCGGCGTCCTGCTCGATTGCACCGGATTCACGCAAGTCGGAGTTCACCGGGCGCTTGTTCGGCCGCTGCTCGAGGGAGCGGTTGAGCTGCGACAGGGCCACTACCGGGCAGTTGAACTCTTTGGCCAGGGCCTTGAGCGAGCGGGAAATCTCGGAAATCTCGTTGGTGCGGTTGTCGCCGCTGGAGCCCGGGATCTGCATCAGCTGCAGGTAGTCGATCATGATCAGGCCGACTTCGCCGTGCTCGCGCACCAGGCGGCGGGTCCGCGCGCGCATTTCCGACGGGCTGATGCCGGCGGTATCGTCGATGAACAGCTTGCGGTCGTTGAGCAGGTTGACCGCCGAGGTCAGGCGCGGCCAGTCGTCGTCTTCCAGCTGGCCGGAACGTACTTTGGTCTGGTCGATGCGGCCGAGCGAGGACAGCATACGCATGATCAGCGATTCGCCTGGCATCTCCAGGGAGTACACCAGTACCGCCTTGTCGCTGCGCAGTACCGCGTTTTCCACCAGGTTCATGGCGAAGGTGGTCTTACCCATCGATGGACGGCCGGCGACGATGATCAGGTCGGCTGGCTGCAGGCCGCTGGTCTTCTCGTCAAGGTCGGTGTAGCCGGTGGACAGGCCGGTGATCGCGCTGTCGGTGTTGAACAGCGTGTCGATACGGTCGATGGCCTTGGTCAGCAGGTCGTTGACGCCCACCGGGCCGCCGGTTTTCGGCCGTGCTTCGGCGATCTGGAAGATCTGCCGTTCGGCTTCATCGAGGATCTCCGCGGCATTGCGCCCTTGGGGGTTGAAGGCGCTGTCGGCGATCTCGTTGCTGATGCTGATCAGCTGGCGCAGGGTCGCCCGCTCGCGGATGATCCCCGCATAGGCCTTGATGTTGGCCACCGACGGGGTGTTCTTGGCCAGCTCGCCGAGGTAGCCGAGGCCGCCGATTTGCGAGCTCAGCCCTTCCTTGTCCAGTTGCTCGTGCAGTGTCACCACGTCGAACGGGGCGTTCTGGTCGGCGAGCTTGTGGATGGCGCGGAAGATCAGGCGGTGGTCATGCCGGTAGAAGTCGCCATCGGAGACTTGATCAAGCACCCGCTCCCAGGCGTTGTTGTCCAGCATCAAGCCACCGAGCACGGCCTGTTCGGCCTCGATGGAATGCGGCGGCACCTTCAGGGCAGCGGTTTGCAGATCATATTGCTCGGGGGCGGTTATCTCGTTCATGGCCACGCAGGAATCAGGGTGATGAAAAAGACAAAGGGCACGACCTGCAAAGCAGGATCGTGCCCGATGTTAACCGGCTGACACCCAAGGTGCCAGCCGATCGGTACAGCTTAGGCTGCGACAACAACCACGCGAACGGTGGCTTCAACGTCGCTGTGCAGGTGCACGGCAACGTCGTATTCGCCGACGTTACGGATGGTGCCGTTCGGCAGACGAACTTCAGCTTTGGCCACTTCAACGCCGGAGGCGGTCAGGGCGTCAGCGATGTCGTGGGTGCCGATCGAACCGAACAGCTTGCCTTCGTCACCGGCGGTGGCAGTGATGGTCACTTCCAGCTCGGCCAGTTGGGCAGCGCGGGTTTCAGCCGAAGCTTTTTTCTCTGCAGCCAGTTTTTCCAGCTCAGCACGACGCTCTTCGAACGCAGCCAGGTTGGCAGCGGTAGCAGCGGTGGCTTTGCCGAATGGCAGCAGGAAGTTACGACCGTAACCGGCCTTAACATTTACCTTGTCGCCCAGGTTGCCCAGGTTGGCGACTTTTTCCAGCAGGATCAGTTCCATTTGGTAATAACCTCTTAACTTTTAACCTTCACCGTTCGCGGAATCGTTATCGGCACCTTTGGGGGGTACCTTGCGACCGCGAAAATCAATCAGGCTGTCGACAATGGCCAGGACCACGAGCAACGGATAAGTCAGCTGCATGAACAGCACCAGCGTCACGTACAACCCGACCAGCCAGAATTTGGCCAATCGACCTTGCGCCACCAGCCCATGCATCAGGGCAAGCCCTGCAAACATCAGCGGTACGCTGCACAGTGGCGTCAACATCGCCAGTTCAGGACCGAAGTTCGGCCCCACCAGCATGAGCACCAACAGTACCAGCGCCGGCACCAGGGGGAGCCTGACCGCTTGAAACTCGCGACCAAAACCACCCGGGTTATACAACGACGCCTGCCAGTAACGACCCAACATCAGGGCCAGCACACTGACGGCTTGCAACAACGCCGCTATCAGGCCAACGAGCACTGGCGCAATCAGGCCACCAAGGCGGGCCCGCTCCTCTACCGATAACTGTTGGTAGAGACCGTCGAGCATCTGCGGCAGGGCTTTTTCAAGCGCTCCAGCCAGAGCTTCAATCGGTTCGCGGAACACCGAACCCAGTACAACCCCATACACCAGACCCATGCCGATGCTGAACAACAGCACCCGGTTCCAGGACTGCCCGGCGCGCAACAGCGCAGCCAGACCCAGCGTACCCAGCAACACCATCAAGGTGCGCGGCTCGCCGAAGAACCACCAGGCCATCGCCGGCAACAAAGCCCAGGCGAGGACACCGGAGGCATCCTTGAAACCGCGCCGCAGGAACACCAGGCTCCCGGCGGCGGCACTCAACCAGAACAACAGCGGCAATGCCGCACAACCCACCACCACGAGGGTGGCCTGCACGCGACCGCGCATGATGAAATCAGCCAAGGCGCGCATGCATTTTATCCTTTGCTACTTGTCGACGACCCGGTCTCAGCGGCCGTGGCTGTCGGTGTAGGGCAGCAGGGCCAGGAAGCGGGCGCGCTTGATAGCGGTAGCCAGCTGACGCTGATAACGAGCTTTGGTACCGGTGATACGGCTTGGAACGATTTTGCCGGTTTCGGATACGTAAGCTTTCAGGGTGTTGAGATCTTTGTAATCGATCTCTTTCACGTCTTCAGCAGTGAAGCGGCAGAATTTACGACGACGGAAGAAACGTGCCATGTAATAGGCTCCTCAAAAGGTCCGTGGATTACTCGTCAGCGTTATCGCTGTTGTCGCTGTCATTGCTGTCGTCGCCTTCGGCGCCATCAGCATGCTCAGGACGGTCGCGACGCTCACGGCGCTCACTGCGGTTTTCTTCAGCCTTGAGCATCTCGGACTGGCCGGTAACGGCTTCGTCGCGACGGATGACCAGGTTACGGATCACGGCATCGTTGTAGCGGAAGTTGTCTTCCAGCTCGGCCAGGGCCTTGCCGGTGCACTCAACGTTCAGCATCACGTAGTGAGCCTTGTGAACATTGTTGATTGCGTAGGCCAGTTGACGACGGCCCCAATCTTCCAGACGGTGGATTTTGCCGCCGTCTTCTTCGATCAGCTTGGTGTAACGCTCAACCATGCCGCCGACTTGCTCGCTCTGGTCAGGGTGGACCAGAAAGATGATTTCGTAATGACGCATGAATGCTCCTTACGGGTTGTAGTCTGCCACCAGAGTGGTCAGACAAGGAGTGAATGACACTTGTATGTCTTGCCCTGGGAAAAGGCGCATGAACGCCTGCCAACATGGCAAGGGGCGCAATTGTAGAGAAGCCCCGGGGGACAAGCAAGGTAATTGGTGAATTATTGAGCAGCACCGCGGTGCTGCAATCGCCGGCAAGGCCGGCTCCCACAGACTGGCACAACACCTGTGGGAGCCGGCCTTGCCGGCGATGGGCCGCGAAGCAGCCCCGCAGAGATCAGCCCTTGGCTTTAGCCTGCCGCTGACGAACGGCCTCGAACAGGCACACGCCTGTCGCCACCGACACGTTGAGGCTGCTGACGCTACCGGCCATCGGCAGCTTGACCAGAAAATCACAGTGCTCGCGGGTCAAGCGGCGCATGCCCTTGCCCTCGGCGCCCATGATCAGGATGGTCGGCCCGGTCAGGTCCTGCTGATACAACTCCTGCTCGGCCTCGCCAGCGGTACCGACCACCCACAGGCCGCGTTGCTGGAGTTTCTCCAGGGTCCGCGCCAGGTTGGTGACCGCTACCAGCGGGATGACTTCGGCCGCGCCGCAGGCCACTTTACGTACCGCAGGGGTCAGGGTCGCCGACTTGTCCTTGGGCACCACCACCGCCAGGGCACCGGCGGCATCGGCGGTGCGCAGGCAGGCGCCGAGGTTGTGCGGATCGGTAACGCCATCGAGCACCAGAATCAGCGGTGCGCCCTCGGTGCGATCGAGCAGCTCCTCGAGCATTGCCTCGCCCCAGACCTGGCTCGGGCTGACTTCAGCCACCACGCCCTGGTGCACGCCTTCAACCCAGGCATCCATCTCGCGACGCTCGGCTTGGCCGACCGCCACGCGGTTCTGCGCGGCAAGCTCGAGCAGCGGTTGCAGGCGCGGTTCGCTGCGCCCTTCGGACAACCAGATCTGCTTGACCCGCTTGGGGTGATGACGCAACAGGGCTTCCACGGCATGTACGCCGTAGATCTTTTCCAACTGACTCATGACTTGGCCTTGGGTTTACGTGACGCGGAGCCAGCTTTCGGCGGCCCTTTACGGTGCTTGCTCGGTTTTTCCGACTTGCCCGACTTGGCCGCCGGCTTGCTGCCTGCGTGCTTGGCGTCGGTCATCAAGGCCTTTTTCATTTCCCGACTCTTGCGCACTTCGGCGTTTTTCGCCGCGGCATGGGAAGGGAAATAGGCTTCGGCGGTTTCGTTCTTCTTGCTCCGGCGCGCAGGCTCTGCAGCCTTGGGCGACGCTTCAGCCTTCTTGTCGAGCACCGGTACCGGCTTGCCGTCTTGCGGACGCACGCCTTCGCCTCGCTGCTTGCGACCAATCGGCGCCTTCAGGGTGTTCTCGGCCATCTCGAAGTCGATCTTGCGCTGCTCGAGGTCAACGCGCATTACCCGTACTTCAACGGTATCGCCCAGGCGGAAGCTGCGACCGGTACGCTCACCGGCCAGGCGGTGGTGCACAGGGTCGAAGTGGTAGTAGTCGCCCGGCAAGGCGCTGACATGGACCATGCCTTCGACGTAGATGTCGGTCAGCTCGACGAACAGGCCAAAACCGGTCACCGCGGTGATCACACCCGGGAAGCTCTCGCCGACGCGGTCTTTCATGTACTCGCACTTGAGCCAGTTGACCACGTCGCGGGTGGCCTCGTCGGCACGCCGCTCGCTCATCGAGCATTGCTCGCCGAGCTGCTCCAGGGTCGCCTCGTCGTACGGGTAGATGCGCGCCTTGGGGATGCTCATCGCACCGGCACGCTTGACGTGCGGGGTTTCCTGGCGCGAACGGATCACGCTGCGGATGGCCCGGTGGGTCAGCAGGTCCGGGTAGCGACGGATCGGCGACGTGAAGTGGGTGTATGCCTCGTAGTTCAGACCGAAGTGGCCATTGTTGTCGGCGCTGTACACCGCCTGGCTCAGGGAGCGCAGCATCACGGTCTGGATCAGGTGGAAATCCGGGCGGTCGGCGATGCTCGCCAGCAGCGCCTGGTAATCCTTCGGCGACGGACCATCCTTGCCCTTGTGCAGGGACAGGCCCAGCTCGCCAAGGAAGGCCCGCAGTTTTTCCAGGCGCTCCGGTGGCGGACCGTCGTGAACACGGTACAGGGCCGGGATTTCGTGCTTCTTGAGGAACTCGGCGGTGGCCACGTTGGCCGCCAGCATGCATTCCTCGATCAGCTTGTGCGCGTCGTTGCGCACGGTCGGCCGGATTTCGGCGATCTTGCGCTCGGCACCGAAGATGATCCGGGTTTCCTGGGTTTCGAAGTCGATCGCGCCACGGGTATGACGGGCCGCCAGCAGCACCTTGTACAGCGCATAGAGCTGCTTGAGGTCCGGCACCACTTCGCTGTACTGCTCGCGCAGTGCCTTGCCTTCGCGGGTACGGGCGTGCTCGAGCATGCTGCTGACCTTGTTGTAGGTCAGGCGCGCATGGGAGTGGATCACCGCTTCGTAGAACTGGTAATCGACCATCTGCCCGGACTTGTTGATGGTCATTTCACAGACCATCGCCAGGCGGTCGACGTGCGGGTTCAGCGAGCACAGGCCGTTGGACAGCTCTTCGGGCAGCATCGGCACCACGCGCTCGGGGAAGTACACCGAGTTGCCGCGCACCTGGGCTTCGGCATCCAGGGCAGAACCCAGGCGCACGTAGCTGGAGACGTCGGCGATCGCCACGTACAGGCGCCAGCCACCGGAGAACAGGCGCAATTTGCCCAGGCTCTCGCAGTACACCGCATCGTCGAAGTCGCGGGCATCTTCACCGTCGATGGTGACGAACGGCAGATGGCGCAGGTCGACGCGGTGCTCTTTGTCTTTTTCTTCGACTTCCGGCTTGAGCTTGCGCGCTTCCTTGATCACGGCTTCTGGCCAGACGTGCGGAATATCGTAGCTGCGCAGGGCAACGTCGATTTCCATACCCGGGGCCATGTAGTTGCCGATCACTTCGGTAACGTCGCCCTGAGGCTGGAAGCGCGGGGTCGGCCAGTGGGTGATCTTGACCTCGACGAACTGACCGACCCGGGCACCGCCGTTGCGACCCGGGGTGATCAGCACCTCTTGCTGGACCTTGGGGTTGTCGGGGGTGACAAAGCCGATACCGCCTTCTTCGAAGTAGCGGCCAACGATGCTTTCGTGGGCACGGGAGATTACTTCGACCACCACGCCTTCGCGGCGGCCACGGCGATCCAGGCCGGAAACCCGGGCCAGGGCGCGGTCGCCGTCGAACACCAGGCGCATTTGCGCGGGGCTGAGGAACAGGTCGTCGCTGCCGTCATCCGGGATCAGGAAACCGAAGCCGTCGCGGTGGCCGGCGATGCGGCCGAGGATCAGGTCGAGCTTGTCTACCGGGGCATAAGTGCCGCGCCGGGTATAGATCAGCTGGCCGTCACGCTCCATCGCGCGCAGGCGGCGGCGCAGGGCTTCGATCTGGTCTTCGGTGGTCAGGCCGAACTCTTCGACCAGCTGCTCACGGGCTGCCGGCGAACCGCGCTCGTCCAGACGCTGGAGGATCAGCTCACGGCTAGGAATAGGGTTTTCGTATTTTTCCGCTTCACGAGCGGCCTCGGGATCGAGGGTCTGCCAATCGGCCATTAGGAGGGGTTCACCTTGTCTATATAAGGGTTAGTTTGGCATAGGCGTATTGAAACCGGAAATTTCAGGCTTGGACAGCCCTGTCAGAGCCCCCTGGATGCTGCCAAAACCATCATAAGGAACAACGACTTGAATTTTTTAAGATTTTTTCAGAACGGGGGTTTACAGCTCTCAGAGGCATCCGTATAGTGCGCACCACAACGACGGACACCGTCGTTATAGTTGAGATGCAGCACGATGTGAAGCATCATGTTCCTCAGCGAAATGCCCAGATGGTGAAATTGGTAGACACGCCAGCTTCAGGTGCTGGTGACCTTACGGTCGTGGAAGTTCGAGTCTTCTTCTGGGCACCAATTTCAAATCTTAGAATCGCCTCCGGCATCTGAGATTTACTGCAACACGCTACACTGTTTTCATTACAAGCTACACCGCTTCATTTTGCCCAGATGGTGAAATTGGTAGACACGCCAGCTTCAGGTGCTGGTGACCTTACGGTCGTGGAAGTTCGAGTCTTCTTCTGGGCACCAATTCAGATCAAACCCGCGAAAGCGGGTTTTTTCGTTTCTGCCCTCCCCTTTTCCTCGCCTGCAATCCAGAAACGACCGATAGCCTGCTCATGAATTTTCCCTCACAAGGGCATTTGAGAAGCAATATCGATTATCATTGTTTCCAGATATGTAGCCGCAAGCGAGGAAGCACCCGCATGACGTTCCGCAATAACCCCCTGTTGCGCGGCCTGGCCGTTTCTGTTTTTGCCATGGTGCTGGGTACGCCAGCCGCCATGGCCGCCGACCCTGTGGCGCTGACCCTGTACAACGGCCAGCACAAGGAAATCGGTGAAGCCATCGCCAAGGCCTACGAGGCCAAGACCGGCATCCACATCAATATTCGCAAGGGCAGCAGCAACCAGCTGGCCAGCCAGATCATCGAAGAGGGTGATCGCTCCCCTGCCGATGTCATCTACACCGAAGAGTCGCCACCGCTGAACAACCTCGGCGAACTGGGCCTGCTGGCCAAGATCGATGACTCGACCCTGCAGGTCCTGCCCAAGGAATACGTCGCCGCCAACGGCAGCTGGATGGGCGTCACCGCACGCACCCGCGTGGTCGCTTTCAACCCCAAGGTGATCGACGAAAAAGACCTGCCGCCCTCAGTGATGGATTTCGCCGACCCACAATGGGACGGCAAGATCGGCTTCGTGCCGACCAGCGGCGCGTTCCAGGAACAGGCCGTGGCCATCCTCAAGCTGCACGGCCGTGACGCCGCCGAAGAATGGCTGACCGGCCTCAAGGCCTTCGGCAAGACCTACACCAACAACATGGTTGCGCTCAAAGCCGTCGAAAATGGCGAAGTGGCTGCCGTGCTGGTGAACAACTACTACTGGTACGCCCTGAAGAAAGAGCGCGGCCAGCTGGATTCGAAGCTCTACTACCTGGCCGATGGCGACGTCGGTGGCTTGGTGACTATTTCCAGCGCCGCTGCGGTAAAAGCCAGCAAACACCCGAAAGAAGCCCAGGCCCTGCTGGCCTGGATGGCCAGCGAAGAAGGCCAGCGGGTAATCACCCAGACCACTGCAGAGTATCCGCTGCATAAAGGCATGGTCTCGGATCAGGGCCTGAAACCATTCGAAGACCTGCGCCCGCCGAAAATCACTCCGGCCGACCTGGGTAATGCCGAAGAAGCCCTGGAGCTCGAACGCGAAGTTGGCCTGCTGTAATGAGCGCAGCCCTGCCCGCGGCAGCACTGGCCAGCCGCTACATCCCCAAGCGCAAGCGCCCGTCGATCTGGGTGGTACTGCCAGTGTTGCTGCTGGTCGGGCTAAGCCTGTTACCCCTGCTGTATGTGGCCTTGAAAACCTGGGAAGCCGGCTGGCGCGAAGCCTTGCACCTGCTCTGGCGCCCTTTCGTTTGGGGCCTGATGCGCAACACCCTGATGCTGATGGCCGGAGTCACCCTGGCCTGCATGGCCCTGGGCGTATCCCTGGCCTGGCTGCTGGAGCGCAGTGACCTGCCCGGGCGGCGCCTGTGGGGTGTGATCCTGTGCCTGCCGTTCGCCGTGCCGGCCTTTGTCAGCGGCTTTACCTGGGTGTCGCTGAGCCCGCGCTTCGAAGGCCTGGGCGGCGCCATCCTGGTGATGAGCCTGTCCAAGTACCCGCTGGTGTTCCTGCCGGTAGCCGCGACCCTGCGTAACCTCGATACCTCGCTGGAAGAGTCGGCGCGCACCCTGGGGCAGACGCGCTGGGGCGTGTTCTGGCGCATCACCCTGCCGCTGCTGTGGCCGTCGATCATTGGCGGCAGCCTGCTGATTGCCCTGCACATGCTGGTGGAGTTCGGCGCCCTGTCGATTCTCGGCCTGCAGACGTTCACCACGGCGATCTACCAGCAGTTCGAACTGGAGTTCAGCAACGCCAACGCCGCCATGCTCTCGGCGGTGCTGCTGTTCATGTGCCTGCTGATGCTCTGGCTGGAACTGCGCGTGCGCGGCAAGGCCCGGCATGTGCGGATCGGCCAGGGCGTGGCCCGGCGCGGTGCGCCGATTCGCCTGCGGGCATGGATGCCGGCAGGGCAGCTGTACTGCCTGATCCTGGCCCTGCTGGGCAGCGGCATTCCGCTGGGCATGCTCGGCTACTGGCTGAGCGTTGGTTCGTCGGCAGCCTTTCCGGTGGCTGATATCAGCCGCGCCCTGTTCTCGTCGCTGTCGCTGTCACTGGGTGGCGCCGGCTTGAGCTTGTTGCTGGCGCTGCCGGTAAGCTTCCTGGTGGTGCGCTACAAAGGTCGCCTGGCGATCTGGGCCGAGCGCCTGCCGTACCTGCTGCATGCCCTGCCCGGCCTGGTGATTGCACTGACCCTGGTGTACTTCGCCCTGCACTATGTGCCGGCGCTGTACCAGACCACCGGTTTGCTGTTGCTGGCCTACGCCCTGTTGTTCCTGCCGCTGGCCCAGGCACCGGTGCGCACAGCCTTGAACAAGGCGGCGCCGCAGCTTGAAGAAGCAGCGCGCACCCTTGGCGCGACGCAGTTCACGGCGTTCTGCCGGGTGACCCTGCCGATCATCTTCCCGGCCCTGGCGGCGGCGTTCGCGCTGGTGTTCCTGGATGCCATGAAGGAGCTGACGGCAACCCTGCTGCTCAGCCCGACCGGCATGACCACCCTGGCGACCGAGGTGTGGGCGCATACCGCCAACGTCGAGTTCGCAGCGGCAGCGCCGTATGCGGCATTGCTGATTCTGGTCTCGGGGTTGCCGGTGTATCTGCTCACTACGCGGATGTACCTCAACCGCGCGTGATGCCTTTGGGGCTGCTTTCGCAGCCCATCGCCGGCAAGGCCGGCTCCCACACTAGGCCCGGAACTGCCCCAGGCTAGCCTTGAGCTGCGCCGCCAGGTCGTCGAGCACCTTGCTGCTGGCGGTGGTTTGCATCACCACTTCGGCAGCCCGCTCGGCCTGAGCATGGATGGTCTGCACCCTGCCACGCACCGCCTGCGCCCCATGCGCCTGCTGCTCAGCCGCACGGGTAGCCAGGCCGATAGCCGCATGCACCTGCTCCACCGAAGCCTGCACCGACTGCTGCACCCGCGCATTGTCGCGCAGCACCAGCAAGCCTTCGCTGGCCTGGCGCCCAGCCAGGCTGATTGCCGCCACCGCTTCTTTTGCTCCTTGCTGCAAGGCACCGATATGCGCCTGGATGTCACCGGTCGAACTCTGGGTCTTGCTCGCCAGCGCCCTGACTTCATCGGCCACCACGGCAAAGCCACGCCCGGTTTCCCCGGCGCGCGCCGCTTCGATGGCGGCGTTGAGTGCCAACAGGTTGGTCTGCTCGGCAATACCGTGGATCACCGTCAGCACCACCTCGATCTGCTCGCTCTGCTGGGCCAGGCGTTCGATGACCTTGGAGCCGGTCTCGACCTGTCCGGCCAGGTCTTCGATGAGCTTGGCCACCTGGGTTGAAGTACGGCTGTTCTCGTCGGTGGCCTGGCGAATATCCACCACTTGCTGCAAGGCCGATTGCATGGCCTGGCTTTCGGCCTGAGCCTCATCGGCCATGCTCGACAGGTCGCGCAGGCTGGCAGCGACTTCGTCGCGCTGCAGTTCGGCAGCGGCGTCGGCGCCGGCATTGCGCTGGGTCATGGCACCGATCTCGATGCCAGTACGCTGGGCCACCTCACCGGCTTCGCGCACGATAGGCTGCAGCTTGGCAACGAACTGGTTGACCGCCGCAGCCATGTCGCCGATCTCGTCGCGACTGTCGATGGAAACGCGCTTGGTCAGGTCACCCTCACCCGCCGCCAGGTCGTTCAGCGCAGCGATCAACAGGCGCAGCTTGTTGACCACGCGCCGGCCGAGCACCACCGCGACCACCAGCAGTACACCCAGGCCGACCAGGGCCAGCCCCACACCGATGTTCCAGCGCAGGGTTGCCGCGGCGTCCTGGACGCTTTGCGAGGTATTGGCCTGCATGCCGGCAGCGCTGGCCTGAGCCGCCTCCAGACGCGCGCGCAGGGCCTTGTTGCTGTCTGCCGCGGCGCCCACGAGGCTGTCGCCGACCAGCTGATCGCCACTGGCAATCAACGCCGAGAAGCGTTTGTCCAGCGCCACCAGCTCGTGGTCGACCACGGCAGTGGAAACGCCCATCAGCACCTTGCCGATCTCGACACCATTGGGGTTGATAGGGGCCTCGACGAAATACACCGACGGGTCGTTGCGCGCAGCATCCAGCACCTTGTCCAGCGCCCGCTCACCCTTGCCCTTTTCCAGCAGCGCCTGGTTGATCGGGTTCTGCCGGTTGAGATAACGGGTCAGGTGCTGCCCCTGGGCGTCGTCGTAGATGACGAACAGCACGTTAGGGTTGCGCTGGGCCCGACGGGAAAACTCCGACAGGGTCGGCACGTCGTTGTCCCACATGGCCCGCGGCGCCACCGAGGCAAGCAACTCAGCCATGTCGTTGGCCGAATCCTTGAGATTCTTCTCCAGCGTTGCCCGCAACTGCGCCTGCTCATCCTGCAGGCGCGTGGAAAGGCCTGCAGCCAGACGCTGGCGGGTACTGGCAGACAAGCTGTCGAGCCCGGAGCTTACCTCCTGGCCGGCCTGCTCGAGTTCGGCAGAAAGCTTCTGGCTGTCGGCAGCCAGACGGTTGCCCAGATCGGCCTCCAGGGCAGTCACCGTGCTCCGGGTCAGCGCGACCGCGACCAGCACCTGCACCAAAAGAGCGATACCGAGAGCAACAAAGACAGGCCGCAACAGGCGGCTTCGTAACAGTGAGAGAACGGCGGACACGAAAGAACCCTCTACTTCTGGGGCCATTAAAGTGATGGCACCGCTGGAGTGATTCTTACAGCAAAGGTTGTGCCGATCAGCCGACAGAAACGACAAAGGCCCCTATCAAGGGGCCTTTGTCTTTACATCAGTCGCGGATCAGGCGAACGGATGACGCAGCACGATGGTCTCGTTGCGGTCCGGGCCGGTGGAGATGATGTCGATCGGCGCGCCGACCAGCTCTTCCACACGCTTGATGTAGGCACGGGCGTTGGCCGGCAGTTCTTCCAGGGTCTTGGCACCCAGGGTCGACTCGCTCCAGCCCGGCATTTCTTCGTACACCGGCTCCAGGCCGATGTAGCTGTCGGCGTCGGTCGGGGCATCGATAACGGCACCGTTCTCGTTCTTGTAGCCAACGCAGATACGGATGGTTTCCAGGCCGTCGAGCACGTCCAGCTTGGTCAGGCACAGGCCGGAGATGCTGTTGACGTCGATGGCGCGACGCAGGATCACGGCATCGAACCAGCCGCAACGACGGGCACGACCGGTGGTGGCGCCGAACTCGTGACCACGCTTGGCCAGGAAGGCACCGACGTCATCGAACAGTTCGGTCGGGAAAGGGCCCGAGCCAACGCGGGTGGTGTAGGCCTTGGTGATACCGAGGATGTAGTCCAGGTACATAGGGCCAACGCCCGAACCGGTAGCGATGCCGCCAGCGGTGGTGTTGGAGCTGGTCACGAACGGGTAGGTACCGTGGTCGATGTCCAGCAGCGAGCCCTGGGCGCCTTCGAACATGATGTCCTTGCCAGCGCGACGCAGGTTGTGCAGCTCGGCGGTGACGTCGAGCATCATCGGCTTGAGCAGCTCGGCGTATTCCATGCACTCGTCCAGGGTCTTCTGGAAGTCGATTGCAGGCTCTTTGTAGTAATTGACCAGCACGAAGTTGTGGTAGTCCAGCAGCTCGCCGAGCTTGGCAGCGAAACGCTCGCGGTGGAACAGGTCACCGATGCGCAGGCCGCGACGGGCAACCTTGTCTTCGTAGGCCGGGCCGATGCCGCGACCGGTGGTGCCGATCTTCTGCTCGCCACGGGCTTTTTCACGAGCCTGGTCGAGGGCCACGTGGTAGGACAGGATCAGCGGGCAGGAAGGGCTGATGCGCAGGCGCTCGCGCACCGGTACGCCTTTCTCTTCCAGCTTGTTGATTTCACGCAGCAGGGCGTCAGGTGCAACCACCACGCCGTTGCCGATCAGGCACTGCACGCCTTCGCGCAGCACGCCCGAAGGGATCAGGTGCAGCACGGTTTTCTCACCGTCGATCACCAGGGTGTGACCAGCGTTGTGGCCACCCTGGTAGCGCACTACGGCGGCAGCATGTTCGGTCAGCAGATCAACGATCTTGCCTTTGCCCTCATCACCCCACTGGGTGCCCAGGACTACGACATTCTTACCCATAACACTTGTCCTCATTCGCGCAAACTTGGCGCCGGCTCGTACCGGCGGGGAATCTCAAATGGCCAGCGGCAGAACCTGCCAAAGCCCGTTTTGCTGAATCAATTGCCGATCGCAATCCGCCTCGACGGCGGCAGTCAATGGCTGCCCAGGCAAGGCCTGAACCACCCGCTGACCTTCACTGCGCAATTGGCAGACCAACTGCCAGAGTGCCGCATCGCTGCTGTCGGGCATCCAGATCCCGCCAGACGGCAATACCACCTCGGCTCGCCCCAGTGTGACCAGGGTCTTCAAATCCGTGGAGAAACCGGTGGCCGGGCGCGCCCGGCCAAAGTCCGCTCCGATGTCGTCGTAACGACCGCCCTGGGCGATCGACTGACCGACACCCGGGACGAACGCAGCAAACACCACACCGGTGTGGTAGTGGTAGCCACGCAACTCGCCCAGGTCAAAATACAGTGGCAGCTCGGGGTAACGCGTGGCCAGCCGCTCGGCGATCGCCATCAGGTCATCCAGTGCCGCCAGTACCGCAGCCGGTGCACGGCCAAGACGCACACGCGCCTCGGCCAGCACTTCACGGCCACCGCACAGCTCGGTGAGCGAGCGCAGCATGCCGGCCAGGTCCGCTGGCAGCTTGGCGGTCAGCTCGATCACTTCGTCGACGGCCTTGCGCTGCAAGGCATCGAACAGTTGTTGCTCGATCGCACCCGACAGGCCGGCAGCACGGGCCAGGCCACGGTAGATACCGACATGGCCAAGGTCCATGTGCACATCCGGCACATCGGCCAGTTGCAGCATGGCCAGCATCAGGCTGATCACCTCGACGTCGCTGACCGGGCTGGCGTCGCCGTACAGCTCGGCACCGAGCTGGATCGGGCTGCGCGAAGTCGACAGCGCCCGCGGCAAAGCGTGCAGCACGCTGCCGGCATAGCACAGGCGGCTCGGCCCTTCACGACGCAGGGTGTGCGCATCGATGCGCGCAACCTGCGGGGTGATGTCGGCACGGAAACCCATCTGCCGGCCCGATTGCGGGTCGATGACCTTGAAGGTCCGCAGGTCCAGGTCCTGGCCGGCACCGGTGAGCAGCGATTCCAGGTACTCGATATGCGGGGTCACGACGAAGTCATAACCCCAGCTCTGGAACAGATCCAACACCTGCCGACGCGCGATCTCGATGCGCGCCGCCTCAGGTGGCAGTACTTCTTCGATGCCATCTGGCAGCAGCCAGCGGTCTACCGTTGCCATTTCGCCATTTCCCCTATGGTCCGGGCGGCCTGCCCGCGGGCGAGCCTTGAGTGAAGCAGGTATCGGCAAACAATGGCGCGCAGCACCGATTCCAGCGCTACCGCCGTGCCTATACCCTCGAATACCTTGGGCTGCTCTGTAGACCCGAGCCGGGTTTGAACCGTTCGATCTTGCAGACGCAAAAAAGCCGGGAATTTCCCGGCTGCCGCATCATACACCCGTTTTCTCGCGGGATCACCCCGCCAGGCGTTTTAGCCGCCCGGCGGGGTAGATGCTTATGGCTTGGTCTTGCCCATGAAGCGGAAGAACTCGCTGCTCGGATCGAGCACCAGTACATCGCTCTTGTCGGCAAAGCTCTCGCGGTAGGCCTTGAGGCTACGGTAGAACGCGTAGAACTCCTGGTCCTGACCGTAGGCCTTGGCGTAGATCGACGCGGCCTGGGCATCGCCGTCACCGCGGGTTTCTTCCGATTCCCGGTAGGCTTCAGCCAGCAGTACACGGCGCTGACGATCGGCGTCGGCACGGATGCCTTCGGCCAGCTCGTTACCCTTGGCGCGGTGCTCGCGGGCTTCACGCTCACGCTCGGTGCTCATCCGCTCGAACACGCTGCGGTTGACTTCCTTGGGCAGGTCGATGGCCTTGACGCGAACGTCGACCACTTCGATACCCAGTTCCTTGCTGGCCATGCGGTTCAGCGATGCAGTGATGTCAGCCATCAGCGCGTCACGTTCACCGGAGACCACTTCGTGCAGGGTGCGCTTACCGAACTGGTCACGCAGGCCGCTTTCCAGACGGCGCGACAGACGTTCGTCGGCGATCTGCTTGAGGCCCGAGGTCGCGGTGTAGAAGCGCTCGGCGTCCTTGACCCGCCATTTGGCGTAGGCATCGACCATCACCGCTTTCTTTTCCAGGGTCAGGAAGCGCTGGGTCGGGGCGTCCAGGGTCATCAGGCGGGCGTCGAACTTGCGCACCTGGTTGACGTAAGGAACCTTCACATGCAGGCCAGGCTGGACATCAGCCTGGACCACACGACCAAATTGCAGGAGTACCGCACGCTCGGTCTGGGCCACGATGTAGAAGCTGTTCCAGGCCACGATCGCCAGCACCACGGCCACGATCAGGGCGATCAGCGATTTATTGCTCATCAGCGGCTCTCCCTAGTACGCAACTGTGTTTGCTGCTGTTGCAGCTCCGCCGCGCGGTTGGCCGCATCGGCGTTGGCCGACGGCGCAACGGTGACCGGGGCAGAGCCGGAGCGGCTGCCCTGCACCATCTTGTCCAGCGGCAGGTACAGCAGGTTGCTCTGGCCGTCCTTGCCGGAAACCAGGACCTTGCTGGTGTTGCTGTAGACTTCCTGCATGGTGTCCAGGTACAGGCGCTGACGGGTCACTTCAGGGGCCTTGCGGTACTCGGCGACCAGTTTGGTGAAGCGGTCGGCCTCACCCTTGGCGCGCGAGACGACTTCGTCGCGGTAACCGTTGGCATCCTCGATGATCCGCTGGGCCTGACCACGGGCTTCCGGCACCACGCCATTGGCGTAGGACTCGGCCTGGTTGCGGGCACGCTGCTCGTCTTCACGGGCACGGATCACGTCATCGAAGGCTTCCTGCACTTCACGCGGGGCTGCCGCGCTCTGTACGTTGACCTGGGTGACGGTGATACCGGTACGGTAGGTATCGAGGAAACGCTGCAGGCGCTCCTTGATTTCCACGGCCATCTGCTCACGACCTTCGGTCAGCACCTTGTCCATCGCGGTGGAACCCACCACGTGACGCAAGGCACTGTCGGTCGCGTGCTGCAGGCTGATTTCAGGCTGATCGACGTTCAGCACGAAATCCTGCAGGTTGGTGATCTTGTACTGCACGGTCAGCGGCACCTCGACGATGTTCTCGTCTTCGGTCAGCATCTGCCCCTGCTTGGTATAGGCACGTTCGCGAGTAACGTTCTCCATGTACTTGCGATCGATCGGCGGGAAGTAGATGTTCAGGCCCGGCCCTACGGTTTCGTAGTATTTGCCGAAGCGCAGCACGACTGCCTGCTCCTGTTCGTCGACCACGTACACGGCGCTGTACAGCCAGATAGCTGCAAGCACGGCGAGACCGATGCCGAGCAGGCCGAAGCCACCGCCCTTGCCGATGCCGCCATCACCACCGCGTTTCTTGCCACTGCCGAACATGCCGTTCAGGCTGTCCTGCAGCTTGCGGAAGGCCTCGTCGAGATCCGGTGGCCCTTTCTTGTCGCCACCACGGCGCCCGCCCCACGGATCCTGATTGTTCGAGTTGCCACCCGGCTCATTCCAAGCCATAGCGCTCTCCATCTGATAAAGCAAAGACGCGCCCACGGCGCGCCGTCCAATGCTACAGAATGCCTGTCACGGCTGCCCGACCGCGTCGCCGGGCATTTATTGCAAAGTATGTTGCTCGATGAACTCCAGCGGCTGCAAACCTTCGCGGCTGACCAGGCGGTTCAACTCCACCCGCGGCAATCGCACAGCCAGCAGGCTGCTGCCTTCATCGTCATGCTCTTCGCTCTGCACCGCACCCAGTTCAAAGAACTGCGCGCGCAGCCGGGCGAAACGCTGCTCAAGGCGCAAGGTACCGACAAACAGGTCATCCCCCAGCAATTCGGCGACCGCCTGCCCCACCAGCTCCAGCCCCCGACCATCGCGGGCCGAGACCCAGACCCGTTGCGGCTTGCCATCGGCATCGCGCTGAATCTGCGGCTCGACACCTTCAAGCAGGTCGAGTTTGTTATAGACCTCGAGGATCGGCAAGCCTTCTGCACCGATCTCTCCCAGTACCGCCATGACCTGCTCGATCTGCGCCATGCGCTCAGGCTCATGGGCGTCGATCACGTGCAGCAGCAGGTCGGAGTTGCTCGACTCTTCGAGCGTAGCCCGAAATGCCTCGACCAGCTTGTGCGGCAGGTGACGAATGAAGCCCACGGTGTCGGCCAGCACGATCGGCCCGAGGTCGTCGAGCTCAAGCCGGCGCAGGGTCGGGTCGAGGGTCGCGAACAACTGGTCGGCGGCATAGACCTCGGACTGGGTCAGGGCGTTGAACAGGGTGGACTTGCCGGCGTTGGTGTAGCCGACCAGGGAAACCGAGGGGATATCCGCCCGTTTACGGCCACGGCGAGCTTGTTCACGCTGGCTGCGGACCTTCTCCAGGCGCGCCTTGATCTGGCGCAGGCGTACCCGCAGCAGGCGGCGGTCGGTTTCCAGCTGGGTTTCACCCGGGCCGCGCAGGCCGATACCGCCTTTTTGCCGCTCAAGGTGAGTCCAGCCACGCACCAGCCGCGTGCTCATGTGCTCGAGCTGGGCCAGTTCGACCTGCAGCTTGCCTTCATGGGTACGCGCCCGCTGGGCGAAGATGTCGAGAATCAGACCGGTGCGGTCAAGCACGCGACACTCGAAGACTCGTTCGAGGTTACGTTCCTGACTGGGGGTGAGGGTGTGATTGAAAATCACCAAATCTACCTGTTCGGCGTTGACCAGGTCGCGTAACTCTTCGACCTTGCCGCTGCCAATCAGGTATTTGGCGGTGGGCTGATGTCGCGCCACATTGGCGAACGCGACAATATCGGCCCCAGCCGACAGTGCCAGCTCCTGAAACTCCTGCGGATCTTCGCGCGCCTCAGGGTTCTGACCTTCCAAGTGAACGAGGACTGCCCGTTCACCACCACCGTGGCGCTCAAAGAACAAAGCAGACTCCTATCAGGCGTTACCTGGCTCAGCGTCGCCTTGCTCTGATTCGGTTGCGCTAGGCAGACGGATCGGACGCACAGGGACAACTGTCGAGATGGCGTGCTTGTAAACCATCTGGCTGACGGTGTTCTTCAGCAGAATCACGAACTGGTCGAAGGATTCGATCGTGCCTTGCAGCTTGATACCGTTAACCAGATAGATCGAAACCCCAACTTTTTCTTTTCTCAAAGTATTCAAGTAAGGGTCTTGTAGCGAATGCCCTTTTGACATATGCCGCACTCCTGTAAGGATCAATAGTAAAAAAATCAAAGAAAAACTGATGGCTCAAGCCGCCCCACCCCAAGGATAGACGGCTATTGCAAGGACTCAGCTCAATATGGAGACCGATCCAAGGTATTTCAAGGTGCGAGACAGATTGTCGCAGGCCAGGCTGTCCAACCAGTGCAGGTCAGCCCAACTACGCAACCAGGTGAACTGCCGCTTCGCCAATTGGCGAGTGGCAATAATGCCGCGCTCCTGCATTTCCACTGAAGTCAACTTGCCATCAAGGTGATCCCAGACCTGGCGATAACCAACCGCCCGTATAGACGGCAGCCCCGCATGCAAGTCACTTCTGGCTCGCAGCAATCGGACCTCGTCAACGAAGCCCTGTTCCAGCATTTGCCCGAATCTTAGCGCAATCCGCTCGTGCAATACGTGTCGATCGGCAGGCGCAATGGCCAGGCTGGCGACAGTATAGGGCAATTGGCCCGCTGCGGACGTGCCTGCGGCGCTACTTTCCGCGGATTGACGCTGGCGATGTGACGTCATCGTCAGGCCGCTGACCCGGTAGACCTCCAGCGCGCGGATCAGCCGCTGCGGGTCATTGGGATGAATACGCGCCGCCGATTCCGGATCGACCGCCGCCAGTTGCTGGTGCAGGGCGTGCAAGCCGAGGCGCTGGACCTCGTCTTCGAGTTCGGCACGCACCTGCGGGTCAGCCGCCGGCATGTCTGCCAGGCCTTCGAGCAATGCCTTGTAATAAAGCATGGTGCCGCCGACCAGCAGGGGGATTTTGCCGCGCGCGGTGATATCGGCCATGGCCTCCAGCGCATCGCGACGAAAATCGGCGGCCGAATAGCTTTCAGCCGGGTCAAGGATGTCGATCAAGCGATGCGGATGGGCAGCCAGAATCTCTTTGGACGGTTTGGCGGTGCCAATGTCCATGCCACGGTAGACCAGCGCCGAGTCGACACTGATCAGCTCGCATGGCAGGACCTTGGTCAGCTCGATGGCAAGGTCGGTCTTGCCCGCCGCAGTCGGGCCCATGAGGAATATCGCTGGAGGTTTGCCACTCATGTCATCGACCGCGCAGGAACAGTTTGTCCAGATCGTCCAGGCCCATCTGGGTCCAGGTCGGTCGGCCATGGTTGCATTGACCGCTGCGCTCGGTGTTTTCCATGTCGCGCAGCAGGCCGTTCATTTCCGGGATGGCCAGGCGCCGGTTGGCGCGGATCGCGCCGTGGCAGGCCATGGTCCCGAGCAGTTCGTTCAGGTGCGCCTGAATACGGTCGCTGGTGCCGTATTCCATCAGGTCCGCCAGTACATCCTGAACCAGGCGATTGGCCTCGGCTTGCTTGAGCAGCGCTGGAATCTGCCGGATCGCCAGGCTTTCCGGGCCCAGGCGCTGCAACTCGAAGCCCAGGCGCTGGAACCACTCGGCGTGCTCTTCGGCGCAATCGGCTTCGCGCTGGCTCAAGGCCAGGGATTCCGGCACCAGCAGCGGTTGGCCGCTGAGGCCTTCGCTGGCCATGGCCATCTTGAGGCGCTCGTACATGATCCGCTCATGGGCGGCGTGCATGTCAACCAGCACCAGGCCGACGGCGTTTTCGGCAAGGATATAGATGCCCTTGAGCTGGGCCAGGGCGTAACCCAGAGGCGGGATGTCGCCCTGGCCTTCGGGCAATGCAGCAGGCGCGGCATCGTTCAGTGGGGCAAAGAACTCACGGTACACACCCTGGGCTTCGGCCGCAGGCAATGCCTGGGCTGGCCGCGGTGTGTACTGATACTGATAGCCAGCGCCACTGCCATTGCTGCCCAGGGACGGGCGCAGGCCTGGCTCGGCAGGCGGCTGCTCGAGCAGATTGGCGGCCAGGCGCATCTCGCCCTGAGGCCCGAACTCACCCGCCTGAATGCCGCTGGGACGGACGATCTCGCCGGTCGCAGCAGGCGCGGCCAACTGGTCTTCCGGGCGCACATCGGCCAAGGCGCGGTGCAAGGTGCCGTATAGAAAGTCGTGAACCATGCGCCCGTCACGGAAGCGCACTTCGTGCTTGGTCGGGTGCACGTTGACGTCGACGCCTGTCGGGTCGACTTCGAGAAACAGCACAAAGGTCGGGTGCCGACCGTTGAACAGCACGTCGCGATAAGCCTGGCGCACGGCGTGGGCGACTAGCTTGTCGCGCACTGCGCGGCCGTTGACGAAGAAGTACTGGAGGTCGGCCTGACTGCGCGAGAAGGTCGGCAGGCCGACCCAGCCCCACAGGTGCAAGCCGTTGCGCTCGACTTCGATCGGCAGCGCCTGCTCAAGGAAGCCCGGGCCACAAATAGCGGCTACGCGGCGAGCGCGAGCAGTGTCGTCATGGGCTTCGTGCAGGCTGAGAATGCTTTTGCCGTTGTGACGCAGGTGAAAACCCACGTCGAAACGCGCCAGCGCCAGGCGCCGGATCACTTCCTGCAGGTGATCGAATTCAGTTTTCTCGGTCTTGAGGAACTTGCGCCGGGCTGGAGTATTGAAGAACAGGTCGCGCACTTCCACCGAGGTGCCGACCGGATGCGCCGCAGGCTGCACCCGCGGGGCCATGTCGCGGCCTTCGGTTTCCACCTGCCAGGCCTGCTCGGCGTCACGGGTGCGCGAGGTCAGGGTCAGGCGGGCGACCGAACTGATCGAGGCCAGGGCCTCACCACGAAAGCCCAGGCTCATGACCCGCTCGAGGTCTTCCAGGTCGCGGATCTTGCTGGTGGCGTGCCGGGCCAGGGCCAGCGGCAGGTCATCGGCAGCGATACCGCCACCGTCGTCGCGCACCCGCAGCAACTTGACGCCGCCCTGCTCGACTTCGACGTCGATGCGTTTGGCACCGGAGTCCAGGCTGTTTTCCAGCAGCTCCTTGATTACCGAGGCCGGGCGCTCGACTACCTCACCAGCAGCAATCTGGTTGGCCAGCCGCGGGCTGAGCAGCTCGATCCGGGCACTGCTGCTCATTGCTGGGCCGCCAGTGCCGTGGTCGGGATGTTCAGGTGCTGGCCGACTTTCAGCTCATCGGTCTTCAGGCTGTTGGCGCTGCGCAGGCTGGCAACGCTGACCTGATAGCGCACGGCGATCATCGCCAACGTCTCGCCCGGGCGCACCGAATGCTCGCGTGGGCCCTGGGCAATCTTGCCGCTGTCACGCAGCCAGGCGACATAAGTGCCCGGCGGCGGGTTCTGCTGGAAGAACTGGCGCACGCCACTGTGAATCGAGCGGGCGAGGGACTGCTGGTGGCTCGGGGTGGCCAGCTTGGCGGCCTCGTTGGCGTTGGAGATAAAGCCGGTTTCCACCAGGATCGACGGGATGTCCGGCGATTTCAGCACCATGAACCCGGCCTGTTCGACGCGCTGCTTGTGCAGCGGCGTGATACGGCCCATGTTGCCCAGGACCTTCTGCCCGACGTTGAGGCTGGAGCTCAGCGAAGCGGTCATCGACAGGTCGAGCAGCACACCGGCGAGCATGCGGTCCTTGTCATCGAGGCTGACGTTGCCGGCACCACCGATCAGGTCGGAGCGGTTTTCGCTGTCGGCCAGCCAGCGCGCGGTTTCCGAGGTGGCACCGCGATCGGACAAGGCGAACACCGAGGCACCAAACGCGGCCTTGGACGGCGCGGCGTCAGCGTGGATCGAAATGAACAGGTCGGCGCCCTTCTTGCGGGCAATCTCGGTGCGCTTACGCAGCGGGATGAAGTAGTCGCCGGTACGCGTCAGCTCGGCGCGGAAGCCCTTCTCGGAGTTGATCTGGCGCTGCAGTTCCTTGGCGATGGCCAGGACGATGTCTTTTTCGTGTTGGCCGCGCGAGCCGGAAGCCCCCGGGTCTTCACCGCCGTGACCGGCGTCGATGGCGATGACGATGTCACGCTTGCCATTGGGCACCGGGGTCAGCTTGATCGCCGGTTGTGCCGGAGTCACCGGCACCGCAGGCGTGGTGGCGACCGGCGGGGTCGGCGGCGGGGTGACGGCGTCGGCCTCCTGGTCGAACAGATCGACCACCAGGCGGTTGCCGTACTGCGCGTTGGGCGCCAGGGTGAAGCTCTTGGGCGTCACCGACTTCTTGAGGTCAACCACCACGCGCAGGTCGGTGGGCGTACGCTGGGCCGAGCGCACGCTGGTAATCGGGGTGTTGGAGGTGGACACTGAAAGCGGCGCGGCCAGGGTCGCGCCATTGATGTCGATCACCAGGCGATCCGGGGCGGTCAGGGTAAATACGCTGTGCTGCACAGGGCCCGAGAGGTCGAAGACCAGCCGTGTGTTATCCGGCGCTCGCCATAAACGCATACTTTTGACTTGCGTAACGGCCAGAGCGTCCACGGCTACTGCCGTAAGCAGCAGTCCTACGACAGAAACCAGTGCGCGAATGCGCATACCTATCCCCATTTTCTATTTGAATTCCAAGGCCAGAGCGGCACACCAGGCTTCGCCACGTGCCCCCTGCGGCGACAGGTTGAGCGAACGACCGCTCGCCTGGGGGCTTATGGTAATGGTCAGGTCGGGCTTTGGCAAAATGCCCGCCCCTTTTTGGGGCCATTCGAACAGGCACAGGGCGTCATCTTCGAAGTAATCGCGGATGCCCATGAACTCCAGCTCCTCCGGATCGACCAGACGGTAGAGGTCGAAATGGAAGGCGCGGATGTCGCCAATCTCGTAAGGCTCAACCACTGTAAAGGTAGGACTTTTTACTGCGCCTTGGTGCCCAAGGCCACGAATAATGCCTCGCGACAGGGTGGTCTTGCCGGCCCCCAGGTCCCCTTCGAGAAAAATCACGCCGTGACCTTGGGTCACTTGGGCAATGCGGTTGCCGAAGTGGACCATGGCCTCTTCATCGGCCAAAAACAGGGTTATGCCAGACACGCTGAATGTTCCTCCAATAACTGACGAATTGCCGGGGCCATATCGCTGGCCGCCAGGCCACGGCCCTGAACGCCCAGGCGCTCGCCGGCGCAGGCATGCAGCCAGACGCCCAGGCAGGCCGCTTCCCAGGCCGACATGCCCTGGGCCAGCAAGGCGCCGAGCACACCACTGAGCACATCACCCAGGCCGGCGCCAGCCATCGCCGGATGACCACGCGAGCAGAGCGCCAGTTGCCCCGCCGGATCGGCCACCAGGGTGCCAGAGCCTTTCAGCACACATACGACCGCATATTTGCGCGCGAGTTTGCGCGCCGCGCCAGGCCGGTCGGCCTGCACGGCTTCGGTGGATACACCAAGCAGACGAGCGGCCTCCCACGGATGCGGGGTAATGATGCTGCCTTTGGGCAGCGGCAAGGGCGTGCAAGCCAGCAGGTTGAGGGCATCGGCGTCCCACACCTGTGGCACCTGGCTGCTGGACACCGCCGACAACAGGCTGCGCCCCCAGGCCGCTTGGCCGAGGCCAGGGCCAACCACCAGCACCGAAGCCCGCTCGATCGGCGTCATCAATTGATTGGCCGAATGCACGCCCAGGCTCATCACCTCGGGCAAGCGGGCCATGGCCGCGGGCACATGCTCAGGCCGGGTAACCAGCGACACCAGCCCGGCGCCGCAGCGCAAAGCGGCTTCGGCACTGAGCAGCGCCGCGCCGCCGGTACCGCGATCACCACCGACCACCAGCACATGGCCGAAGTCGCCTTTATGAGCGCCGGCATGACGTGGTGCCAGGGGCGCAAGGGTGACGCTGGTGAGCCGATGCGGCTCGTTTGTGGGGTGTTTGGTCTGAGGCATGGGTCAAAGGCTCTGATGTCTGGCAGAATTATACGCACCTGAGTCCGTATTGCCTTATTCCCATGCCTGCTTCTGCCCCCGACCTACCCGCACTGGCCCAATCGATCAAGGATTGGGGCCGAGAGCTTGGCTTTGCCCATGTCGGCATCGCCGGGGTAGACCTGGGCGAGCACGAAAAACACCTGGAACGCTGGCTCGAAGCCGGCTACCACGGCGAAATGGACTACATGGGCGCCCACGGCAGCAAGCGCTCGCACCCGGATGAGCTGGTGCCAGGCACCTTGCGCGTGGTCTCGCTGCGCATGGACTACCTGCCGGGCGACACGCGCATGGCCCAGCAACTGGCCCAACCGGAGAAGGCCTACATCTCCCGTTACGCCCTGGGTCGCGATTACCACAAGCTGGTGCGCAAACGCGTGCAACACCTGGCCGAGCGCATCCAGAAGGACATAGGCCCGTTTGGCTTTCGTGCTTTTGTCGACAGCGCCCCGGTGCTGGAAAAGGCCATTGCCGAGCAGGCCGGGCTGGGCTGGATCGGCAAGAACACCCTGCTGCTCAATCGCAAGGCCGGGAGTTACTTCTTTCTCGCCGAACTGTTCGTCGATATGCCGCTGCCGGTCGACCCACCGCAGGCCAGCGAACATTGCGGGCGCTGCAGCGCCTGCCTGGACATCTGCCCGACCCAGGCCTTTGTTGGCCCGTATGTGCTGGATGCCAGGCGCTGTATCTCGTACCTGACCATCGAGCTGAAAAGCGCGATCCCCGAAGAGCTGCGACCGTTGATCGGTAATCGGGTGTTCGGTTGCGACGACTGCCAGATTGTCTGCCCGTGGAACCGTTTTGCCCGCCCTACCGGCGAGAGCGACTTCAAGCCCCGGCACAACCTCGATAGCGCCGGGCTTGCCGAGCTGTTCATGTGGGATGAGCAGACCTTCCTCGACAGCACCGAAGGCTCACCGCTGCGCCGTGCCGGTTATGAGCGCTGGTTGCGCAACCTGGCGGTGGGCTTGGGCAATGCGCCGTCGACTATCCAGGTACTGGAGGCGCTCAAGGCGCGGCAGGATTTTCCGTCGGAGCTGGTGCGTGAGCATGTGGAGTGGGCGCTGGCGCAGCACTCTTCGCGGGGCAAGCCCGCTCCCACAGGGATTAGCCCCGGCCTGTAGGAGCGGGCTTGCCCCGCGATACGGTTATCGACTCAATGCTCGTCGTTGTAATGAAACTTCGGCATTTCCCAGTGGAACCGAATCGCCAGCAGCCGTAGCAGGAAGCCGCCAAACAAGGTCAGCAGAATCGCCTGCTCGCCCGGCACATTGAAGTACACACAGCCCAGATAGAACCAGGCCGCAGCGAACGACACACTGGCATACAACTCGCGGCGGAAGATCAGCGGAATATCGTTACAGAAGATATCCCGAAGAATGCCGCCAAACACCCCGGTAATCACCCCGCTGATCGATGCCACCAGCATGCCCTGGCCCATTTCCAGCGCGGTCATGCAGCCAATCAGGGTGAAGGCCACCAGCCCCAGGGCATCGAGCACCAGGAACAGTGAGCGCAGGTGGCGCATCAGCGGCGCAATAAAGATGGTCATCAGCGCCGCGAAACTGGTCAGCACCAGGTATTCCGGGTGCTTGACCCAGGTCAGCGGGTAATGCCCCAGCAGCACGTCGCGCACCGAGCCACCACCCAGAGCGGTGATGCAGGCGATCAGCACCACACCGAACCAGTCCATGCCGCGACGGCCAGCAGACAGTGCACCGGTCATGGCTTCGGCGGTGATAGCAATGAGGTAGAGCATCAACAACATGGCGCAGATCCGTGCAAAGGGGCGCGCAGTCTAACCAGTTGCCACAGGCACCAAAAGGGGGCGCCGCGCGGATTGTCTGTACAAGCCGGCGGCGCTGCACTCAGAACTTGATGAAGTGCTCGCGATAATGGCGCAGTTCGTTGATCGACTCGCGAATATCGTCCAGTGCCAGGTGGGTGCCACCCTTCTTGAAGCTGTCGCGCACTTCCGGGGCCCAGCGTGCCGCCAGCTCCTTGAGGGTCGAAACGTCGAGGTTGCGGTAGTGGAAGTAGTTTTCCAGGTTGCGCATGTGGCGGTAGAGGAACCGGCGGTCCTGGCAGATGCTGTTGCCACAGATCGGCGACTTGCCCTTCGCTACCCACTGCTCCAGGAAGGCGATGGTCCGGGCCTCGGCTTCGGCCATGCTGACCTTGCTGTCCTTGACCCGTTGGGTCAGGCCGGAGGCGCCGTGGGTGCGAGTGTTCCACTCATCCATGCGCGCCAGCACCTCGTCACTGTGGTGGATAGCGATCACCGGGCCTTCAGCCAGGGTGTTGAGGTCGCTGTCGGTGACGATGGTGGCCATTTCGATAATGACGTCTTGATCCGGATCCAGACCGGTCATTTCCAGGTCGATCCAGATCAGGTTCTGTGGGTTCTGCATGATTCTGCTCCTCGGTAGGTGCGCAGTTTAGCCTAGTGGAGCGTGCTAAACTCCCCGCCGTTAAATATTGCCTCCCGAACACGGAACCTTCATGGCCAAACGCCAGCTCAATCGACGCCAGAACTGGCGCATCGAAAAAATCCAGGGTGAACGCGCTGCCCGCGCCGCCAAACGCGAACAACAGACCCTGAAGGAGCTCGAAGGCGGCGACCTCGGCCCGGAACAACTGGGCCTGGTCATCGCCCACTTTGGCGTGCAGGTCGAAGTCGAAGCCCAGGACGGCGACGTTGCCGGCCTGGTGTTCCGTTGCCACCTGCGGGCCAACCTGCCGGCGCTGGTGACTGGCGACAAGGTGGTGTGGCGTGCGGGCAACCAGGGCATTGGCGTGATCGTAGCGCAGTTGCCGCGCCACACCGAGTTGTGCCGCCCGGACAGCCGCGGCCAGCTCAAGCCGGTGGCGGCCAACGTCGACCTGATCGTGATCGTTTTCGCACCGGCACCGGAACCTCATGCCAACCTGATCGACCGCTATCTGGTAGCGGCCGAACATGCCGGCATCCGGCCCTTGCTGCTGCTGAACAAGGCGGACCTGATCGACGAGCAGAATGCTCCGGCACTCAATGCATTGCTGGCGGTGTACCGGCAGCTCGGCTACCCGCTACTGGAAGTGTCGGCCCACCACGGCAATGGCATGGCGCAGTTGCAGGCACAGCTCGACGGCCATATCAGCGTGTTTGTCGGACAGTCCGGGGTTGGCAAGTCGTCGCTGGTCAACAGCCTGTTACCTGAAGTGCAGACCCGCGTCGGTGATCTGTCGGAATGGTCCGGCCAGGGTACCCACACCACTACCACCGCCCGTCTTTACCACTTCCCCGGTGGTGGCGAACTGATCGACTCCCCGGGCATCCGCGAATTCGGCCTGGGCCATGTCAGCCGCGCCGATGTCGAAGCCGGCTTCATCGAGTTCACCGACCTGCTCGGCACCTGCCGCTTCCGCGACTGCAAACACGACCGCGAGCCCGGTTGCGCCCTGCTCAAGGCCCTCGAAGACGGCCGCGTGCAACAACAGCGGATGAACAGCTATCGCTCGATCATCGCCAGCCTGCCGCAAGACAGCTACTGAAACGCATGGGGCTCGGAAACGAGCCTCAACCTGCTGTTTTGTAGGACCAGCCTGTAGGACTTTTTACCCAAACAAGTAGGGCGCATCTTGTTTGTTGGTCGTACCTTGCTGTCCGGAAGACTTTCGCTGATTGTCACCTTTCAAGATTCGCCGCCATGAAGCGAATCAACCCATGCCCTGCGTATGAAAGGAATCAACCATGACAATTCAGCTTTTGCGCATCGATGCCACTCCCTCCAGCGTGGGAGGGCACTACTGATGCCAGTCTTTATCAGTTATCGCCACAGCGAACGCCTGGACGCCTTCATTATCAATGAACGGCTCAAGCTCGAAGGCATCAGTACCCAACTGGACCTGTTCGACAGTGGGGCGCAGCAGACCACCGACGATATCAGCGGCATCATCCGCCGCAACATCAGCCAGTGCACTCATCTGATCGCCGTGCTCGCCCCCGAGACCGCCGATGCCTGGTGGGTACCCTTCCAGCTCGGCGCCGCCACCCTGGTCAACCGCCGGGTAGCCTTCTACCAGTGCGCAGAGGCTACATTGCCGGCGTATCTGGAAAAGTGGCCAACCATGACCAACCGCGAACACATCGACCTGTACGTTCGCGCCTACCATGACGAGCAGACCTTCAAGCGCTCCATCGACAGTGAAGCCTGCGAGGCCAATGCCACCAACCGCTCCAACGCCGACTTCTTCCATGCCGACCTGAAGGCCAAGATCCGCCGCGGCTTCTAGCCTGTAGCGCAAAAAAACGCCCGTGGGCATCGCTGCGCACGGGCGTTTTCACGCAAGCAGGCTTACTGCTTGTTTTCGTCCATCTTCAACACGCCGTCTTCGAAGATGTTCAGCTTCTGACGCAACTCCCGTGGCTGCATCGGCTCGGGCTCGGCCGCCGGGGCCTGCTCTTGCGTTGCACCCGGTGCCGGCGTCGCGGTGCCTGGCTGTGCGGCATCGGGGGCGGCAGGCTGGTTCTGCTCGCCTTCGATGGTGCGCTGGGCCTTCTTGGTCAGGACGATGATGTCGATACGGCGGTTGACCGGATTGAGCGGGTTCTGCCGGTCGAACAACGACGACGAGGCATAGCCCACCACCCGCGCCACCTGGGTATCCGGGTAGCCACCGGCGACCAGCGCGCGACGGGCCGCGTTGGCGCGGTTGGCCGACAGCTCCCAGTTGCCGAAGTCACCAGTACCGGCGTACGGCTTGGCATCGGTATGGCCACTGATGCTGATCTTGTTCGGCACCGCCTTGATGGTATCGGCCATCGCCAGCAGGATGTCCTCGAAGTACGGCTGCAAGCGCGCGCTGCCAAGGTCGAACATCGGCCGGTTCTCGGCGTCCATGATCTGGATGCGCAGCCCGTCCTGGGTGATCTCGAAGAGAATCTGGTCCTTGAACTTCTGCAGCTGCGGGTTCTCTTCGACCTTGTTCTGCAGCTCCTGCAGCAGCAATTCCAGGCGCTCGCGCTCGACCTGCTCGGCCATGCTCTCGACCTTGTCCTGGTCCAGCTGCAGGCTGGTGTCAGGTGTCGGCTCGGACTTCACTTCCGGGTTAATGGTCTTTTCCGGGGCGAGTTGGGGCGAACCGCCCAGATCGATGATGTAGGGTGTACCGCTTTCGGAGAAACCGATCGGGTCCTTGAAATAGCCGGCAATGGCAATCTTCTGCTCGGGCGTGGCCGTCGACAGCAGCCACAGCACCAGGAAGAACGCCATCATCGCCGTGGCAAAGTCGGCGAAGGCAATCTTCCAGGCGCCACCGTGGTGGCCGTCGCCAAAGCGCTTGATGCGCTTGACGATAATGGGCTGATTATTTTCCATGGCTTAGCGACCGCGAACTGCTTGTTCCAGCTCGGCGAAGCTCGGGCGGTGGGCAGGGAAAAGCACCTTGCGCCCGAATTCCACGGCCAGCGATGGCGGCATGCCCGAGGCCGAAGCCACCAGCGAGGCCTTGATCGCCTCATAGACGTTCAGCTCTTCCTTGGCGTCATGGCGCAAGGACGTGGCCAGCGGGCCGAAGAAACCGTACGCGGCGAGAATACCGAAGAAGGTACCGACCAGCGCTGCACCGACGTGCAGGCCGATGGACTTCTGGTCGCCATCGCCCAGCGAGGCCATGGTCACCACGATCCCCAGTACCGCGGCAACGATACCGAAACCCGGCATGCCGTCGGCGATGCCGTTGACGGCATGGGACGGGTGCTCGAGTTCTTCCTTCATGCTCAGCAGCTCCATGTCGAACAGGCCCTCAAGCTCGTGCGGGGCCATGTTGCCGGTGGACATGATGCGCAGGTAGTCACAGATGAACGCGGTCATGCGTTCATCACCCAGTACCGCCGGATACTTGGCGAAAATCGGGCTGGCAGCGGCGTCTTCGATATCGGCTTCGATCGCCATCATGCCTTCGCGACGGGATTTGTTGAGAATCTCGTAGACCAGGCCCAACACCTCGATATAGAAGGTGTGGGTAAAACGCGTGCCGAACATCTTCAGCGACTTCTTGACTACATGCATGGTCATGTAGCCAGGGTTGGCCTGGAGGAACGCACCGAATGCAGCGCCACCGATAATCAGCACTTCGAAAGGCTGGATCAGGGCCGCAATCTTGCCGTGGGAAAGTACATATCCGCCGAGCACACTCGCGAATACGACGATGATGCCGATAATTTTAGCCATAGATAGAAAGCACTTACTGTCGTGGTCAGGGTCGTGAGCGGAAGTTAAAAAAACTCTTCTTCTACTTATCGGCAGAACTGCGCCAGACTATAGTCAGTCAAGGCGAAAAGCCAGTTCGGCCTACCTCCAGCATGCCTATTGAAACCATCGTGCCAAGTCAAACACCAAAAACACTCGATGCCTGGGTCAAGCTCCTCGACAGCGTACGCTTGCCAGTTCCGCTGGCCAGTTACGAGCGGGTAAAAATCGCCATCGGCGATAGCCGCCGCTCGTTGCGCGACATCGCCGAACTGATGCAGGACAGCCCGGCACTGGTGCTCAGTGTCATGCGTGAGGCCAACCACCACAGCAATACCAGCACCGGCGAGGCAGCCGAGAGCCTGGAGGTCGCGCTCAACCGCCTGGGCCTGGCGCGCACGGCGGAGTTGCTGGAACGCCTGCCGGCCATGCCCGAGGGCGAGATTGCGCCAACCCTGCGTCAGTTGCAGGTTGTCAGCCAGCATGCCAGCCAGCAAGCCAACGGCCTGTTCGCCAGCCGCCTGGCGCGCCTGTGGCAAGAGATTCACTGGGGCAGCCTGTTGTTCCTCTCGCCGCTGTGGCCGCTGGCGCTGACTCATCCCAAGCTCCTTGATGAGTGGGAGCTGCGCGTGGTGCATAGGGGCGAATCGGCACCCAGGGTGGAAATAGAGCTGTTCGGCGTCCGGGTCATGAGCCTGTGCAAGGCCCTGGCGGAACACTGGCGCCTGCCGGACTGGGTAACACGCGGTTACCATTTGCTCCAGGAAGAGCGCCGGTTACTGGCCCAGGCGATCCTCATCGCCCGTGACCAGGACAGTCTGCACCAGCAACAGCACCTCGACGATCAGCCGAGCTTGCGCCGCTGGTTCAATCAGCCGGCCAATACCGTGCTACTGGCCAACGGCCTGGCCCTGGCCGCGCAGGTGGGCTGGACCAATCCGCACGTGCAGCGCTGGCAATTGCTCACCAGCCTTTACCTGCAAACTCCGCTGGACGACGTGCAGCAACTGGTGCACCAACAAGCCGCGATCAGCGCCCGTCATCACGCCTGCCCAGGCCTGTTCCACCCGGCCGAATCCCTGCTCTGGCCTTGGCATCAGCAACGCCTGCACCAAGGTCAGATCGCCCCTGCGCCCCCTTCGGCTCAAGCCCTGGGTATCTGGCGCAAGCTCTGCGGCGAGTTGCTGGCCGAGCCCAGCCCGTTCAGCAATGCCATCCACCTGACCACCCTTGCCCGCGACGCCCTGATCGCCTGCGGCATGCAGCGGGTGATGCTGCTGATGACCGACAAGACCCAGAGCCAGTTGCGGGTCCATCAGATTGCCGGCGTGCCGGCAGATGCCGCCAGCCTGGTGCTGCCCATCGACCAGAGCAAATTGCTGCAACGCTTGTTGAGCAAATCGGCGCAACTGCGCCTGACCCCGGAAAACCACGCCCAGTTCTCGGCCCTGCTGCCGGCCAGCCTGCGCGCACTGTTTCGCAGCGAGCACCTGTTGCTGCGCTCATTGTCGAGCAATGGCCGGGGGGTGATGCTGCTGGTCGCCGACCAGGGCGGCAAGCCATTGGCGGACGTCAGCGTGCAAGCCTTCGGCAAAACTGCGCAATGTATCGAGCGGGCCCTGACCGCCTTCAGCAACCGCAGCGCCTGAGCCATGCGCTACAATCGCCCCCTCTGTTCCGCTCTGGAGACTCTGGATGACTGACTTTTCTGGCTTGCCCCTGGTAATCGAGCCGGCTGACCTGCAAGCCCGGCTGGATGCGCCAGAGCTGATCCTGGTCGACCTGACCAGCGTTAACCGCTACGCCAGCGGGCATATTCCCGGTGCACGCTTCGTCGACCCGAAGCGCACGCAGCTGGGCCAGCCTCCAGCGCCGGGCCTGTTGCCGGCCAAGGCCGACCTGGAAAAACTGTTTGCCGAGCTCGGCCATAACGCCAATGCGGTCTACGTGGTCTATGACGACGAAGGCGGCGGCTGGGCCGGGCGCTTCATCTGGTTGCTGGATGTCATCGGTCATTGCCGTTACCACTACCTCAACGGTGGCGCTCAGGCGTGGCCGGCGAGCACCCTCAGCACTGAAGTACCGGCCAATGCCAGCGGCACGCTCAACCTGACCCTGCACGAAGAGCCAACGGCCACCCGCGAATACCTGCAAAGCCGCCTCGGCGCCGCCGACCTGGCGATCTGGGACGCGCGCAGCCCGGCTGAGTACCGGGGCGAGAAAGTCCTGGCTGCCAAGGGCGGGCACATTCCCGGCGCAGTCAATTTCGAGTGGACCGCCGGCATGGACATGAACGATGCCCTGCGCATCCGCAAGGACATGCCCGAGATCCTCGAACAGCTCGGCATCAGCAAAGACAAGGAAGTGGTCACCCACTGCCAGACTCATCACCGTTCCGGCTTTACCTACCTGGTGGCCAAGCATCTGGGCTACCCTCGGGTCAAAGCCTATGCCGGATCCTGGGGCGAATGGGGCAACCACCCCGACACCCCTGTCGAAGTTTAAGGAAACCTAATGAAATCCCGCTTGTTCATCATCAGCCAGTACCTGCTGCCTCACCACCTGCTCTCGCGCCTGGCCGGCTGCATCGCCGAATGCCGCGTGCGCTGGTTCAAGAACGCCTTCACCAGCTGGTTCGCCAAGCGCTACCAGGTGGACATGTCCCAGGCCCTGGTCGAAGACGTCACCGCCTACGAGCACTTCAACGCCTTCTTCACCCGCGCCCTCAAGCCGGGTGCGCGTCCGCTGGACGAAACCCCGGGGGCGATCCTCTGCCCGGCCGACGGTGCCGTCAGCCAGCTCGGCCCGATCGAGCACGGCCGCATCTTCCAGGCCAAGGGCCACAGCTTCAGCGCCCTGGAACTGCTGGGCGGCGACCCTGCCAATGCCGCGCCGTTCATGGGTGGCGAGTTCGCTACCATCTACCTGTCGCCCAAGGACTACCACCGCGTGCATATGCCGCTGGCCGGCACCCTGCGCGAGATGATCTACGTGCCGGGCCGGCTGTTCTCGGTCAACCAGACCACTGCCGAAAACGTTCCGGAACTGTTCGCCCGCAACGAGCGAGTCGTCTGCCTGTTCGATACCGAACGCGGGCCGATGGCCGTGGTGCTGGTGGGCGCGATGATCGTCGCCTCGATCGAAACCGTCTGGGCTGGGCTGGTCACGCCACCCAAGCGTGAACTGAAAACCGTGCGCTACGACGAAGCCAGCCGTGCGCCGATCCATCTGGAAAAAGGCGCCGAACTGGGCCGTTTCAAGCTGGGTTCGACTGCTGTCGTGCTGTTCGGGCCAGAGCAAGTGAAGTGGGCCGAAGAACTTGGCGCCAGCTCGGCGGTGAGCATGGGCCAGCGCCTGGCACTGCCAGCACAAGCCTGAAAATGAAAAAGCCCGCATCAATGCGGGCTTTTTAATACCTGTGGGAGCGGGCTTGCCCCGCGATGAGGCCGGTAAAACCAAATCGGTGACGCCTGGTCCGTCAGACGCGACCGTCGCGATCCCGGAAACCCAACAGGTACAGCACACCATCCAGGCCGAGGGTCGAGATCGCCTGCTTGGCCGACTGCTTGACCAGCGGCTTGGCCCGGAAAGCCACGCCCAGGCCGGCAATCGCCAGCATCGGCAGGTCGTTGGCGCCGTCACCGACGGCAATGGTCTGCTCCATCTGCAGGCCTTCCTTGCGCGCCAGCTCGCCAAGCAGGTCGGCTTTGCGCTGGGCATCGACGATCGGCTCGACCGCCACACCCGTTACCTTGCCATCGACCACTTCCAGCTCGTTGGCGAACACATAATCGATGCCCAGCTTGGCTTGCAGTTGCTTGGCAAAATAGGTGAAGCCGCCGGAGAGGATGGCCGTCTTGTAGCCCAGGCGCTTGAGCTCGGCGAACAGCGTCTCGGCGCCTTCGGTCAGGCGCAGCGAAGCACCGATCTCGTCCAGTACGCCAACGTCCAGACCCTTGAGCAGCGCCAGGCGCTCCTTGAAGCTGGCACGGAAATCCAGCTCGCCGCGCATGGCCCGCTCGGTGATTTCGGAAACCTGCTCGCCTACACCGGCGGCCTTGGCCAGCTCGTCAATGACTTCGGCTTCGATCAACGTCGAGTCCATGTCGAACACCGCCAGGCGGCGGTTGCGACGGAACAGCGAATCCTGCTGGAAGGCGATGTCGACGTTCAGTTCCTGGGCGACGCTGAGGAACTCGGCGCGCAGGGCCTGCGGATCAGCCGGCTCGCCACGTACCGAGAACTCGATGCAGCCCTTGCTCTGCTCAGCCGGCGTATCCAGTGCCACACGACCCGACAGGCGATCGATATGGTCGATATTCAGACCGTACTTGGCCGTGATCGAGCTGACGCGCTGCAATTGTTCGGCAGTGACCTTGCGGGTCAGCAGGGTGACGATATGTCGGGCCTTGCCCTGACCTTCGACCCAATTCTGGTAGTCGGCTTCGGAAACCGGGGTAAAACGTACCTGCTGGTCGAGTTCGTAGCCCGCAAACAGGATGTTCTTGAGCACCGATGAGGCCTTCTCGGTATCCGGGATTTCGACCAGGATGCCAAAGGACAGGGTGTCGTGAATCACCGCCTGACCGATGTCGAGGATGTTCACACCACCCTGGGCCAGGACGCCGGTGATGGCCGCGGTAAGACCCGGGCGGTCTTCACCGGTGATGTTAATCAGAACGATTTCGCGCAAGACGGGCTCCGACTCATTGAAAAAAAGCGCATTCTACCGATTTTCGCTGACCATCGGGCGCAGTCGATACTTTGCCCGCCCCTGAGCGCTCGCTATACTGCGCAGCAACTTCTCCGACATAAAGAGCCGCGCTCTGTGAACCGGCCCACGCCCGTTAAGACCGACAACTTCTTCCTGCTGATCTTCCACGCCCTGCGCCAACGCCGAATACCGCTGGCGCTGCGTATCGCCTGCCATAACGTGTTCCTGGTGGCACTGGCGCTGGTGATCTACGCCTGCGTGATGGGCCTACAGTTCAAGGAGGCCATGCATGAGCAAGCCGATGCCCTTGGGCAGAGCCTGACCACCCAGACTGCTACCTCGGCCACCGAGCTGCTGGTGTCCAACGACATCCTCAGCCTCAACGTGTTGCTCGGCAACCTGGTGAAGAATCCGCTGGTGGCCCACGCGGCGATCTACAGCGTCGACAACCGGATCCTCGCCGAAGCCGGCCAGCGCCCGAAAAACGGCCTGCTGGGCGAGGCCGAAGGCCTGTACCAGACCAAGATCACCTTCCAGGATGTAACTGCCGGGCAACTGCGCATCAGCCTGGACATGAGCCAGTTCCAGCAACCGCTGACCATCAGCCTGCAGAGCATGGGCATCCTCGCCGGTATCCTGCTGGCCCTGGCATTGGCCATGAGCCTGCGCCTGGGTCGCTATATCTCCACGCCGCTGTTGCAGCTGCGGGTCTGGCTGCGCGACATCAACGAGTTCACCCCGGCGATCGAGCGCCAGGATGAAATCGGTGACCTGGCGCGCCAGCTGCACACGCGCCTGGCCCCGCCGCCACGGGAAGTCGAGCCGGAAGAAGAAGCCGAAGAATCCTTCGACGAGGATGAACCGGAGTTCGAAGTGCGCAACTTGCGTGACCCGAGCTTCGACGAACAACCTGCCGTGAGCAAGGCCGCCAAACCGGTAAAACCTGCGGCGGATGACGACAGCGATGATGCCTTCGCCGACCTGCTCGACGAAGACCACAGCGCCGCCCCTGCCCCGGCTGCCCCGATCAACCGCGAGCCACAGGCCAGCGCCGTGCTGGCGGTGCAACTGGGCTCCCAGGAGCAACTACGGCGTCTGCCACGCACGCGCTTGACCGAGCTGCTGGAACGCTACCGCGACTGCCTCGACCAGGCTGCCTCGCTGTATGAAAGCGAAATGCACACGCTCAACGACGGCAGCACCCTGCTGTTGTTCCACAGCCAGGACAGCGGCGAGGACTACCTCACCAATGCCATCTGCTGTGGCGAGCTGCTGCGCGCCCTGGGCCATGCCCTGCAGATCGAAGTGGCTGACAGCGGCATCACCCTGCAGTTGCAACTGGGCCTGGCCCTGGGTGAAGACCTGCACGGCCTGAGCCAGATCGACCTGCTGCTGACTGAAAAGGCCCAGGACGCCCTGGCCCTGTCGCAGCACAGCCGCAACCTGCTGCTGGTCGAGCGCAAGATCAGCGACGATGCCCTGGTGCGCCAGCGCGCGCGCATTCGCCCGATCGCCAGCCCCGAAGGCGCCTGCTGTGTCGAGCGCTTGATGGAGCCGTATCCGTCGATGCTGGAGCGGCAATTGGCGCGGATGCATGAGCGCCGGGTCAAGAGCTGAGCCCCTGCTACACAAAAAGCCCGCAGTGATGCGGGCTTTTTTATTGCTGACCTGTGGGAGCTGGCTTGCCAGCGATGAGGACAGACCCGTGCTGGCTGACTTACGACCGCTTCACGGCCGATCGCTGGCAAGCCAGCTCCCACAGGTAAGATGAGCGCCCACAAAAAAGCCCGCATCACTGCGGGCTTTTTGTAACCACTCGACTCAGAAGCGGAACACTTCCAGATCAGTACGAATCGGCGTAGCCAAAGGAATCTTCGATTTCTCCGGCTCTTTACGCACCTGAACCGGCGCGGCCTTCTTCGGTTGTTCTTCAACCACTGCAGGCTGATTGGCCAGCGGCTTCAAGGCAATGCTCAACTGCTCGGCGAGCTTTTGCAGCAACTGGCCCTGGGCTTGAACCTGGGCAGACTCGCTACCCTGGTGCTGTTGCTCCAGGTGCACGATGCGGTTGTCACGGACCTGGCCACGGCGGTCCAGCAGGCGCCACTGGGCGTCGAGGATCGCTGGCTGGTTGGTACCGGAGTCCAGGCGGGTAATCGACAGCAGAACCTGTACATCCGGGGTAAAGCCGGTGCTGGCCGGGGCCAGGACCACGCGCTGGCTGTCCAGGCGCCAGGCCAGCTGACGGACCAGCAACTGGTCGATGTCTGCCGACAGGCTACCGGCCCAACGGCCATCGGTGGCTGCGGTCAGGCTACCATCGGCCTGACGCTGCAGCAGGGTCTCGCGTTGCAGGTAATCGGCGATCGACACAGGGCCGAGCACCACCGCCATGCCAGCGCTTTGCTTGGGTTGGCCAGGCTCACCGCTGTCGAGCTGATACAGGGATACCGGCTGGTGCATGCTGCAACCGGCCAATCCGAGCACGCCACACAGCAGAACCAACGGAAGGCGCAGAAATTTCATCATCCCATCCAGGCGGTCGCCACAAGGCAAACCGCAGTGATACTCATATAGATTCGTTTGGATACACAGCCACGCTGGTACCGCAAGGAGCCTATCATCCGCGAAATAGCGGCTCGACTCCAGTGTTTCAACCGCGAACGGGCACGAAAATACCCGTTCAGGCTGTCTAACCCGGCTTATCCGGGTATTTCGACCAACAGCGCGTCAACCCGCTGGAAGCCACGGGGCAGCTTGTTGCCACGGCGCCCGCGCTCACCCTTGTAATGTTCGAGATCGTCGGCCTTGAGAGACAGGGTACGCTTGCCGGCCTGCAATACAAGCGTCGCACCGTCAGGAATGACCGCCAGATCGGTAACAAATTCTTCACGCGAGGCGACCCGGTCACCCGGGATACCGATGATCTTGTTGCCCTTGCCTTTACCCAGCTGCGGCAGGTCGCTGATCTTGAAGATCAGCAGCCGACCTTCGGTGGTCACCGCTGCCAGCCAGTTATGCTCACGGTCGGCCACGGGCCGCGGCGCAATGACCTTGGCGCCGTTCGGCAGGCTGAGCAGGGCTTTACCGGCCTTGTTCTTGGCCTGCAGGTCTTCGCCCTTGACCACGAAGCCGTAGCCGGCGTCGGAGGCGATCACATACAGGGCGTCATCTTCAGGCAACAGCACGCAATCGAAGCTCGCGCCCGGCGGCGGCGTCAGGCGGCCGGTCAGCGGCTCGCCCTGGCCACGAGCCGATGGCAAGGTATGGGCGGCCAGCGAGTAGCTGCGGCCAGTGGAGTCGATAAGCACGGCAAACTGATTCGAGCGCCCGGCGGCGGCGGCCTTGAAGCCATCGCCCGCCTTGTACGACAACCCCGTGGCGTCGATATCATGACCCTTGGCGCAACGCACCCAGCCCTTCTCCGACAGCACCACGGTGACCGGCTCGGTCGGCATCAGCTCGTTTTCCGACAGGGCCTTGGCTTCGGCACGCTCGACGATTGGCGAACGGCGGTCGTCGCCATAGGTTTCGGCATCCTTGATCAGCTCGGCTCGTACCAGCTTGCGCAGCTTGGTTTCGCTACCGAGCAGGGCGGTCAACTTGGCTTGTTCCTTGGCCAGCTCGTCCTGCTCGTTGCGGATCTTCATCTCTTCCAGGCGCGCCAACTGGCGCAGACGCGTCTCGAGGATGTACTCGGCCTGGGTTTCGGTCAGGTCAAAACGGGCGATCAGCGCGGCTTTTGGCTGGTCCTCGGTACGGATGATGTGGATCACTTCATCCAGGTTGAGGAAGGCTACCAACAGGCCTTCGAGCAGGTGCAGGCGGCGTTCGACCTTGTCCAGGCGGAATTTCAGTCGGCGGCGCACCGTCTGCACGCGGAATTCCAGCCACTCGACCAGCAGCGCCCGCAGGTTCTTCAACTGCGGGCGGCCGTCCAGACCGATGATGTTGACGTTTACCCGGTAGCTGGACTCAAGGTCGGTAGTCGCGAACAGGTGCTGCATCAGCTCGTCGAGGTCGACCCGGTTGGAACGGGCGATGATGACGATTCGGCACGGGTTCTCGTGGTCCGACTCGTCGCGCAGGTCGGCGACCATCGGCAGCTTCTTGGCCTGCATCTGTGCGGCGATCTGCTCCAGCACCTTGGCCCCGGAGACCTGGTGCGGCAGCGCGGTGACGACGATATCGCCGTCCTCGATGCGATACACCGCGCGCATGCGCACCGAACCACGGCCGCTTTCGTAGATTTTCAACAGCTCGGCGCGCGGGGTGATGATCTCGGCTTCGGTCGGGTAGTCCGGGCCCTGGATATGCTCGCAAAGCTGCTCGACCGTGGCCTTGGGCTCATCGAGCAGACGCACGCAGGCCGAGGCGACTTCGCGCAGGTTGTGCGGCGGCACGTCGGTGGCCATGCCCACGGCGATACCGGTGGTACCGTTGAGCAGGATGTTCGGCAGACGCGCCGGAAGCACCGCAGGCTCGTCGAGGGTACCGTCGAAGTTCGGCACCCAGTCTGCCGTGCCCTGGCCCAGTTCGCTGAGCAGCACTTCTGAGTAACGCGACAGGCGTGCCTCGGTGTAACGCATGGCAGCGAAGGACTTCGGATCGTCCGGCGCACCCCAGTTGCCCTGGCCATCGACCAGGGTGTAGCGGTAGCTGAACGGCTGCGCCATCAGCACCATGGCTTCGTAGCAAGCCGAATCGCCATGGGGGTGGAACTTGCCGAGCACGTCACCGACGGTACGCGCCGACTTCTTGTGCTTGGAGTCGGCGTCCAGGCCCAGTTCGCTCATGGCGTAGACGATGCGCCGTTGCACCGGCTTCAGGCCGTCGCCGATATGCGGCAAGGCCCGGTCCATGATCACGTACATGGAGTAGTTGAGGTAGGCCTGTTCGGTGAAGTCAGCCAGTGACCGGCGCTCTACGCCATCGAGGCTGAGATCAAGGGAGTCGCTCATGCGGGCCTCATCATTTCAGGTTCTGGCGCAGCAGCAAGGTGCCGCCACGCTGGGTAAATTCGAGTTGTTTCAGGGCACTCATGCCCAGTAATACCTGTTCGCCATCCAGCCCCGGCACCACCAGCGCGCGCACATTGCGCAGGAGGATATCGCCCAGTTGCAGCTGATCCAGCCGCGTGCGGTAGCCCTGGGTGCGGCCATTGGCGGTACTCAGCATCACCGGCGCACCGCGCTCCAGGCCAAGCTTGCCGGCCAGGGCTTCGGGAATCGCCACGTCGGTCGCCCCGGTATCGAGCAGAAAATGTACCGTCTGACCGTTTATCCGGCCATCGGCGACGAAATGTCCCTGGCCATTACCGGCCAGTTGCACTTCGATGTAACCCTCGCCATGTTGCGAGGTGACCACGGCATTGGGGTTGGCCTGACGCTGTTCCCACTCGCCGAAAAAGCGCGTGGCCAGGAACAGACCGGCCGCCCAGGCGAGGATCAGCAGTATCCGGCCTGCACGCTTGCCCGGCGGCTGGCTCACGATTTGGCACTCCAGCCACCGGCCGGCGCGGCAAAGCGCCAGACGATCGGTCGCGATTCGCCGTCCTGGCGGGTCGCACCGTTGTTGTCCAGGCCGATCCAGGCGCCCTTGTCATCGATCACCAGCGCTTCGGCCAAGCCAAAGGGCTGTGAGTAACGCCGAGGTTCGGCCAGGGCATCGGCGGCAAATGACCAGCAGCGTTCGACCTTGGCAGTCTGCGCGTCCCGCCGGCAGATCCGGTAGGCATTGCGTTCCAGGGTAAAAAGCTTGTCGTTGAACAGCGCCAGGTCGGCAAAGTCCCGCGCGACCGGGCGCGGCTTGGCCATCTGCGGCGGTTGCATCTCGACCCCGGCTTCGCTGAGCAGCACGCAGCCGTTGCCACAGTTCCAGGTGGTTTGCTGGCGATTGATCAACAGCAGGCCACGGCGCTCGCGCTCGGCCGCCAGCCAGATACGGTCACCGGCCGGGCTCACCGCCAGGCCTTCGAACAGCGCGTTGAAATGCAACAACATGCCGCTGGCCCGCGCCTGGCGGACCATGCTCGAGTCGATCTTCAGCCAGTTGGGCGCGCCCTCCACCGGGACCTGCAGCACTGCCGCATGGGCTTCGCTGACCAGGTAGTGATTGCCGGCGGCATCGCAGCTCAGGCCTTCAAAATCCAGCTCGCCGCCGCGCACCTGCGAGGCGGCCCAGGTACGCGAACGCAAGCCCCACGGCAAGCCGCTTTCCGGTACCGGTGGTACCTCCATGTGCAGCGCTTGCGCTTGCCACACGGAGGCCGAGGTATCCAGGCGGTAGAGCAGTTCGTCGTCACGGTCAGAAACCGCCCACAGGCCGCCACGGCATTCGCTCAAGCCGGACAGGTTGCCGCCGCGCATGCCTTCGACCGGGTGCTCGGCGACCAGCTTGAGTTCAGGCCACGGCGCTGCCAGTGCGGGAAGCGTCAACAGCGCCAGTGCTGCAGTCAGGGCCAGACGTATCAAGCCAGGACCTCGGCCAGGTTACCTTTGGATTCCAGCCAGCTCTTGCGATCGCCGGCGCGCTTTTTGGCCAGCAGCATGTCCATTATCTCGCGGGTGCCGTCCAGATCGTCCAGGGTCAGCTGGACCAGGCGCCGGGTGTTCGGGTCCATGGTGGTCTCGCGCAACTGCGGCGGGTTCATCTCACCCAGGCCCTTGAATCGGGTGACCTGCGGCTTGCCGCGTTTCTTCTCGGCCACCAGGCGGTCGAGGATGCCGTCGCGTTCGGCTTCGTCGAGGGCGTAGTAGATTTCCTTGCCCAGGTCGATGCGGTACAGCGGCGGCATGGCTACATACACATGGCCGGCCTCGACCAGCGGGCGGAAGTGCTGGACGAACAGCGCGCAAAGCAAGGTGGCGATGTGCAGGCCGTCGGAGTCGGCGTCGGCGAGGATGCAAATCTTGCCGTAGCGCAGCTGGCTCATGTCGGCAGCGCCGGGATCGACACCAATGGCCACGGCAATGTTGTGCACTTCCTGGCTGGCAAGCACTTCGCCGCCATCGACTTCCCAAGTGTTGAGGATCTTGCCGCGCAGCGGCAGGATGGCCTGGAACTCTTTGTCACGCGCCTGCTTGGCCGAACCACCTGCCGAGTCACCCTCGACCAGGAACAGCTCGGCGCGCATCGGGTCCTGCCCGGCACAGTCAGCCAGCTTGCCAGGCAGTGCCGGACCCTGGGTGACGCGCTTGCGCTCGACCTTCTTGCTCGCTTTCAGACGCCGGCCGGCGTTGTTGATCGCCAGTTCCGCCAGTTGCATACCCAGCTCGGGGTGGGCGTTGAGCCACAGGCTGAAGGCATCCTTGACCACGCCGGAAACGAACGCGGCGGCCTCGCGGGAGGACAGGCGCTCTTTGGTCTGCCCGGAGAACTGCGGCTCCTGCATCTTCATCGAGAACACGAAGCTGATGCGCTCCCAGACGTCTTCCGGCGCCAGCTTGACGCCGCGCGGCAGCAGGTTGCGGAACTCGCAGAACTCGCGCATGGCATCGAGCAGGCCCTGGCGCAGGCCGTTGACGTGGGTACCGCCCTGGGCCGTGGGAATCAGGTTGACGTAGCTTTCCTGGACGCTGTCGCCGCCTTCGGGCAGCCACAGCAGGGCCCAGTCGGCGGCTTCCTTGTTGCCGGCCAGGCTGCCGCAGAACGGCTCGTCGGGCAGGCGCAGGTAGTCGCTGACCGAATCGACCAGATAGGAACGCAGGCCGTCTTCGTAGTGCCACTCGACCTTCTCGCCGGTGCCTTTGTCTTCGAAGCTGACCAGCAGCCCCGGGCACAATACGGCCTTGGCCTTGAGCACATGCTTGAGGCGGCTGATGGAGAACTTCGGCGAATCGAAATACTTCGGGTCGGGGGCGAAATACACGCTGGTGCCGGTGTTGCGCTTGCCAACGCTACCGACCACTTCCAGCTCGGTGGCCTTGTAGCCATCGGCGAAGGTCATCTGGTACTCGTTGCCGTCGCGCTTGACCTTGACCCGCACCTGGCTGGACAAGGCGTTGACCACCGAAATACCGACCCCGTGCAGACCGCCGGAGAACTGGTAGTTCTTGTTGGAGAACTTGCCGCCGGCGTGCAGTTTGGTGAGGATCAGCTCGACCCCGGAGACGCCTTCTTCAGGGTGGATGTCCACCGGCATGCCGCGACCATCGTCGGACACTTCCAGGGAATGGTCGGCGTGGAGGATCACCTGCACCGACTTGGCGTGCCCGGCCAGGGCTTCGTCGACACTGTTGTCGATCACTTCCTGGGCCAGGTGGTTCGGCCGGCTGGTATCGGTGTACATGCCCGGGCGCTTGCGCACCGGGTCAAGGCCGGAGAGGACTTCGATGGCGTCTGCGTTATAGGCACTAGCGCTGGGAATGGCCATGGGTTCTCGTCGTCAGTCGTGGGTGAAAATAGGTTATCAAAATACAGAAAAATCGAGTGTTTGATACTGCTGCGGGGCAATACCGGCAAAGTTCAGCAGGGTCGGCAGGCGTTCGGCAAAACCCTGGAAGCTATGGTCGCCACCGGCCTGGATGCGCAGCGCGCAGGCGCGGTAGAACTGCTCGGCCTGGCGGTAGTCCAGGGTTTCATCGGCGGTTTGCAGCCACACCTGAAAGCGCCCAGCATCGATCGGCGCTGGCACTTCCAGTTCGGCCAGGGCCTGCACGTGGTCCAGGGTCAGTTCCCAGGTTTCGCCGGTGTAGAGGTTCTGCTGGGGTCCCAGGTAGCCGTCGAACAGCCGGTGCGGGTTGACCGCCGGATTGATCAGCAGGGCCTTGAGCCCGTGGCGCTCTGCCAGATGGGTGGCATAGTAGCCGCCGAGCGAGCTGCCGACCAGTAATGGCGATTCGAGCTCGGCAATGGCAGCTTGCAGCTGGGCGATGGCCTGGCGCGGGTGATGATGCAGAGCCGGCACCCGCAGACGCTCGCCCAGCCCCAACTGCTCCATGACCGCTACCAGCTGGCAGGCCTTCTTCGACGACGGCGCGCTGTTGAACCCGTGAATATAGAGAATCGAACCCGACATGCCGCCCCCGATGCGCCTTGAGTGCCTGGAACGCCAGGCAGGAAAGCGCGCATTTTAGCCTGTTCGACAGCAGATGGAGCAGTTTCAGCGATTTGGCAACACTCTAGTAGCCGTCGCCTTCGTAATCGACAGTGAATTCGAAGCCAGTCACCCGCGACACGCCGGTGTCGATCGAGCCATCCGGCTGCAGGCGCAGCCAGCGGTAGCCGGGGGCCTGCTCGCCAACCTTGAAGTCTTCACTGCGCGGCTCGAACTGGATGCAGGTCGACGGTGAGGCCAATAGCCGCACGCCGTCGCGAACCTGGTCCCATTCCTGGTGGATATGCCCCCAGAGCAAGGCGCGCACCTGTGGATAACCTTTGAGTACGGCAAACAGCGCATCAGCGTTGCGCAAGCCGATCGGCGCCATCCAGGCGCATTCGATAGGCACCGGCTGGTGATGGAAGCAGATCAGGTGATGGCGTTCGGGCGCTTCGCTCAAGGCCTGCTCAAGCAAGCGGAGCTGCCCGTCATCGAGCAACCCCGGCACCGAACCCGACACTGCCGAGTTGAGCATCAGAATTCGCCAGTTGCCCATATCCACCACGGGATCGAGCAGCGCGGTGCCCTGCGTCGCCTGCTCCATCGGCAACGGTTCGTCATGGTTGCCGGCAAGCCAGCGTGCCGGGGCCTGGAGGCTGGCGGTCAGGTCACGAAAACAGGTGTAGGACTCCACCGAGCCATCCTGGGACAGGTCACCGGTGGCCAGCACCAGGTCGATCCGCGGTTGCTCGTCGCGCACCCGTTCAATCACGCGCTGCAGGCTGTCGCGGGTGTTCATGCCCAGCAGCGTGCCTTGCGGGTCGGCAAACAGATGACTGTCGGTCAGTTGCACCAGGTACACCGGCGCGTCGCGAAGTGGGATCGATGGTTGCGGCAAGGGCCGACTCCTTGAACGGATTCAGCGCGATTATGGCGGCTGGCGGGCTTTGCGCAAATACTCGAAAACGACCGCCATCACATTTCAGCGAACGACGGCCAGCTCATGGCCACAGGCCAGGCAATGGCTCAGCCACTCACCGAGGAACAGATTGAGCTGGGCTTTTTCGTCCGGCTGGTGCATGGCGGCATTGGGGTACGGATAGATGCTGCGAAAACGCCGGGCGTGCTCGGCGCTGACCACCTCGGCCATGCGCGCGTCGTGGTAGACCTGCACCTCCAGCTGCGGCACCGGCAGCCAGGGCAGGCTGTGCTCCTGGCGCACGCGCAGGGTAGTGGTGTAGGGGCAGGCGAGCACTACATCGAGAACCAGGACGCCGAGCATCTGGTCGCCTTGGGTCATGCCGATCCGGCGCGAGCTCTGGGTGCTGCGCATGTCGGGCAACAGGCGCATCAAGCGCGCATAGTTGGCCTCGCAGGCAGCCTGCAACCCGACCAGATCGACCCGGTAGCGCTCGCGCAGCAGATTCACGACCATAGCCCCCTTACTTCAGCGCGGTTCAAGGCCAGCCATTGCAAGGCAATGATGGTTGCCGCGTTGGCAATTTTGCCGTCGCGCACGGCCTGCAGCGCATCCTCGAACGCCCAGACCTTGACGCGAATATCCTCGCCCTCTTCCTCCAGCCCGTGCAGGCCTCCGGCCCCAACGCTGCTGCAACGGCCCAGATAAAGATGCACAAACTCGTCGCTGCCACCCGGTGACGGAAAATATCGGGTCATCGGCCACAGCGTACTGAACACAAGCCCAGCTTCCTCCTCGGCTTCGCGGTGCGCAACTTCTTCCGGTTGCTCGTCCTTGTCGATCAGACCGGCGACCAGTTCGATCAGCCAGGGGTTTTCGACCTTGCCCATGGCGCCGACCCGGAACTGCTCGATCAGTACCACTTCATCGCGCTGGGCATCGTAAGGCAGCACGCACACAGCATCGTGACGCACGAACAGCTCGCGGCTGATCTCGCGGCCCATGCCTCCGGCAAACAGCTCGTGGCGCAGACGCACCTTGTCGAGCCGGTAAAAGCCCTTGTAGCAATTGACCTGATCGATGATCTCGACCTTGCCGGGCGTTGCGTTGTTGAACGTGTCTGACATGGGAATCCTCATTACCTCATTTACCGCATCGCGCCATCCTAACCTGCGCACCGCCGTGTTTCACCTCTTTAAAGATACCGTCCAGGCTGCGAGGATAGACACCCCGCTGGTCTATTCAGCTTAGTGGCGAACTGAAGGCCTTGCCGACGGTCCAAGTCCGATCACCTTTGCCTTACAAGGATCATCATGACGCTTGTGAAACTGACTTCCGTGGCCGTGCTGGCCCTGGCCCTGGGCGCTTGTCAGAGCCTGTTCCAGCCTAATATGCGCACGCCGCTGGAGGTCAAGCGCGACCGTTGGGAGCACATCAAGCCCGGTTGCAGCAATGCCGATTGCCCGCTGGTCAACATCGACACCATCCACTTCCCGGCCAACCCCAAGCTGGACGGGATCGTCGAGAAACGCCTGCTGCAACTGACCCAGGACAACGAGCGCAGCGCCCTGCCCAGCTCGCTCAAAGCCTATGAAGAACAGTTCATGGCCAGCGCCGAAAGCCGCAACAGCAGCTACCTGCAAGCCAAGGTACGCGAGCAGCATGACGGACTGGTGATCATCGAGCTGTCCAGCTATCTCGATACCGGCGGCGCCCACGGCATGCCCGGGCGCGGCTTCATCAACTATTCGCGCCAGCAGGACAAGGTTCTGACCCTGCAGGACATGCTGGTACCGGGCCAGGAAGCGACCTTCTGGAAAACCGCCGAAGAAGCCCACAAAGGCTGGCTGATCAGCACCGGCATGGACAAGGACGCCGAATTCGTCAAGACCTGGCCGTTCCGCCAGACCCCGCACATCGCCCTGACCTACGGTGCGGTGGTGCTGAAGTACGAGGTCTATGCCATCGCCCCGTACTCCATGGGCCACATCGAGCTGAAAATCCCCTACCCGCGCCTGAACGGCGTGATCAAGCCGGAGTTGTTTCCCGGTCGCGGCTGACCGCCGGCGCTGCCGTCCAGTACACCAACCCTGCCAGCAGCAAGGCCGGCAGGGTCGAGCCGACGTTCGGGGCGTAGTGCGCCAGCAGATGGTAAGCCGCTACACCAATCGCCCAGGCCAACAATGCCGGCCAGTGCAGGCTGTGGATCGGGCTGGCATCGCTGCGGCGGCGACGGACGATGAAGTGATCGACCAGCACCACCCCGAACAGTGGCGCGAACACCGAGCCGATCAGCAAGAGAAAGTTCTGGTACTGCGCCAGCGGCGCGAAACTGGCGATCAGGGTGCACAATACGCCGATGGCCAGGGCCAGGTGCTCGACCTTCAGGCGCACCAGCAATCCGCTGGAGACGGCCGCCGAGTGAATGTCGGCGAAGGCCTTTTCCGACTCGTCGAGCAGGATCAGCAGCAGCGGAATGCCCAGGCCCGCGCCGGCCAGCGCCAGCAGCAGGGTATTGACCTCGCCGGCCGGAGCAAACGCCAGGGTGTAGGCCACGCCCAGACTCATCATCCACACGTTGCCAACGAAGTAGCCCAGCGCCGTGCCGGCAAATACCCGGCTGGCGCGCTGGCTGAAGCGTGAGTAATCGGCAATCAGCGGCAGCCACGACAGTGGCATGGCGATCGCGATATCAATGCCGATAGCCAGCGGCATCGAGCCATCACCGGCACGCGCCCACAGTGCAGCCAGGTCGGCCTTGGCAACCAGGTTCCAGGTCAGCCACAGGCAAGCACCGACCAGCAGCCAGATGCCCCACTTGCGCAGGATCTTGCGCACGAAGGTCAACGGCCCGCTGACCGCCAGCAAGGTGGCCAAAGCGCCGAAGCACAAGGTCCACAGCAAAGGATTGGTCAGCGCACTGCCTGCGCCGAAGGCGCGCTCGCTGAGCAAGCTGGCGGCATCACGCATGACGATGATTTCGAACGAACCCCAGCCGATCAGCTGCAGCAGGTTGAGCATGGCCGGCAGGCGCGCGCCATTGCGGCCCAGGCTGCGACGCAGGGCGGCCATGGACGACAGGCCGGTGTCGCTGCCGATGACCGCGACGGCAGCGAGCAGCAGTACACCGACGCTGGTGCCGATGATGATCGCCAGCACCGCATTGGCCAGGCCCAGGCCGGGGCCGAGCAAGGCGCCGGTCTGCAGCACCATCAGGCCAATGCCGAGGGAAAACCACAAGGAACAGAGGTCGCGGCCGCTGAGCACGCGTTGCGCGGCGGTGACCGGATGATCGGGGGAAAACTGGCTGGGTGTGCTCACGAGAGTGGTCTCGACAGGAGGTAATTTGTTGTTCTTCGGGGCCCTATCGCTGGCAAGGCCAGCTCCCACAAAAGCCTGACTGCAGGGCCCTTGTGGGAGCCGGCCTTGCCGGCGATGCGGTGCGCGCCAGCACACCGCCTGAACAGCCCGATCAGACCTTTTTGTACAACTGGCTGCCTTCCTGGCGGAACCGTTCGGCCTGCTCGCGCATGCCATCCTCGACCGCCACGTCCACCGCTTCGATGCGCTGGTTGGCGGCGTATTCACGCACTTCCTGGGTGATTTTCATCGAGCAGAACTTCGGCCCGCACATGGAGCAGAAGTGTGCGACCTTGGCCGAGTCCTTGGGCAGCGTCTCGTCGTGGAAGCTGCGCGCGGTGTCCGGGTCCAGGCCGAGGTTGAACTGGTCTTCCCAGCGGAACTCGAAGCGCGCCTTGGACAGCGCGTTGTCGCGGATTTGCGCGCCCGGATGACCTTTGGCCAGGTCCGCAGCGTGCGCGGCGATCTTGTAGGTGATGATGCCGGTCTTGACGTCATCCTTGTTCGGCAGGCCCAGGTGCTCCTTGGGCGTGACGTAGCAGAGCATGGCGCAGCCGAACCAGCCGATCATCGCCGCACCGATCCCCGAGGTGATGTGGTCGTAACCCGGGGCAATGTCGGTGGTCAGCGGGCCAAGGGTGTAGAACGGCGCTTCGTCGCAGCATTCGAGCTGCTTGTCCATGTTCTCCTTGATCAGCTGCATCGGCACGTGGCCCGGGCCTTCGATCATGCACTGGACGTCATGCTTCCAGGCAATCTTGGTCAGCTCGCCGAGGGTTTCCAGCTCGCCGAACTGCGCTTCGTCGTTGGCGTCGGCAATCGAGCCCGGACGCAGACCGTCGCCGAGCGAGAAGCTGACGTCGTAGGCCTTCATGATTTCGCAGATTTCGTCGAAGTGGGTGTAAAGGAAGTTCTCTTTGTGGTGCGCCAGGCACCACTTGGCCATGATCGAGCCACCGCGGCTGACGATGCCGGTGACGCGCTTGGCAGTCAGCGGCACATAGCGCAGCAGCACGCCGGCGTGGATGGTGAAGTAGTCCACGCCCTGCTCGGCCTGCTCGATCAGGGTGTCGCGGAACAGCTCCCAGGTCAGGTCTTCGGCCACACCGTTGACCTTTTCCAGCGCCTGGTAGATCGGCACGGTACCGATCGGCACCGGCGAGTTGCGGATGATCCACTCGCGGGTTTCGTGGATGTGCTTGCCGGTGGACAGGTCCATCACCGTGTCCGAACCCCAGCGGATGCCCCAGGTCAGCTTGGCCACTTCTTCTTCGATGGACGAACCCAGGGCGCTGTTGCCGATGTTGCCGTTGATCTTCACCAGGAAGTTGCGGCCGATGATCATCGGCTCCAGCTCCACGTGGTTGATGTTGGCCGGGATGATCGCGCGGCCGCGGGCGATCTCGTCACGGACGAATTCGGCGGTGATTTCTTTCGGAATGCTGGCACCGAAGCTGTGCCCGGCATGTTGCTGCTTGAGCAGACCGGCGGCGCGGGCCTCCTGCAGCTTCATGTTTTCGCGGATGGCAACGTATTCCATCTCGGCGGTAATGATGCCCTTGCGCGCATAGTGCATCTGGCTGACGTTGGCGCCGGCCTTGGCCCGGCGCGGGTTGCGCACGTGGGCGAAACGCAGCTTGGTCAGCTCGGCATCGGCCAGCCGCTGCTGGCCGAAGTTCGACGACAGCCCGTCCAGGCGCTCGGTGTCGCCGCGGGCGTCGATCCAGGCCGAGCGTACGTCGCCCAGGCCCTTGCGCACATCGATGATGACGTTGGGGTCGGTGTAGGGGCCGGAGGTGTCATAGACCAGCACCGGGGCGTTGGCTTCGCCGCCGAAATCGGTGGGGGTGTCGTCGAGGCTGATTTCACGCATGGGCACGCGGATGTCCGGGCGCGAGCCTTCGACATAGATTTTGCGCGAGCGGGTGAACGGCTGTACGGACTGTTGATCGACCTGGGCCGATTCACTCAGATTGGTATATTTTTCTTGTTTACTCATCACAGGCTCTCCAGACGGCTTCCTAGCAGTGGAATGTCGGGGAGAACCTGAAAGGCACGGACGCACCATGAGTGGTGCTGTGCCAAATGCGCGGTGATGCCTGCAGCTGTGTTGGCTGACTCGACATTCCCGGACCTGGCACAAGAGACTCGCCGGGAAAGCGAGAAATCTTGTTCCCTACGCAGGCGCTAACCTGATCAGGTTCAACGGGATCCGGACTATCCGATCTCAGCCTCAACGCAAGGCACCCCGACAAGAACGGGGCCAGTCTAGACTGGAGTGGCATGCAAAGCCAAGCATCTGGACACGGACACGATAAATGGCGCAAATAGCGGATTGTTGCAAAATGCCGGCGCAACTACACTCACCGGTTCAGAAATACTCACCGTTCAAGGATTGCCCTATGCTGCGCAAACTTTCACTGGCCCTCGCCGTGTCTTGTGCTACCAACGGAATGGCCTGGGCAGCGGATGTGCCCCTGTCGGCGAAGACCGACCTGGTCAGTGTCTACCAGGAAGCCGTGAACAATAACGCCGACCTGGCGGCCGCCCGCGCCAACTACGGCGCCCAGAAGGAAGTGGTGCCTCAGGCCCGTGCCGGCCTGCTGCCGAACCTCTCGGCCGGCGCCGAGATGATGAACAGCCGTACCAAGATAGACAGCCCCTCGGCCACCGCCAACCGCAGCGGCAACTCCTGGTCCGCGACCCTGGCGCAGCCGGTGTTCCGCGCGGACCGCTGGTTCCAGTTGCAGGCCGCCGAAGCGGTCAACGAGCAAGCAGCCCTGGAGCTGTCGGCAACCGAGCAGAACCTGATTCTGCAAAGCGCCGAAAATTATTTCGCCGTGCTGCGTGCCCAGGACACCCTGGCCTCGACCAAGGCCGAAGAAGCGGCGTTCAAGCGCCAGCTCGACCAGTCCAACGAGCGCTTTGACGTTGGCCTCTCGGACAAGACCGACGTGCTGCAATCCCAGGCCAGCTACGACACCGCCCGGGCCAACCGCATCGTTGCCCAGCGCCAGGTCGACGACGCCTTCGAGGCGCTGATCACCCTGACCAACCGCGACTACAACTCGGTCCAGGGCATCGTCCACACCTTGCCGGTGCAACTGCCGACCCCGAACGACGCCAAGGCCTGGGTCGAGACCGCCGGCAAGCAGAACCTCAACCTGCTCGCCACCAACTACGCGGTGAGCGCCGCCGAAGAAACCCTGCGCCAGCGCAAGGCCGGACACGCGCCGACCGTGGACGCGGTAGCGCGCTTCCAGAAAGGCGACAACGACAGCCTGGGCTTCACCAACCCCAACCTCACCGGGCAGAATTACAGCGGCGATGTCGAGCAGACCAGCATCGGCCTGCAACTGAACATCCCGATCTACAGCGGCGGCCTGACCAGCTCGCAGGTGCGCGAGGCCTACCAGCGCCTGAGCCAGACCGAACAGCAGCGCGAGAGCCTGCGCCGCCAGGTGGTGGAAAACACCCGCAACCTGCACCGCGCGGTGAACACCGACGTGGAGCAGGTGCAAGCGCGCAAGCAGTCAATCATCTCCAACCAGAGCGCGCTGGAAGCCACGGAAATCGGCTACCAGGTGGGTACCCGCAACATCGTCGACGTGCTCGATGCCCAGCGTCAGCTGTACACCTCGGTGCGTGATTACAACAATACCCGCTATGACTACATCCTCGACAACCTGCGCCTGAAGCAAGCTGCCGGCACTCTCAGCCCGCAGGATCTGACCGACCTGAGCCGCTACCTGAAGCCGGACTACAACCCGGACAAGGACTTCCTGCCGCCCGACCTGGCAGCAGCGGCCAAGGCCAATTTCGAAGCCCGCCCCTGAAAAGCAATCGCCGGCAAGACCGGCTCCCACAAAAACCTGTGGGAGCCGGTCTTGCCGGCGATGGCAGGCGAAGCCTGCCTAGATCAACCGCCCCAGCGCATCCAGCAAGCGCTTCAACGCCCCCTGGTTGGCCTTCATCACCGCCAACCCCGCCGCCCCCATGCGCTGCGCATCACGCGGCAACTCGACCAGCCGCCGCACCTCGGCCGCCAGCCCCTGGGCATCATCGACTTCCTGCAAGGCACCGGCCTCACGCAGCATCGCCGCGATCTCGAGGAAGTTGAACAGATGCGGACCACTGAGCACCGGCAACGACAACGCCGCCGGCTCCAACAGGTTGTGCCCACCGTTAGGCACCAGGCTGCCACCAACGAAGGCGATATCGGCCAGGGCATAGAGAAACAGCAGCTCGCCCATGGTGTCGCCGAGCAGCACTGCGGCATCAGCAGCCACCGGTTCGCCACTGGAGCGGCGAACCGTCGGGAACTGCCCCCGGCACAACTCGAACACGCTGTTGAAGCGTTCCGGATGACGTGGCACCAGAATCAGCAGGGCATCGGCATGGTGCTCTCGCAACTGCCGGTGGGCGGCGAGGATGATCTCGTCTTCGCCTTCATGGGTACTGGCCGCGATCCATACGGGCCGCTGGCCGGCCTGCCACTGCTCACGCAAGGCACGGGCGCGGGGCAACAGTTGCTCATCGATACTCAGGTCGAACTTGATTGAACCGGTAACCTGCACGCATTCGGAGCGCGCACCCAGTTGGCGGAAACGCTGCGCCTCGGTTTCGGTCTGCACCGCGATCAGGCTCATCTCGGCCAGCATCGGCTGGGTCAGCCCGGCAAAGCGCGCATAGCCCCGGGCCGAGCGCTCAGACAACCGCGCGTTGGCCAGGGCCACGGGAATGCCCCGTTTGGCGCACTGGTGAATGTGGTTGGGCCACAGCTCGGTTTCCATGATCACCGCAAGCGTGGGCTGCACGTGAACTAGAAAGCGCCCGGCAGCCCAGGGCAAGTCGTATGGCAGGTAGCAATGCTGAATCCGCGGCTCATCGGCAAACATCGCCCGGACCCGCTCGGAGCCGGTCGGGGTCATGCAGGTGATGGTGACCGGCAGCTGTGGATAAGCCTGCAGCAAGGCGCGAATCATCGGCGCGGCGGCAATACTCTCGCCCACCGACACCGCGTGCACCCAGATGCCGCCTTTGGCCATGGCCGGCAGGTTCAGGGCAAATCGCTCACCAATGCGCTGACCATAGGCCGGCGCCTTGCGCGAACGCAGGAACAGGCGCAGCGCAACCAGCGGCAGGCCCAGGTGAAACAGCAAGGTATAGAGGGTTCTGTTCATGGCGCCGAAGTGTACTAGCCAATTGCGCGCAAGTGCACTGCGAAGCGTTCAGCCAACCACTGCGCGGCAGGGCCTAAAGGCTCGTCACGCCGCCACACCAGTTCGACCACCAGCGCCGGCGGCGTCCATTCGCTGGCCAGCTCGACCATCTGCGTCTGATAGGTGGGGTACTGCACCACATGCCGTGGCAGCCAGGCCCAGCCGAGGCCGCGCATGAGCAATTCGGCCATGGCGTAGAAGCTGTCGGCGCGCCAGATCTGCGGGCTGATCGGCTCGCCACCGGGGTAGCCGCTTTCCTGCGGGGTGATCAGCAACTGGCGGTGGCGGGCCAGGTCCTGGCGGGTAACCCGCTCCAGCCGAGTCAGTGGATGATCCACTGCACACGCCGTGACCATCTCGATCCGCCCCACCGCCCGGCGCTCCAGGGACACCGGCATCTGGTCATGGTGGAACAACAGCCCGAGATCGGCGCGTCGTTCGATCAGCTTGCGCGCCACGTCACCCTGGGCGCCACTGGCCATCTGCACTTCGAGCAAGGGGAACTGCCGGGCCAGTTCATCGAGGCTGTCGATCACCGGTTGATAGGGCATGGCCTCATCCTGGGCCACACGCAACTGCGCCTCTTGCCCGCGCATCAGGGCCAGGGCCCGGCCGTCCAGGCGTTCGCACTGGCGCAACAGTTCGCGGGCATCTTCCAGCAAGGTCGCGCCAGCCTCGGTCAGGCGTGGCTGGCGGCCGCTGCTGCGCTCGAACAGGGTCACACCGAGGTCGGTCTCCAACAGGGCAATGCCGTTGCTCACCGCCGATTGCGCCTTGCGTTGCTCGCGCGCCACCGCCGAGAACGAGCGCAACTCGGCGACCCGCACGAACATGCGCAACTGCTCCAGATTCCACTGCTCGGCCATGCAACCTATCTCCAGAAAAGATAGGTAATGACTTTACCCCATTCAGGCTTGCTCTAGAATGCCCAGCCAGAACAGAGGATCACCGACATGAACGCCTACACCTACCTGGCTATCGCCATCTGCGCCGAAGTCATCGCCACCGCTTCGATGAAAGCCGTCAAGGGCCTGAGTACGCCCCTGCCGCTACTGCTGATGGTGTGTGGCTACGCGGTGGCGTTCTGGATGCTGACCCTGGTGGTGCGCAGCATTCCGGTTGGCATTGCCTATGCGATCTGGTCGGGCCTGGGGATTGTCCTGATCAGCATCGCGGCACTGGTGATCTACGGGCAGAAGCTGGATGTGCCGGCGATGCTCGGCATGGCCATGATCGTTGGTGGCGTGGTGGTGATCCAGGTCTTCTCGAAAACCGCCGGGCATTGATCCGCAACCGGGTGCAATGGCTCACAGGCTGTATACTGGGCGTCTGTCCAAGCTTGTGAGGTTCATGCATGCCAACCGTAATTTCCACCGATGTGCTGATCGTCGGCGCTGGGGTCGCAGGCCTCTGGCTCAATGCCCGCCTGCGCCGGCTCGGCTATTCGACAGTGCTGGTGGAACGCGCCAGCCTCGGTGGCGAGCAGACCCTCAAATCCCAGGGGATCATCCATGGCGGTGCCAAATACGCCCTGCACGGTGCCCTGACCGGCGCATCGGAAGCCATCGCCGACATGCCCCGGCGCTGGCGCGAGGCCCTGGCCGGCAATGGCGAGCTGGACCTGTCCGGTGTGCGCCTGCTGTCCGAAGCCCACTACCTGTGGTCACCCGGCACCCTGGCCGGCAATCTCACCAGTTTCTTTGCCAGCAAGGCGGTGCGTGGCCGCGTCGATCAGGTCAAGGGCGATCAGTTGCCACCTGCCCTGCAAGACCGCGCCTTCAAGGGCAAGGTCTATCGCCTGGCCGAACTGGTCATCGACGTACCGAGCCTGCTCAACAAGCTTGCGGAATTGGCCGGTGACAGCCTGCTCGCCGCGCAGACCATCGAACCCTTGAACGACAATGGCGAGTTGCTCGGCTTGCGCGTCGATGGTCGCGAAATCCGCGCCCAACGCGTCGTGCTCAGCGCCGGCGCCGGCAATGCCGCCTTGCTCGAGGCCCTGGGCCTGAGCCAGCCGGCCATGCAGCGCCGGCCGCTGCACATGGTCATGGCCAAGGGCGCCAGCCTCAAGCCGCTGTACGCCCACTGCCTGGGCGGCGGGCCAAAGCCGCGTATTACCGTCACTAGCCATCCGGCCGCTGACGGCCAGTGGGTCTGGTACCTGGGCGGCGACCTGGCCGAAGCCGACGGCGTAGCTCGCGAGCCTGAAGCGCAGATCGCCGCGGCGAAAAAAGAAGTCGCCAACCTGCTGCCGTGGATCGACTTGAGCCAGGTGCGCTGGGCGACCGTGCGCATTGACCGCGCCGAGCCCGCTCAATCGGGCCTGGTACGCCCCGACAACGCTTTTCTCGCCGAGCAGCAACGCCTGCTGGTCGGCTGGCCGACCAAACTGGCGTTGGCTCCGGACTTCAGTGACCGGGTGCTGGCCAACCTTGAGCGCGACGGCATCAAGCCAGCCGGCCAGGCCGCCTTGCCCGAACTGCCCCGGCCGCCCATGGCCTTGCCGGTGTGGGAGCAATTGCTGCCATGAGCCTGCCGACCCTGCATGACTTGCGTCGTCCTCTCGGCGGTACCGGCCTGACGGTTTCGCCCCTCGGCCTGGGCACCGTCAAGCTCGGTCGCGACCAGGGCGTCAAATACCCCAGCGGCTTTACCATTCCTGACGACGACGAAGCACGGATGCTGCTGGCCCAGGCCCGCGAACTGGGCATTAACCTGATCGACACCGCGCCAGCCTATGGCCGCAGCGAAGAACGCCTGGGCCCGCTGTTGCGCGGCCAGCGCGATCACTGGGTGATCGTCAGCAAGGTGGGTGAAGAGTTCGAAGACGGCCGGTCGCGCTTCGATTTCAGCGCAGCACACACGCGTTTCTCCATCGAGCGCAGTCTCAAGCGCCTGGAAACCGACTGCATCGACCTGGTGCTGGTGCACTCCGACGGCAATGACCTGCATATCCTCGAACACGAGGAGGTCTACCAGACTCTTGAAGCGCTGAAGCAGGAAGGCAAGATCCGTGGTTTCGGCCTTTCCGGCAAGACCGCAGCAGGCGGCCTCAAGGCACTAGAGCGCGGCGATTGCGCCATGGTCACCTACAATCTCAACGAGCAGGCTGAACGCCCGGTGATCGACTACGCCGCCGAACACGGCAAGGCGATCCTGGTGAAAAAGGCCCTGGCCAGTGGTCATGTGTGCCTGAGTCCGGGGGTCGACCCGGTGCGTGCCAGCTTCGAATTGCTGTTTGCCCACCCCGGCGTCAGCAGTGCTATTGTCGGCACCATCAACCCGCTGCACCTGGCGCATAACGTGGCAACCGTTGCCAACGTCCTGCGCCGCTGACATCCACGCCGCCGCCGCGGCCGACCCCAACGCAAGAAGGAGCCGACATGCCGCGAACGCTGATCCGCAAGAACCCGAGCAACTTCAAGACCCTGCCCCTGCACGTCGAGGCCAGCCCCGAGGGCCTCGTCTACCAGAGCATCGGCGTGCCCCTGAACTTTGCCCAGACCCTGCAACGGCGCAAACCGATCCAGCTTGCCGACAGCCAGCGCTTCGCCGTCGAACTGGCCAACCTCGGTGTCTCGGTGCGCCTGACCCTGCGCTGGCAAAATCGCGATTACTGGGTGCTTGTACGCCAACGCCGCCAGGACCGGGGCGATGTGGTGCTGAAATTGATTTCAGGATATGTGCCAGCCCAGGAGCTGAACCTGCCGCTGCATACGGCGATTCAGGAGGTTGCTGAAGAATGCCTGCTGGAAACCCCGGAAGGCTGGCTTGGCGGGCGCTTCAACGACACCTGGCTGCCGGCGCCCTATGCTGACGCCCTGCACTACCGCGAAGCCCTGCCCTTTGTGCTTACCCCGCAGTCCGGCGCAGCGCGCCCGGTGCGCTGCGCCAACCTGCAGTTACTGGAGCGCCCGCGCGCCTATGTGCACTTGCCGACCGCCTCGCTGCAGCTGATTTACGACCTGTGCCTGCAAGTGCCACGCGAGGCGAAATCACTGAGCCTGTTCCACGTCGATGAACGTCTTGAAGGCGACCAGCTCGTCGCCCGTCTCAACCGCAAGCGTCCCGATCTATATCTGATGCCCCTGGACGATGGCCAACCACGCGCCGAGCTCTTTACCCTGAGCAAGGATCGCCTGGTACCGGCCAGCACTCGTGGGCTGTACCTGGCGGAAAGCTTTGCCCGGCAGGAAGGATGGTTGGTCAGGGATGAGCGGATTCGCTGGAAGGATTGGGTCAGGCAGCAAGGCCTGACGCCGGCGAAGCCGGACGGCGGCTTGAAGCGGCTGACCGGCAGGGCGCGGGAGTTGTTGCAGATGGCGCGTGGCGGGGTGCGCAAGTAGGAACAATCGCGGGGCAAGCGAGCGTCGCCCGGCCCTTCCTACGGCGCTATGCCCTTCAGTTCTTGCGGATCTTCTCGACGATGGCGGTGGTCGAGCTGTTCTCCACCAGCCCCAGCACCTTGACGGTACCGCCGTAGGCCTTGACGATATCGGCGCCGACCACCTGGTCGATGCCATAGTCGCCACCCTTGACCAACACATCCGGCTTGACCTGGCTCAGCAGGTTTTCCGGCGTGCCTTCAGGGAAGCTGATGACCCAGTCCACTGCGCCGAGGCCCGCCAGCACGGCCATACGCCGGTCAACGCTGTTGATCGGCCGGCCCGGACCTTTCAGGCGGCTGACCGACGCATCGTCGTTGACCGCGACAATCAGGCGATCGCCCTGGGCTCGGGCCTGTTCCAGATAGGTCACGTGGCCGGCATGCAAAATGTCGAAGCAACCGTTGGTGAAGACGATCTTCTCGTTGTGCGCGCGAGCATCGTCGATGGCCAGCAGCAACTGGTCGAGACTCAATACACCACGCTCGGAACCCTCTTCGCGCTGGATCGCACGACGCAGTTCCGGGGCGCTGATGGCCGCGGTACCCAGCTTGCCGACCACGATACCAGCGGCAAGATTTGCCAGGCCCACTGCATGGGGCAGCTCTTCGCCGGCGGCAATGGCGGCGGCCAGGGTCGAGATCACCGTATCGCCAGCACCGGTCACGTCGAACACTTCACGGGCACGGGCTGGCAGGTGCAGGGCCGGGTGGTCGGGGCGCAGCAGGGTCATGCCGTGCTCACCGCGGGTCACCAGCAAGGCACCCAGCTCCAGCTCGCTCATCAACTGGGCGCCCTTGGCCACCAGTTCAGCCTCGTCGGCGCAACGGCCAACGATGGTTTCGAATTCGCTGAGGTTCGGGGTAATCAGGCTGGCGCCACGGTAGATCGAGAAATCCTTGCCCTTGGGGTCGGCCAGCACCGGAATGCCCTTGGCCCGTGCGGCCTGGATCAGGCTTTGGTGGTTTTTCAACGCACCCTTGCCGTAGTCCGACAGCACCAACACCTTGACGCCATCGAGCAACGCGTCGACCTCAGCGCCCAGGGACAGCGGGTCGGTGGCGAAAGGCTCTTCGAAATCGATACGCAGCAGTTGCTGGTGGCGGCTCATGACCCGCAGCTTGACGATGGTCGGCTGATGGGCGATGCGCTGGAAGATCGAGCGTACGCCAGCAGCCAGCAGGCTATTGGCGAGGCTGTCGGCAGCCTCGTCCTGGCCGGTCACGCCGACCAGCGCCGCCGGAGCCCCCAGGGCTGCAATGTTCAAGGCAACGTTGGCCGCACCACCGGGACGGTCCTCGATCTGTTCGACCTTGACCACCGGTACCGGTGCTTCAGGCGAGATCCGTGAGGTACCGCCATGCCAGTAGCGGTCGAGCATGACATCGCCCACCACCAGTACCGGGGCTTGATCGAAACGCGGCATGGACAACTTCATGGGCAACCCATATACAAAATAATTAACAGGGGCAGGATATTAGCACAGGCAAAGCGAAGGCTTGTTTACCGCCTTGTTGCCAAGCGCTCCAGGGAAAGGCAGCCGGGGCACAACAGGCCCCGGCGCGAGCAACTCAGGTGATGTCGGCCTTGGCCGGCTCATCCAGGCCCATGGCGTGCAGCCGGGCATAATAGCCATTGGCAGCCAGCAACTCGGTATGGGTACCACGCTCGACCAGCTTGCCCTGGTCCATGACCAGGATCATGTCGGCTTTTTCGATGGTCGACAGCCGGTGGGCGATCACCAGGGTGGTGCGTCCCTGCATGACGTGATCCAGGGCTGCCTGGATGTGCCGCTCGGATTCGGTGTCGAGGGCCGAAGTGGCTTCGTCGAGAATCAGCAACGGCGCATTCTTGAGCAACGCCCGGGCAATCGCCAGACGCTGGCGCTGGCCACCGGAGAGCAGCACGCCGTTCTCGCCGACCTGAGTGTCGAAGCCCTTGGGCAGTTGCTCGACGAACTCCTTGGCATAAGCATCGGCAGCAGCGGCTTCGATCTCGTTCCGCGGCGCCCCGGCCAGATCGCCATAGGCGATGTTGTTGGCCACGGTGTCGTTGAACAGGGTCACATGCTGGGTCACCTGAGCGACGTGCTTGCGCAGGTTGCGCAGGCGGTAGTTCTCGATCTCCACACCATCGAGCAGAATCTGCCCCTGATCATGGTGATAGAAGCGCGGAATCAACGCCGCCAGGGTCGATTTGCCACTGCCTGAACGCCCCACCAGGGCGATCATCTGACCAGGTTCGGCGGTAAAGTTGATATCGGTGAGGACCTGACGATCAGTCCCCGGATAGGTGAAGTTCAGGTTGCGCACTTCAAGACGACCAACGACGCGGTCCAGCTCGACAGTGCCGCTATCGACTTCTGGCGCCTCGTCCAGTTGCTCAAAGATGCTCTCGGCACCGGCCAGGCCTTTCTGGATGGTCGAGCTGACTTCGGACAGCTGGCGGATAGGCTTGGGCAGCAAGCCCGCCGCGGTGATGTAGGCCACCAGATCACCGGCAGTGGCATCACCGCGCAGGAACAGCACCAGGAACATCAATGTAGCCATGGCGGTGTAGATCACCAGTTGCAGCATCGGCGTATACACCGCGCCAGTCTTGGTCATGCGCAGCTGCTTGTCGGTGTTGCTCTGGCTGGCATTGGCAAAACGTTGCTGCTCGTAGCTTTCGCCACCAAAGCTGCGCACTACCCGGTAGCCCTGGATGGTTTCCGAGGCAACGTGGGTGACATCGCCCATGGCCACCTGGATCTTCTTGCTCTGCTTGCGGAACTTCTTGCTCGCGGTGCCAACCATCAGGGCAATCACCGGCAGGATCGCCAGCATCACCAGAGTCAGTTTCCAGTTCATCCACAGCAGATAGACGAACAGGAACACCACGGTCAGGCCTTCACGGATCACGACCTTGATCGCATCGGTCGCAGCGCCGGTGACCATGGTCACGTTGAAGGTGATGCGTGAAATCAGGTGGCCGGAGTTGTGGTTATCGAAATAGCGGTTGGGCAACACCAGCAGCTTGTTGAACAACTCGACCCGCAGGTCATGCACCAGGCCCAGGGAGACCTTGGCCAGGAAATAGTTGCCCAGGAACGAACCCAGGCCCTGCCAGGCTGCGATCAGCACGATCAGCAATGGCACGGCCTGCAGCAGCTGCAAGTCCTTGAGGTAAGGAACGCTGGGGAACAACACCGCCTGGGGGTTGCTCAAGCCATCGACGAAGTACTTGAGAATCCCGGCCAGCATTGGCTGGGTCGAGGCAAAAATCACAAAGCCGAGGATACTCAGCAAAAAAATGCCGATGTACGGCTTCACATAGCTCAGCAGCCGGAAGTAGATTTTCAGGCTGGAGCTCTGCTCCGCCTCTCGCGGTGTTTCGGCCATCGTCGAGCTCGCTGTTCAGATAGAACCGGAAATTTTATCACAGCCTGGAGCCCGGGCACGCACCCAGACCAGGACAGTGGCCAGACCGACCGGCAGCCAACTGATAAACCACTCGGCACGCGGGGTGCCGGTGAGGCTGGCGGCATCGAATTGCATGGCCAGGGTGGAGAACAGCCACAACCCCATCAGGCCCTGGCCGAAGGTGGTATCACGGGCTTTCCAGATTTCGCGCAATACGCACAACCAAATAGTCAGCCACAACAGCATGCCGGGAATACCCAGTTCGATTGCGATGTGAGTGAACATGTTGTGAGAGTGATCAAACTCAAGACCTGCAGCATTAATTCTGTAGAAAGAGCCTAACCCCAGGCCGGTCCAGGGGTGCTCGGAGATCATCTGCACGCTGACCTGTAGAATTTCAGGTCGATAGGATGAACCACGCGACATGATCAATGATTGTAGCAATACAAAGCCAATCATCGCCGTGACGAGCGCAACGCCCGCCAGCCAGTAACTCCGGCGATCGCGGCACCAGATAGGCATGGCGACCACAGATATCAGCAATGCCAGGGCCGCACTACGGCTCTGGCAGAGCACCAGAAACAAGCCTAAAGCGATCAACGCCAACCCCCAGCCACCCTGCCACCAGAGATTGCGGGGCGGCCAATGAAGCATCCAGATTATGGCGGCAGCAATCACATAAGCGCCGAGAATGGGATGGGAGATTTCCCCGACGCCATAGAGCCGGGCATACCATGGCTGTGACTGGCCAACGTAAAAAAGCACGATGGAATAGACCGCAGCAACCGCCAGGCCAAAGCCCCCCCAATTCAGCAAGCGTATTACACGTTCACAGTCGGTATTGGCCAAGATCGGGAAAAACAGCAAGAAAACTGCGATGTACACCAGACGCTTGATCTCTCGTCCTTCCTCCTCGACATTGCTCCAAAAAAGGCTCAACGCAGACCAGCAAAAAAGCAGAGCAATCGCCAGGCAGAGCCATCGTTGAGCACGCCAGACTTCAAGCACAAGCGCACGCGCTGACCACAACATCAACAGTGTAGGAAGCCACACAAATGCAACCAAACCTTGTTGATAAACCTTGTTGCTCGGCGCCAAAGCAATAGCGACCAAGAACCACAACAAACCAATCGCCAACCATACTTGCGCCCAACGCCTTGCGAACATCATGCTTTTCCCCATCGATTCCATAACACCGCCATGGTGCATCCTTGAACTTTTCGGCATTATTACCGGTCATTTTGCTTGCCCGCTGACAAGGCCCCTACCCATGCAATGTACCCGGCTTCCCCAAGTTGACTTCAATCAACTGATTCTCGGTGCCCAAGTCCTGGAGGCCGACAGCTACGGTGCTAAAGTCTACCTGCTTACCGATGGCAATGTTCTCAAGCTGTTTAGGCGCAAGCGCCTGATTTCATCTGCCTTGCTCCGGCCTTACTCGCGTCGTTTCATTGACAATGCGTTGCAGTTGGAAAAACTCGGAATTCCTACGTTAAAAGTTCTTAAGTACCACAAGCTGAATTCGCCAGGCATGACCGCCGTGCTCTATCGCCCCTTGCCTGGAGAGACATTACGCCAGCTGTCACGAGACCCTGGCTTCAATTGGCAGCAAAATTTGCCGGAGCTAGTGATCCTGGTGCAGCGACTGCACCAGTTGGGGATTTACTTCCGCTCGTTGCACCTGGGCAATATCGTCGTTACCCCAGAACACCAGTGGGGCTTGATCGATGTGGCAGATATGCGTTTTTTACGGGCTCCGTTGTCCGCACGAATGGTTAGGCGCAACGTGCAACACTTTGCCCGCTACATCGCTCGGGAGCGGCTCGGCCAAGAGTTCCCCCTCGCCGAATTTGAGCGCGCCTTACTGGCTTGATTGCTCTCGGGGATTGCGTAGTAGTGCCCTGGAAGCCTGACTGAAACTCTGCCAGGCCTGGTCTGGGGCCAGTGCCTGCCATTGGGACATTGCCACCTGGTGAGCAGGCTGTCCGGTGCACTCAATGATGGCCTTAGCCCAGGCCACTGGATCACCAGCAGGCGCATAACAGCCCGCCCCACCCAATTGCTCACGAAAGACCGGTAACTCGCTGCACAGCACCGGCACCGCAGCCATTACCGCTTCCTGAAGGACTAAACCTAAGCCTTCTGAATGCGAAGGTATCAGCACCCAGTCAAATGCCCGATAAAGCTGTGCCAGCCCAGTGCAATGACCGGGCAACGATACCTTGTCGCCTAGACCCAGCGCCTTGACTCGACTCTCCAGCAACGGACGCTGATTACCCTCGCCGAGTATTACCAAGCGCAAGTCAGGCCGGTCCTGGCTCGCCAGGGCAAAAGCCTCGAGCAAGTAATCGAAGCCCTTGCTGTCAACCAAACGCCCCATGGCACCCATAACTCGCACACCGTCGACTGGCAGATCGAGCTCTAGGCGAGCCTGTTCACGATTCAGCAAGCCACGTCGAAAAACCTCAGGATCAAGCGCAGTACGCAGCACCTGCACCGGCATACCAAGGTCCTGCTCCAATGTGATTGCAAGGGTCTGCGAAACCGCCACGATGCTTAACCGATTGCAGGGGCAAGCGCGTAACATGGCAATATCAGCACGCCGCAAGCGGGTCTTGCCATGGAAAACTATGGCTGTTTGCACACCCGGCATTTTCTGCACCACCGGCAGAAGCAGGCGCGAGACACCCAGACCGTCTAACACCAGCACGTGGGCATCGGCCTGCTCCAGCGCCGCACGAAAACGGCTATGCAACCACGGCCTGAGCAACCCCCATATGTGCCGTCCCTTTAGCAGGCGATGGGACAGGTGCCACTCGCGCGTCGGCTCGGCACCACAGCACGAGCCCTGCCCTTGCAATAGCCAACTGCTGATCTTTGTCCCAGGCTCGGCCTGCGACAATATCTGCTGATGCACCTTATGCACCGAAACGTAAGGCGAGCCGCCAGCCCACATGATGTTGACGATATTCACGGGGCTATACCCCTTGTATCGCTCTGGGCAACTGGCAAACCGGCTATATCAACTCGCAAGAACGCCAATACCCACTCCCAATGCAAAACCGACCAACAAGGTCACCACCAGCTTCACCCGCTCACGCTGACGCCGGCGAGCTTTACGCTGGAGCTCTTCTGGCAGACTTACATGCATGCCGAAGCCAGTGTGCAACACGGCATCGCCCTCCAGGCTTACGCCTGTCAGGTTCAATTCGGCATAGCGTTTTGACAAAGCCTTTTCACCAGCATAGGCGGCGAATGGCGCACAGCGCTGATAATCGCTCAAGCGGCGCAATCCCGGGTTAAGAGAGAAGCTCTGCCACTCGGGCTTGTCCGAAAGCAATGGATAGCAAGGCACGCCGGCAATCACCTGGCGCTCGCCCATGTGGATGTACGGACTGTGCAATTTAAGGTCATAGACGTAGCTACGCAGCCAGACCTGGAGCAGCTCTGGACTAAATGCCAGGATAGCCCGGGAGTCCTCGACAAAGCCCGGACGGTAAAATTCCCAGTCGTCTTCACAATGAAAGATGTAGGGCGTCTTGACGTGACTGTAGGCAAGGTCGATCGAAGCCAGTTGACCCAGTTTCGGGCGATTGACGAAAACCTTGCAGTGCGGCTTCCAATGCTCGGGCACAGCCTCGTGAACCGCTTCATCCCCCGAATCCTCGGTGATGAACACTTCACGAATAGGCGCGGTATTGAACCGGTCAAAACTTTCCAGCGTGAGTTTAAGCAAATCGAAGCGCCCGCAACTGGTGACCACCAGGGTTACGTCGCTATCTTGGCAGAATCGCACCGGATTCCCTCCCCATAAACTGTATTCAGATGTTCGAGACTACTTCCCTGGCTCCAGGACAGCCGGCTCATATGCCCAGTCTCAAACGCAAGCGTTGCCAGCCGGACAGGGCTGGACGGGGACGAAGAGGTGGCTGCATTTTTTCCACGATGCTACGACCTACCTGGGCGAAACTGAATTGCGAGACGGCCAGCTCACGACCGTTGTTGCCGATACGCTCGACCAGTGCAGGGTCGCCACGCAACACTTTCAGCTTCTCTTGCAACGCGGCAATGCTGTCATACAGCACCACGTTATGCATGTCTTTCAAGCCCAGGGCGCGATTTTCCGCTTCACCCTGGTCATAAGCCAGCAAAACGCAGCCACAGGCCATCGCCTCGAAATTCTTGATCATGTACTCGCCCATGCCGACATCGGCGCTTACAAAGAAACGGATACGGTTGAGTGTGTCGCAATATTCTTCGCCCGAATTGGTGCGTGTCACCAGCAGGTTTTCCACTTGTGCCAACTCATCGAGCAGGGCCTTGCGGCCGCTGTAGGCAACACTGTTGGTGCTGCCGACGAAGGCCAGTTCGATATCCCGCTCGCGCCCCTGGTCAGCCAGCAACTGCTGATCGTAGCCCTTGGGCACGAACTCGGCATCGAAGCCTTCCTGGCGCAGGCGTTCACTGACCATGTAACCCGAGCTGATCACCCGCGCCCAGGGCAACTGGCGGTAGTGGGCACTGAACTTGCCGGTGTACTTGCACGGGATGTAGTTCTGGTAGGCATCATGTTCGAGGATGACCAGGTTGGGCACCGTGCGAATGAAACCGACCTGGCGAATCTCTTGCTTGAAACGCAGGAAGAACACGATCCTGTCGTACTTGTCGACGTCGATCTCGCGACGGAAATAACTGCGCAGATTGCGTTGGTCGTCGCTGCTCAGCCAGCGCAGGTCGCAGTCGCAATGCGCGGCAACGCCGTCATACAAACGATCGAGGATCGCCCGTTGTTCTTTCTGCACCAGAAATAGAACTTTCATCGTTTTCCTTGCGGCGCTCGGGCCACAGCTTTCAATCTTGCAGCGTCATGATCAGAGGTCACGACGCCAGAACAGTTCATGTCGACGCACAGCCTTGCGGAAAAACTCGTTCTCGCCATAAGGCGAAGGCCGACGCCCGGCCAGCCAGCGTTGCAACAGGCGGCGCAGGCGGCGTTTGAACGGTGCGGGCGGCTGCAGGTCATGCATCATGCCCAAGGCCATGGCCTTGTCGCATTGGGCTGGCAGGCCCAGCACCAGGCTATAGGGCGCCCAGGCCTGGGTCGCTTCGAGTTGCGGCGGCAAGGCAATACCCGCACCGCTATCGCCCATGGGCCAGCGGTCGTTGTCGTGCAAATGGTTGGCATAACACAACAGGGTTTCAGGCTGCCATTCCAGGCCCTGCAGCGCCTCAAGCACAGCAGCCTGGGCGCAGATGTGGTCCGGGTGCGGATCGAGGGTCGGGTGCGGCATCACCAGCACCTGCGGCCGGGCCTTGAGCAACAGTGCACGCAAATCGGCCAGCAGGTTGTTCCAGGTCGGCGCGCCGTCCTGGTCACCCGGCAGGGACAGCGGGTTGAACTGGCGGAACAGGCGGGTATCGACAAGCCCGGCTTCTCGCGAAGCCATTGGCTCTGCAGGCGCAGCCTGCATGGCCGGGAGCTGCAGGCAGAAGTACCCAAGCTGCACACAACGCGACTCCGGGACACCTGCCCAGCGCGGCACGGCGATGCTGTCCCAGGCCCGCAATCGGCCCTTAAGGCGCGCAGCTTCGGACTTTTCCAGACCCATTTGCTGATAGTGTTCGGCTTCGATTTCGCCGGCAGTCAAGGTCACCACCCAGGTTTCCTCAGCCTGGCTGTAGAGGCCAAACGCCGCGAGTTCGGCATCGTCGGCATGGGGTGCGATCACCATCACCCGGCGCTGGCGCAGGTCAGCGCAAGGTGCAACCCACAGCTGCGCCTCACCCATCAGTCGACAGTAGCGCCCACGCAGGCGCAGGCGCCCAGCCGTAAGCGGTTCGGCAAGCCCGGTAAGGTTCAGGTAACGAAGGCCGTTTACGCCCCGCTCGAAAGTCTGAACGTCTTCACTTCCCAGGCTTACCGCAGGATCGAGGAAACGCCCCAGCCAGCTACCCTTCAGGCGCACCTGCAGGATTAGCGTTTCGTCACCGCCCAGTTGCAGCGGCGACTGCAGGTGCACAAGGCCATCGACCAGCTCGGCCGAATGCGCCACGCAATCTGGCGGGAACTGATATTGATAGTCCTCGGCCGGAGAGTAGAACAGGTGATCGGCAAACCATGCCTCGTGGGCTACCCACAGCAGCGGCAACAACAGCAGCGGCAGCCACCACTGAACGAAAATGCCCAGGGCGAGCAGTACCAGCAGGCCGACCAGCAGCCCCAGGCGCTTGTTGCGCCGGTGGCGCTTGAGCAACTGCTGCTTGCGACTCACACCTGAAACACCGGCACGGGATTGCACCAACGGTCCTTGTACTCGCGATCGGCACGGCCGAAGGAGAAACGCAGGGGTTTGTTGCGCGCGCGGGCGTCTTCCCAGGCAGCCTGGGTATTGAGGAAGCTCAGTACGCTGCCAGGGCTGAATGCCTTGGTTTGCGGGTCGACACCACCGTTGATGTATTCAACGCTGATCCACTCCGACGCTTCGACCCGATAGACCAACTGGATGGCAATTGGTGCATCGTCAAGAAACAGCACCGACCCGATCAACAGCTCACGCAGGCGCTCGATCACCTCGGCCATGCGTTCGGCACCGGTAGCCGGGAACTCCCACCGGCGCTGGAACAGGTCGCAGTAGATTGCGGCAAGTTCAGCACTGGAGAAATCCGTGACCGGCCGTACCTGACCGCCCGCCTCTTCCAGCAAACGCAGTTCGCGGCGCTGGTTGTAACGAAACTTCTTCGACAGGTCTTCCGGCATACGCGCCATGGCCAGCGCTTCGGTCTGCGGCTTGAGATGGGCAAAACGACCCTGATTGAGCTCGGACAGATAGCGCCCGGCGTGCCGCAGCGGCGCCTGGGCATCGGCGGCGGCAGGCAGGATCAGCTCGGCGTTGCCCAGGTCATACAGGCCTTTTTTACCCTGACGCTTGAGCACATCCTTGGACAGCGCCAGGTAGCGGCCCCAGGTAGGAATCGCGGCCTTGAGCTCGCCGTCGCGCTCCCAGCCCAGGTAACGCACCGGAATCTGCGCCAGGTCAGCCAGTTGCTCCACCACCAGCGGATGAGTGGCGACACTGCCACCAAATTTTTCCCAGGCTTGGGCGTAGGCAGGCGCATCGATCTGCGTCCAGCCGCGCTCACGCCAGCCTTGAATATGGTTGAGCATCAGGCCTCCGCCGTCAGTGCACGAACGTGCGGCAGTTGCCAGAAGGCGTCGCGCACCGCGGCATCGGAGAAACGCTCACGCAGGCGTTCGAGCATGCGCCCGGCACATTCCTGGCGCTGCCCTTCGTCCAGCGCGGCCAGGTGCTGCAAGCCTTGCCCCAGGCGCTCGGCGTCGCCCAGCGGGAACAGGATGCCAACACCTTCGACCACCTCGACCGCGCCGCCACAAGCCGTGGCCAGCAGCGGCACACCGGCGACCATGGCTTCGAGCAGGACCATGCCGAACGGCTCGTGGTCGGAGCTCAAGGCGAAGGCGTCGAAGGCACGGAAGTAACGACGGGCGTCAGGTACCTGACCGAGAAAATCCACTTGCGCGGCAATTCCCAGTTCGGCGGCCTGAGCCTTGAGCGCTTGCTCAAGACGGCCTTTGCCGAGGATTGCCAGCCGAGCACCGGCCGGCAGTTGCGGCAGGGCCTGGGCAAAACCACGCAGCAAGGTGGCCTGGTCCTTGTCCGGATGCAGGCGGCCGACGTTGCCGACAATCCATGCCTGCTGATCCAGGCCCAACGCCTCGCGCGCCTGTGCGGCAGGTACCTGGCTGGACTGCAGCGCCTCGATGTCGATGCGGTTGTAGAGGGTGTGGATACGCTCGAGCGGCCACTTGGGCAGGCACTTGCGCATGTCGTCGCGCACCGCATCAGAAACACCGAGCAGGCTCAAGCGCTTGCTGAACAGGTTGGCAAACAGCTGGCGGCTACCACGCAGGTAGTCACCAAAGGCGTGGTGCACGCCGATCACCGGCAAGCGGCTGCCGAGCAAGGCGATATAGATCGGCTTGAAGCGGTGCGCGATGCAGAAGCTGAACTGGCGACTGGCGACGATCCGCCGCAATGCGCGGATCGCCCCCAGCTTCAGGCCACGGATCGCCTTGGAGCTGAACTCGAGGAAGATCACTTCGTCCGAGGCGCAGCCGGCCGCTACCTGAGGGTCGGCTGCGCCAGTCAGGAACACCGTGGTGACCTTATAGCCGCTGCCGTCGAACAGGCTGGCATACTGGCGCGCGCAGTCCAGAAACGGACCGTCATAGCCATGACAGAACTGCAGGACGCGTTTTTCAGCCCTGGACGTCATAAGTGTCCGCGCCGTCCTTGACCACCAGGATGTCTTCCATGATCAGGTACTGCAGGTCCGAGCCGAAGAACATGTTCAGCGCATCGGTCGGCGAGCAGATCATCGGCTCGCCACGACGGTTGAGCGAGGTGTTCAGCGACACGCCGTTGCCGGTCAGGGTCTCCAGCGCCTTCATCATGTCGTAGTAGCGCGGGTTGTACTCGCGCTTGAGCACCTGGGCCCGCGAGGTGCCGTCTTCGTGGACGACTTCCGGCACGCGGGTCTTCCACTCTTCGGCCACTTCGAAGGTGAAGGTCATGAACGGCGCCGGGTGATCGATCTTGATCATCTGCGGGGCAACGGTGTCGAGCATCGACGGGCAGAAAGGCCTCCAGCGCTCGCGGAACTTGATCTGGTGGTTGATGCGGTCGGCAACGCCTTCCACACTTGGGCAACCGATGATCGAGCGACCGCCGAGGGCGCGCGGACCGAACTCCATACGGCCCTGGAACCAGGCCACCGGGTTGCCGTCGACCATGATCTTGGCGATCTGCTCGGGCATGTTCTCCAGCTTGCGCCATTTCGGCTGGCTCGGGTGACGGGCACAGGCGGCGATCACGTCTTCGTTGGAGTACGCAGGGCCGAGGTAGACGTGTTCCATCTTCTCGACCGGCACACCACGGGCGTGAGACACATAGGCAGCAGCACCGACCGCAGTACCGGCGTCGCCGGAAGCCGGCTGGACGAACAGCTCCTTGAGGTCAGGACGGGCAATGATCTTCTGGTTGAGCTTGACGTTCAACGCGCAACCGCCGGCGAAGGCCAGCTTGCCAGTCTCCTTGAGGATGTCGCCCAGGTAGTGGTCGATCATCTGCAGGGCGAGCTTCTCGAACAGCGCCTGCATGCTCGCGGCGTAGTGAATGTACGGCTCGTCGGCGATGTCGCCTTCGCGTTTCGGGCCCAGCCACTCGATCAGCTTCGGCGAGAAGTAGAAGCCTTTGCCCTTCTCTTTATAACGACGCAGGCCGATGACGTTGGCGTAGTCGGTGTTGATCACCAGCTCGCCGTTCTCGAACGAGGCCAAGCGCGAGAAATCGTACTTGCTGGCATCGCCATAAGGCGCCATGCCCATGACCTTGAACTCGCCATCGAGCATTTCGAAGCCGAGGAACTCGGTGATCGCGCCATACAGGCCGCCCAGCGAGTCCGGATCGAAGAATTCCTTGATCTTGTGGATCTTGCCGTTTTCGCCGTAGCCGAAGAAGGTCGTGGCGTATTCGCCTTTACCGTCGATACCGAGGATCGCGGTCTTCTCCTTGAAGCCGGAGCAGTGGTAGGCGCTGGAGGCGTGAGCCAGGTGGTGCTCGACCGGCTCGATCTTGACCTTTTTCGGGTCGAAGCCCAGCTGCTCCAGGCACCAGACGATCTTCTTGCGGTAGCGCTTGTAGCGACGGTTGCCCATCAGGATCGCGTCAAGGGCGCGGTCCGGGGCATACCAATAACGCTTGGCGTAGTGCCAGCGTGCCTTGCCGAACAGGCTGATCGGGGCGAACGGGATCGCTACCACGTCAACGTCGGACGGTTTGATACCGGCCTGTTCCAGGCAGAACTTCGCCGATTCGTAGGGCATGCGGTTCTTTGCATGTTTATCGCGCACGAAGCGCTCTTCTTCAGCGGCGGCAATCAGCTTGCCGTCGATGTACAGGGCCGCGGAAGGGTCATGACTAAGGGCGCCGGACAGGCCAAGAATCGTCAATGCCAAGGGTCTAGCCTCTTCAATCTGTAAATATGCGCGCGGGCCGTTGGGGCGGGCGGCAGCCAAAGCGCGGGATTATAACGCAAAGCGTAGGAGCGGGCTTGCCCCGCGATTGCATACATTCAGACATACCGCATCGCGGGGCAAGCCCGCTCCTACAGCGGTTATTCGGCGATCAACCAATCCATCCGCCAGCTACCCTGGGTCTGCGCCAGCACCTGAGCCAGCCACGGCAGCAGTGCACGCAGCTCCTCTTCCAGGCCCCATGGCGGGTTGGCAATTGCCAGGCCAGAACCGTTAAGGCCCTGCGGGCTGTCCTGCGGATGCACATAGAGCTCGATCCGCAGCAGCTTCGGCGCACCGGTGCTGGTCAGGTCCTGGTAGAAACGCACCAGCTGGCGCTGATCCTTGATCGGGTACCAGATGGCTGCGACGGTCTGGCGCATGCGACTGATGGTCTCTTTCATCGCCTGGGTGCAGCGCTTGAGCTCGTCGGCCTGCTCGAACGGCGGGTCGATCAGCATCACTGCACGCTTTTCCTGCACTGGCAGCAAGGCCCGCGGTACATGCCAGCCCTCGCCCAGGTGCACGGCGACGCGCGGGTCCTTCTTCATGTTGTCCTTGAGCAGGCGGCCGTCTTCGGGGTGCTTCTCGTTGAGCAGCACACGGTCCTGCTGGCGGGCCAGGCGCCGGGCCAGCTCCGGGGAACCCGGGTAGTAGCGCAGCTCGCCGTCAGGGTTCATCTTGCGCAGGATGCGCAGGTAATCTGCGGTTACCTCCGGCAGGTCATCGCGCCCCCAGAGACGGCCGATACCTTCCAGCCACTCGCCGGTACGCGTCGCCTGGTCGCCCTGCAGGTCATAAAGCCCGAGGCCTGCGTGGGTATCGAGGTAGGCAAACGGCTGTTCCTTGCGCGACATCAAAGCGATGAGGCGGGTCAGCACAAGGTGTTTGAAGACGTCGGCGTGGTTGCCGGCGTGGAAGGCGTGACGATAGTTCATGGCAACTCCTGCAAGACCGCGCAGTTTACCTTGTCATGCGGGCGGCGTCAGGCACGGGCCGCCAAAACGACAACGACCCGGGCTCTTGCGAGGCCGGGCCGTTGTCAGGCGAAGCTCAGCAGCCGATCAGCGACCGGCCTTGAACGCCTCGTCGGCAGCTTCGAAGCGCGACACCATGCCTTTCGACGGGTTGCCGGCCCGGCTGACGAAGTAGATCGCCAGGGCGCCGAGAATGAAGCCCGGGATGATCTCGTACAGACCCCAGATAGAGAAGTGCTTCCACACCACAACGGTGATCGCACCCACCAGGATACCGGCCAGTGCGCCGTCACGGGTCATGCCTTTCCACAGGACCGAGATCAGCACCACCGGACCGAAGGCGGCACCGAAGCCTGCCCAGGCGTAGCTGACCAGGCCCAGTACGCGGTTCTCAGGGTTGGAAGCGATGAGGATGGCAACCACGGCCACCAGCAGCACCATGGCGCGACCGACCCAGACCAGCTCCAGCTGCGAGGCACCCTTGCGCAGGAAGGTCTTGTAGAAGTCTTCGGTCAGGGCGCTGGAGCACACCAGCAGCTGGCAGCTCAGGGTACTCATGACCGCCGCCAGGATGGCCGACAGCAGAACACCGGCAATCCAAGGGTTGAAGAGAATCTTGGCCAGCTCGATGAACACACGCTCGTGGTTCTCGGTGACCGGACCGGCCACTTCAGGATGCGCCGAGAAGTAGGCGATACCGAAGAAACCAACGGCGCAGGTACCCACCAGGCAGAGGATCATCCAGGTCATGGAAATGCGACGGGCTTTAGCGATCGACTTGACCGAGTCAGCGGCCATGAAGCGCGCCAGGATATGCGGCTGGCCGAAGTAGCCCAGACCCCAGCCCATCAGCGAGATAATGCCGATGAAGGTAGTGCCCTTGAGCATGTCGAAGTTGCCCGCATCCTTCAACTCGATGGCGGCAAAAGTCGTGTCAAAGCCACCGGTTGCGATCAGCACGATCACCGGAGTCAGGATCAGGGCGAAGATCATCAGTGTGGCCTGGACGGTATCGGTCCAGCTCACCGCCAGGAAGCCACCAACAAAGGTGTAGGCAATGGTCGCCGCTGCGCCAGCCCACAGCGCTGTCTCGTAGGACATGCCGAAGGTACTTTCGAACAGACGGGCGCCGGCAACGATGCCGGAGGCGCAATAGATGGTGAAGAACACCAGGATTACCACCGCGGAGATGATCCGCAGCAACCCGCTGTTGTCTTCGAAACGGCTGGAGAAGTAATCCGGCAGGGTCAGTGCATCACCGTTGTGCTCGGTCTGCACGCGCAGGCGGCCGGCGACGAACAGCCAGTTCAGGTAGGCACCGACGATCAGGCCGATGGCGATCCAGCTTTCCGACAGACCCGACATGTAGATAGCGCCCGGCAGGCCCATCAACAGCCAGCCACTCATGTCCGACGCACCGGCCGAAAGCGCGGTGACCACGCTGCCGAGGCTGCGACCGCCAAGAATGTAATCAGAAAGGTTGTTGGTAGAGCGATAGGCCATGAAGCCGATCAGCACCATTGCCGCGATGTAGATCACGAACGTGATCAAGGTTGGATTGCTTACACTCATTGTTGCGCCCTGGCGTTTGTTTTTATGTAGCGACAGCCTCAGAGGAGGTTGCACCCAGGCCGCGAATCCTATGCAACAACGCAAAGAGGGTGCAACCTGTTTTTACTTTCAAGTTGCACCTCGTCGGATTTTTTGCGTAACAGCAGTTTTTTGCTCCCTTTCGGAGCAAGAACCACCGTTACCAGAAGAAAACGCACCACAAACAGCCATTTTTGCTGTGTGGCTTTACCCTCCGGACGAGTAGCACTTATTTCCTACATATTTTGGGTTGCACTAGGTTGCACCCAAATTCGCGCACGGATAATCTTGGCGCCAGCTTAAGCCACAACCTGTGGCAATAATGAGGATAAGAAATGGCGACGACCACCCTTGGGGTCAAACTCGACGACCCTACCCGTGAGCGACTCAAAGCAGCTGCGACGTCCATCGACCGCACGCCGCACTGGTTGATCAAGCAAGCGATCTTCAATTACCTGGAGAAGCTCGAGGGTGGCGCCACCCTGACCGAACTCAACGGTCAGCCAGGCATTCATGCCGACGATGCCGGCGAAGTCCAGGCCGACCACGCCCACCAGTGCTTCCTCGAGTTCGCCGAGAGCATCCTGCCGCAATCGGTACTGCGCTCGGCCATCACCGCCGCCTACCGCCGCCCCGAGCCGGAAGTGGTGCCGATGCTGCTGGAGCAGGCACGCCTGCCGGCCGCCATGGCCGAAGCCACCAACAAGCTGGCCGCCGGCATCGCCGAAAAACTGCGTAACCAGAAGAGCGCTGGCGGCCGTGCCGGCATTGTTCAGGGCCTGCTGCAGGAATTTTCCCTGTCGTCCCAAGAAGGCGTGGCGCTGATGTGCCTGGCCGAAGCGCTGCTGCGCATCCCCGATAAAGGCACTCGCGACGCCCTGATCCGCGACAAGATCAGTACCGGCAACTGGCAGCCGCACCTGGGCAACAGCCCGTCGCTGTTCGTCAACGCTGCCACCTGGGGCCTGCTGCTGACCGGCAAGCTGGTCTCGACCCACAATGAATCCGGCCTCACCTCTTCGCTCAGCCGCATCATCGGCAAGAGCGGCGAGCCGATGATCCGCAAGGGCGTCGACATGGCCATGCGCCTGATGGGCGAGCAGTTCGTGACCGGCGAAACCATCGCCGAGGCCCTGGCCAACGCCAGCAAGTTCGAAGCCAAAGGCTTCCGTTACTCCTACGACATGCTCGGTGAAGCCGCTCTGACCGAACATGACGCACAGAAGTACCTGGCGTCCTACGAGCAGGCCATCCACTCGATCGGCAAGGCCTCCCACGGCCGCGGCATCTATGAAGGCCCGGGCATCTCGATCAAGCTCTCGGCCCTGCACCCACGCTACAGCCGCGCCCAGTACGAGCGCGTCATGGAAGAGCTGTACCCGCGCCTGCTGTCGCTGACCCTACTGGCCAAGCAATACGACATCGGCCTGAACATCGACGCCGAAGAAGCCGACCGCCTGGAGCTGTCGCTGGACCTGCTCGAGCGCCTGTGCTTCGAGCCGCAACTGACCGGCTGGAACGGTATCGGTTTCGTTATCCAGGCGTACCAGAAGCGCTGCCCGTATGTAATCGACTACGTCATCGACCTGGCCCGCCGCAGCCGCCATCGCCTGATGATCCGCCTGGTAAAAGGCGCCTACTGGGACAGCGAGATCAAGCGCGCCCAGGTCGAAGGCCTGGAAGGCTACCCGGTCTACACCCGCAAGGTGTACACCGACGTTTCCTACATTGCTTGCGCACGCAAACTGCTGTCGGTGCCAGAAGTCATCTACCCGCAGTTCGCCACCCACAACGCTCACACCCTGTCGGCCATCTACCACATTGCGGGTCAGAACTATTACCCGGGCCAGTACGAGTTCCAGTGCCTGCACGGCATGGGCGAGCCGCTGTACGAACAGGTTGTCGGCAAGGTCGCCGATGGCAAGCTGAACCGTCCGTGCCGCGTGTACGCACCAGTCGGCACCCATGAAACCCTGCTGGCCTACCTGGTTCGCCGCCTGCTGGAAAACGGCGCCAACACCTCGTTCGTCAACCGTATTGCCGACCAGTCGATCTCGATCCAGGAACTGGTCGCCGACCCGGTCGCCACCATCGAGCAGATGGCCACCCAGGAAGGCAACTTCGGCCTGCCGCACCCACGCATTCCGCTGCCGCGCGACCTGTATGGCGCCGAGCGGGCCAACTCCGCCGGTATCGACCTGGCCAACGAACACCGTCTGGCTTCGCTGTCCTGCGCCCTGCTGGCCACTGCCCACAATGACTGGAAAGCCGCGCCGATGCTCGGTTGCGCTTCGAGTAACGAGGCAGCGGCACCGGTATTGAACCCGTCCGATCTGCGCGATGTGGTCGGTCATGTTCAGGAAGCCACCGTTACCGACGTCGACAACGCCATCCAGTGCGCCCTCAACGCCGCGCCGATCTGGCAGGCCACCCCGCCAGCCGAACGCGCGGCGATCCTGGAACGTGCCGCCGACCTGATGGAAGCCGAGATCCAGCCGCTGATGGGCCTGCTTGCCCGTGAAGCCGGCAAGACCTTCGCCAACGCCATTGCCGAAGTGCGTGAAGCAGTCGACTTCCTGCGCTACTACGCCGTGCAGGCACGTAACGATTTCAGCAATGACGCCCACCGCCCACTGGGTCCGGTGGTGTGCATCAGCCCATGGAACTTCCCGCTGGCGATCTTCAGCGGCCAGGTTGCCGCTGCGCTTGCCGCTGGCAACCCGGTGCTGGCCAAGCCGGCCGAACAAACGCCGCTGGTCGCAGCCCAGGCCGTGCGCCTGCTGCTCGAAGCCGGTATCCCGGAAGGCGTGGTGCAACTGCTGCCAGGCCGCGGTGAAACCGTCGGCGCCCGTCTGGTCGGTGATGATCGGGTCAAAGGCGTAATGTTCACCGGTTCCACCGAAGTTGCGCGCCTGCTGCAACGCAACATCGCCGGCCGCCTGGATGCCCAGGGCCGCCCGATCCCGCTGATCGCCGAAACCGGTGGCCAGAACGCGATGATCGTCGACTCCTCGGCGCTCACCGAACAAGTGGTCATCGACGTAGTGTCGTCGGCCTTCGACAGCGCCGGTCAGCGTTGCTCGGCACTGCGCGTACTGTGCCTGCAGGAAGATTCCGCCGACCGCGTCATCGAAATGCTCAAGGGCGCCATGGCTGAAAGTCGTCTGGGTAACCCCGAGCGCCTGGCCGTGGACATTGGCCCGGTGATCGACGCCGAAGCCAAGACGGGTATCGAGAAGCACATCCAGGGTATGCGCGACAAAGGCCGTACCGTGTACCAGATGGCAATCGCCGATGGTGAAGAGATCAAGCGCGGCACCTTCGTGATGCCAACCCTGATCGAACTGGAAAGCTTCGACGAGCTGCAACGCGAGATCTTCGGCCCGGTACTGCACGTGGTGCGCTACAACCGCAAGAACCTCGACCAGCTGATCGAGCAGATCAACGCGTCCGGTTACGGCCTGACCCTGGGTGTGCACACCCGGATCGACGAAACCATTGCCAAGGTCATCGACAACGTCAACGCCGGTAACGTCTACGTCAACCGCAACATCGTCGGTGCCGTGGTCGGCGTACAGCCGTTCGGTGGTGAAGGCCTGTCGGGTACCGGCCCGAAAGCCGGTGGCCCGCTGTACCTGTACCGCCTGCTGTCGACCCGTCCGGCCGGCGCCATCGAGCAGTCGTTCCAGCGCACCGACGGCGAAAACGCCCCGGACACCCGCCTGCGCGACAGCCTGAGCAAACCGCTGCAAGCCCTCAAAGCCTGGGCGGCGAGCAATCAGCTGAACGACCTGAGCGGCTTGTGCGAACAGTTCGCCCAGCAATCGCAAAGCGGTATCAGCCGCCTGCTGGCGGGCCCGACTGGCGAGCGCAACAGCTACACCATCCTGCCGCGCGAGCACGTGCTGTGCCTGGCCGAGGTCGAAGCTGACCTGCTGACCCAGTTGGCCGCGGTCCTGGCCGTAGGTAGCTCGGCTGTCTGGCCGGAAGGCGAGTTGAGCAAGACCCTGCGCAATCGTCTGCCGAAGGAAGTGCAAGCGCGCATCCAGCTGGTGGCCGACTGGAACAAGGACGAAGTGGTGTTCGACGCCGTCCTCCATCACGGCGACTCCGACCAACTGCGCGCCGTGTGCGAGCAGGTGGCCAAGCGCGCCGGTGCCATCGTCGGTGTTCACGGCCTGTCGTCGGGTGAAACCGCGATTGCCCTGGAGCGCCTGGTGATCGAGCGCGCGCTGAGCGTCAACACCGCAGCTGCCGGTGGCAACGCGAGCCTGATGACTATCGGCTGATAGCCTGCGGCACCTCTATCGCGGGTCAAGCCCGCTCCTATAACGTAGGAGCAGGCTTGGCCCGCGATGCTTTCTAGCCCAGAAATTTCGCACGCTGATGATGTAACAGCCACCACAGGCTACCCGCCTTCACGACCTCGGAAGCAATGACCAAAACAAGCATGAGCCAGAGGCTGTAGGCTGGCGACAGCTTTGCCCATACCAATAGAATCGAAATGGACGGCACCATGAACATCAGCCGAAATGGAATCTGTAACAAACCGAGATAAACCCCCGACTTCCGCCCCGCCAACAACAGCAAACAGCTGACAATGATCGACAGATGCAAGGTGAAGCTCATATCCGCGAGCCACTTGGCGAAAATGCCATGATCCTGAAGCAACCCGATCATGTTTTGGGCGTCGGTGTAATAGAGGATCTGACCTCTACGAAGACTGCCCTGGACATACAAGACAATAAAAAATGCATCCATCCCACCCCACCAATATCGGGTTATAAGTGGGAGCTGATTCATAGGCTGACGACTGGAGGCCTCAGGCATCAGCAAACGTCACGATGAAAAGCCCCGCCAGCAAAACCACGAGAAAAGACACCAGTACTACCCAAACCAGGATTCCAACCGACATCCATGCCCAGTTCAGGAGTGACAACCGGGAATTTGACTGGCCTTTCGGGTCGCCCACGCAGGTATTTATCGCCCCCTGAATTCTGGCCACCACCCAAAGTATCAAGACATCCATAGCCAATACCGCACTCAACAAAGGCAGCGGCGCCAGCTCCATCATCTGATTTGCCCACAACGAGAGCGCTGTCAGCAGGATCAAGGCGCATACCAACCAGAACGGCGACCACCTGTAGCTTCGACCAGACAGGTGCAATTGCCCATCGACCCTGCTCAGCAGGCTGTAAAGAAACAGAATGCCGAAGATGCTTCTTACCAGCGGCAAGACTCGCTCCCCGGTTTCCCGCCGGTAGAGCGCCCAGCTTTGGTAATGGCAAAAAGCCCAATAAAGACCAAAGGTGAACAGGTTCATCACAATCATCTTTCTGATCGATACGACGAAGAACATTGGCCCGCTGACTGGGGTATCAGGGAGGTCAGGGCTCATCGAAGCGGTGCTGTTAGTGGTCATGGCTACGGCCTTCGGTAATGGGCCGACCATCTAAGCCTGCTCGTGCATCACAGATCTGCCCTCTGGCTCCGAAACAAGGGTACGAACATTCCCAAACGCCTTGTGCCCTGCCATCACCCGCATCTATTTCGCTGTGCAGTAGCAACGTCACTACCTAGACTCGGCCCATCCCCAGACAGGAATGCCGCCATGTCCGAGACTCTGCTCAGCGCCCGCAACCTGGCCTTCGAACTCTACGAAGTGCTCGACGCCGAGGCCCTGACCCAACGCCCGCGCTTTACCGAGCACAACCGCGAAACCTTCGACGCCGCCCTGGCCACCGCGCGGACCATCGCCGAAAAGTACTTCGCCCCGCACAACCGCAAAGGCGATGAGCACGAGCCGCGTTTTGAAAATGGCGAAGCCGTGTTGATTCCCGAGGTTAAGCCTGCGGTGGATGCCTTCCTTGAGGCCGGCTTTCTCAATGCCTGCCGTGACTTCGAAGCCGGTGGCATGCAGTTGCCGACCCTGCTGTCGCAAGCCTGCTTCGCCCACTTCCAGGCCGCCAACGCCGGGACCACGGCCTACCCGTTCCTGACCATGGGCGCCGCCAACCTGATTGAAAGCTTTGGCAGCGACGAGCAGAAACGCCTGTTCCTGCAGCCGATGATCGAAGGCCGTTTCTTCGGCACCATGGCCCTCACCGAGCCGCACGCCGGTTCGTCCCTGGCCGATATCCGCACCCGCGCCGAACCGGCTGGCGATGGCAGCTATCGGCTGCGCGGCAACAAGATTTTCATTTCCGCCGGCGACCATCCACTGTCGGAAAACATCGTGCATATGGTCCTGGCCAAGCTGCCGGATGCGTCGCCCGGGGTGAAGGGCATTTCGCTGTTTATCGTGCCCAAGTTCCTGGTCAATGCCGACGGTAGCCTGGGCCCGCGCAACGATGTACTGCTGGCCGGTCTGTTCCACAAGATGGGTTGGCGCGGCACTACCTCGACAGCGCTGAACTTCGGCGACAACGGTCAGTGCGTCGGTTATCTGCTGGGCAAGCCGCACCAGGGGCTGGCCTGCATGTTCCAGATGATGAACGAGGCGCGCATCGGCGTCGGCATGGGCGCGGTGATGCTCGGTTATGCCGGCTACCTGTATTCGTTGGAGTACGCCCGTCAGCGGCCGCAGGGACGCCTGCCAGACAACAAGGATCCGGCCACCGCCGCCGTGCCGATCATCAGCCACAGCGATGTGAAACGCATGCTGCTGACCCAGAAGGCCTACGTCGAAGGCGCCTTCGACCTGGGCCTGTACGCGGCGCGGCTGTTTGATGACACTCAGAGCGGCGGGAGCGAAGCGGTTCGCCAACAGGCCCAGGAACTGCTCGACCTGCTGACGCCGATCGTCAAATCCTGGCCTTCGGAGTTTTGCCTGAAGGCCAACGAGCTGGCCATCCAGATTCTTGGCGGCCATGGTTACACCCGCGAGTACCCGGTCGAACAGTACTACCGCGACAACCGCCTGAATCCCATTCACGAAGGCACCCACGGTATCCAGTCGCTGGACCTGCTCGGGCGCAAACTGGCACAGAACGGTGGTGCCGGGCTCAAGCAACTGGTCCGCCTGATCGCCACGACTTGCGAGCAAGCCCACCAACACAGCAGCCTGGATCGCCTGCGGGTACCGCTGGAGCAGTTGCTCAACCGCCTGCAGGAAGTGACCCTGGGCCTGCTCGCTGATCTGGCCCAGGGTCAGGTCAACACTGCCCTGGCCAACTCGGCGCTGTACCTCAAGGCCTTCGGCCACTGCGTGATCGGCTGGCGCTGGCTGGAGCAGGCGGTCCGTGCCGAACAGGGTCTGGCCCGCGGCAACCCGGCCGATCGCGACTTCTACCTGGGCAAATTGCAGGCGGCGCGTTATTTCCTGACCTGGGAAGTGCCGGGCTGCCATAATGAGCTGGCATTGCTCGCGGCCCGTGACGATACCTGCCTGAGCATGCACGACGAGTGGTTCTGAGGGGGAACCACCGCGCACACGGAGGTTCCCGCATGTTCGAGTTGACCGCATTGCTGCGTCAGCGCTTCGCCGCCCTGCGCAGCAGTGGCGAATTTTTCTCCCTGCGTTATGTGCAGCAGAGCCAGCAGCACCTGTCGGTGCGCAAGAATATCGCCGAGCCGCCGTTCCTCGGCCGCGACGAAGGCGCAATGCTCACCGTGCGCCTCAATGGCGTGGAAACCTACGCGGCCACCGCCGACCTGTCGCAATCCGGCTTGCAACGCGCTCTGGAGCAGGCTGAGGCACTGGCCCGGCAGATCGCCGGGCGCGCCCTGCTCGACCTGCGCGAACAACCGGTGGCCACCGGCCGCTCCGACTACTGCTCACCCAACCTCGAGCAAGCTTTCCCGTCTCTGGGCGACTGCTACGCCCTGCTCGCCCAAGAGTCGGCCAGCGTGCCGAATGACAGCCGCCTGGTGAACTGGCAGGCCAGCCTTGGCGTCAGCAACATCGAGCAGATCTACCTGAACACCGCCGGCGCCGAACTGCGCCAGGCCCAGCGTTTTATCTACCCAGGCTTCAGCACCACCGCCTTCGACGGTCAGGACAGCCAGACCCGCACCCTGGGCCGGGACAACTTCGGCCAGCAGGGCGGCCTGGACGTGATTGAGCGTTGCGGCCTGGTCGGTGCCGGGGCCAAGGTCGCTGACCAGGCCCTGCAACTGCTGCTGGCGCCGAACACCCCGAGCGGTGTGCGCGACCTGCTGCTGATGCCCGACCAGATGATGCTGCAGATCCATGAATCCATCGGCCACCCGCTGGAAATGGACCGCATCCTCGGCGACGAGCGCAATTACGCCGGCACCAGTTTCGTCAAGGCCAGCGACTTCGGCAGCCTGCAATACGGCTCTAAACTGCTCAACGTAACCTTCGATCCGTCGATCCGCGAGGAGCTCGCCAGCTACAGCCATGACGATGACGGCAGCGCCGCGCACAAGCAGTACCTGATCAAGGACGGCCTGCTGATTCGCCCGTTGGGTGGCGCCCTGTCGCAGTTCCGCTCAGGCCTTGAAGGGGTGGCCAACAGCCGCGCCTGCGGCTGGAACCGCGCGCCAATCGACCGCATGGCCAACCTCAACATCGAGCCGGGGGACAAGACCCTTGAGCAACTGATCGGCGGCATCGAGCAGGGCATCCTCATGCGTACCAACCGCTCATGGTCGATCGACGATGCGCGCAACAAGTTCCAGTTCGGTTGCGAGTGGGGTCAGTTGATCGAAAACGGCGAGCTCAAGGGTGTGGTCAAGAACCCCAATTACCGCGGGATCTCCGCACAGTTCTGGAGCAACCTCAGCGCCGTCGGTGACGCCAGCACCTTGCAGGTACTGGGTACACCGAACTGCGGCAAGGGCGAGCCGAACCAGGTGGTACGGGTAGGCCACGCCTCTCCCGCCTGCATATTCAGCCAGATCGACGTATTCGGAGGAGACGCCTGATGGCTGCCAATCCACTGCAAAGCTTCCAGCACTTGGTCGCCAGCCTGCGCGACGCAGTACGCGCCCCCGAGCATTTCACCCTCAGCTACAGCGGCGAACACTCGCAGTTCATCCGTTTCAACCACGCCAAGGTACGCCAGGCCGGTGAAGTGCAACAGGCCAGTTGCGTGCTCAAGCTGATCGCCGACGGGCGTCAGGCCGAGTTGCAGTTCACCCTCGGCAACGACGCCGAAGTCGACCAACTGCGCTTGCAACAGGCTCTGGAGCAACTACGCCAGACCCTGCCGCTGCTCGAACCCGACCCTTACCTGCAACTCAACGACAGCGCCTGGCAAAGCCATAGCGTGCAGGATCAACCGCTGCCTGACAGCGCCGAGGTACTGGCGCAGATCGAGCAAGGCGCGGGTGATCTGGACCTGGTTGGCATCTACGCCGCGGGCCCGATCTGCCGGGGCTTCGCCAGCTCGTTCGGGGCCTTTGGCTGGCACCAGGCCAACAGCTTCAACTTCGACTGGAGCTTGTTCCACAGCAACGGCGAGGCGGTCAAAGCCAACTATGCCGGGCAAACCTGGGACCACGAGGCCTTCGCCGCGCGCCTGCAGCAGACCCGCGAGCAACTGGACTACCTCGGCCGCCCGCTGAAAAAGCTCGCCCCCGGCCAGTACCGCGCCTACCTGGCACCGGCGGCGCTGGACGAAATCATGGGCATGCTCTGCTGGGGGGGCTTCTCGGCCCAGGCCATCGCCACCAAGAACAGCCCGCTGCAACGCCTGTACAGCGGCGATGCCAGCCTGAGCCCGTTGACCAGCATTGCCGAGCAGGTCAGCGGTTCGCTGAGCCCGTCGTTCTCTGACGAAGGCTTGCTGCGCAGCGACTTGCGCCTGATCGATCAGGGCCAGGCCCTTGACCGGCTGATCTGCGCCCGCAGCGCCGCCGAGTTCGAACTGGCGGCCAACGGTGCCGATAGCTATGAGTCGCCGTGCGCCCTGAGCATGGCGCCGGGTTTGCTTGCGCACAGCGAAATCCTCGCCCGCCTGGGCACCGGCCTGTACATCAGCAACCTCTGGTACCTGAACTACTCGGACCTGCCCGCCGCGCGCATGACCGGCCTGACCCGCTTTGCCACCTTCTGGGTCGAGAACGGCGAGATCCAGGCGCCGGTGAGCACCATGCGCTTTGACGACAGCGTCTACAGCTTGCTGGGGTCGCAGCTGGAAGCGTTGACCGCAGAGCGCGAGTTGATTCTGTCGACCAGCACCTACGGGCAGCGCCAGACCAGTTCGAGCCATTTGCCGGGAGCTTTGGTCAAACGCCTGACGTTGACACTGTGATTAGCCTTTCGCGGGGCAAGCCCGCTCCTACGATCCGGTAGGAGCGGGCTTGCCCCGCGAAGAGGCCCTAAAGGACTACACGCAAACCCATGCCCAACCGCGCCCCGCTGGACCCGACCACCGCCCGCTGGATCCCCTGGGTAGTGGCCATCGCCTTCTTCATGCAGTCGCTCGACGGCACCATCCTCAACACCGCCCTGCCGGCCATGGCCCGCGACCTGGCCGAGGACCCGCTGCGCATGCAGTCGGTGATCATCGCCTACATGCTCACCGTGGCCCTGCTGATCCCGGCTTCAGGCTGGATCGCCGACCGCTTCGGTACCAAACGCATCTTCTTTGGCGCGATCCTGCTGTTCAGCCTCGGTTCACTGCTCTGCGCCCTGGCCAGCAGCCTCGGCATGCTGGTGGCGGCGCGGGTGATCCAGGGCCTGGGCGGGGCATTGATGCTGCCGGTCGGGCGCTTGGTCGTACTGCGCGCTTACCCGCGTTCGGAGCTGGTGCGGATCATGAGCTTCATCACCATCCCCGGTCTGCTCGGCCCACTGCTGGGCCCGACCATGGGTGGCTGGCTGGTGGAGATTCTCAGCTGGCACTGGATCTTCCTGCTCAACCTGCCCGTTGGCGCCATCGGCTGTTATGCGGTGTGGAAGTTCATCCCCGACCTGCGCGGCTCGGAACGTACCCGCTTCGACGGCATCGGCTTCGTGCTGTTCGGCGCGGCGATGGTACTGATCACCATTGCCATGGAAGGCCTGGGCGAGCTGCATTTGCCGCACCTGCGGGTGATGCTGCTGCTGTTCGCCGGCATGGCCTGCCTGGCCGCCTACTGGCTACGTGCGGGTAGCATCGACAACCCGCTGTTTTCGCCAAAACTGTTCCACACCCGGACCTTTTCGGTGGGCATCCTCGGCAACCTGTTCGCCCGCCTGGGCAGCGGCGCGCTGCCGTTTCTGGTGCCGCTGTTGCTGCAGGTGGCGCTGGGCTATTCACCGTCCCAGGCCGGCATGAGCATGATCCCGCTGGCCGCTGCAGCGATGGTCGCCAAGTCGATTGCCCGGCCGCTGATCGAGCGCTTTGGCTACCGCAACATTCTCACCGGCAACACCCTGCTGCTAGGCCTGCTGCTGGCCAGCCTGGGACTGGTCGACGAGCAGACGCCTTACGCCCTGTTGCTGTTGCAGTTGGGCCTGCTGGGCGCGGTCAACTCGATGCAGTTCACGGCGATGAACACCGTGACCCTGATCGATCTGGACGACAACAACGCCAGCAGTGGCAACAGCCTGCTGTCGGTGGTCGCGCAATTGTCGCTGAGCCTCGGCGTGGCCTGCGCCGGCGCCCTGCTTGGCGGCTTTACCGCAGCGGGCAGCGCCGAGGGCGTGGAGAGTACCCTCGGGGCGTTCCAGCTGACCTTCGTGACCATCGGCCTGATGGCCATGCTGGCGGCGGCGATCTTCATGCAGCTGTCCAGGGCTGACGGAAGGCGTGCCCCTCGTCCGGAACCGGAGATCGAGCCTTAGGGCTAAAGGCCATGAGGCTGGTACACTGCGCGACATTTTGTTTTGCAGGCCAGTCTCGTGACCACCATTGCCACCGCCTTCGCCACTTTGCCGCTGTCCGCCGCCATGCTGGCCAACCTGGACGCCCTCGGCTACGCCCAGATGACCCCGATCCAGGCCCAGAGCCTGCCGGTGATGCTCAAGGGCATGGACCTGATCGCCCAGGCCAAGACCGGCAGCGGCAAGACTGCCGCCTTCGGCATCGGCCTGCTCAACCCGCTCAACCCGCGCTACTTCGGTTGCCAGGCGCTGGTGCTGTGCCCGACCCGCGAGCTGGCCGACCAGGTGGCCAAAGAACTGCGCCGCCTGGCCCGCAGCGAAGACAACATCAAGATCCTCACCCTGTGCGGTGGCGTGTCCCTCGGCCCGCAGATCGCCTCGCTGGAGCACGGCGCGCACATCATCGTCGGCACCCCGGGCCGCGTGCAGCAGCACCTGAGCAAGGGCACCCTGGTGCTCGATGGCCTCAACACCCTGGTGCTCGATGAAGCCGACCGCATGCTCGACATGGGCTTCTACGACGCCATCGCCGACATCATCGGCCAGACCCCGAAGCGTCGCCAGACCCTGCTGTTCTCCGCCACCTACCCAGCCGGCATCAAGCAGCTGGCCTCGGCCTTCATGCGCGACCCGCAGACCGTCAAGGTCGAGTCGCAGCACGCCGACAGCCAGATCGAGCAGCGCTTCTACGAGATCAACCCGGACCAGCGCATGGAAGCGGTGAGCAAGCTGCTCGACCATTTCCGTCCGCAGTCGTGCGTGGCGTTCTGCTTCACCAAGCAGCAGTGCCAGGAGCTGGTCGAGCACCTGCAGGCCAAGGGCATTGCCGCCCAGGCCCTGCATGGCGACCTGGAGCAGCGCGACCGTGACCAGGTCCTTACCCTGTTCGCCAACCGCAGCCTGTCGGTGCTGGTGGCCACCGATGTCGCCGCACGCGGCCTGGATATCGATGCCCTGGATATGGTCATCAACGTCGAGCTGGCCCGCGATGCCGAGATCCACGTACACCGCGTCGGCCGTACCGGCCGGGCTGGCGAGAAGGGCCTGGCGGTGAGCCTGGTGGCCCCGGCTGAAGGTCATCGCGCCCAGGCCATCGAAGACATGCAGAAGGCCGCCCTGCGCTGGGAACAGCTGGACAGCCTCAAGGCCCAGAATGGTGCACCGCTGCTGCCGACCATGAGCACCCTGTGCATTGCTGCCGGGCGCAAGGACAAGCTGCGCCCTGGCGATATCCTCGGTGCCTTGACCGGTGACGCCGGGTTGCCGGGCACGCAGGTCGGCAAGATTGCCATTTTTGATTTCCAGGCATTTGTCGCCGTCGAGCGGGCGGTGGCCAAGCAGGCGCTGCAGCGGCTCAACAGCGGCAAGATCAAGGGGCGGTCGTTGCGGGTGCGGATCGTCTAATTACCTTTTCGCGGGGCAAGCCCGCTCCTACACACCATCGCTGTAGGAGCGGGCTTGCCCCGCGATAGCTTCACCATCGAATTTCGAGGATTTTGCAGTGCGTTCCACCGAAGTGATCATCATCGGCGCTGGCGCCGCCGGCCTGATGTGCGCCTTGAGCGCCGCCAAACGCGGCCGTCAGGTGCTGTTGCTCGACCACGCCAACAAACCGGGCAAGAAAATCCTCATGTCCGGCGGTGGCCGCTGCAACTTCACCAACATGTACACCGAGCCGGGCAATTTCCTCTCGCACAACCCGCACTTCTGCAAGTCGGCCCTGGCCCGCTACACCCAGTGGGACTTCATCGAGATGGTCGGCAAGCACAGCGTGCCCTACCACGAGAAGAAGCTCGGCCAGCTGTTCTGCGATAACAAGTCCAGCGACATCCTCGGCATGCTCCTCGACGAATGCGCCAGCGCCGGCGCCGAGCTGCGCATGGATACCCGCATCGAGCAGATCGAAAAACTCGACAGCGGCTACCTGCTGGAAACCAGCGCCGGACAGTTCCGCTGCCAGTCATTGGTGATCGCCACCGGCGGTCTGTCGATCCCGACCCTGGGCGCCACCGGTTTCGGCTACCAGGTCGCCCGCCAGTTCGGCCACACCCTGCTGCCGACCCGCGCGGGCCTGGTGCCGTTTACCATCACCGAACCACAGCTCAAGGCGATCTGCACTGAACTGTCCGGTACCTCGGTGGACTGCGTGGCCAGCTGCAACGGCACCGCCTTCCGGGAAAACCTGCTGTTCACCCACCGCGGCCTGAGCGGCCCGGCGATCCTGCAGATTTCTTCGTTCTGGCAGGCCGGCGACACGCTAGAGATCAACCTGCTGCCAGAGCACGACGCCCTGAGCTGGCTGCAACAGCAACAGGCCGAGCGCCCCAACAGCGAGCTCAAGACCCTGCTCGGGGAGATCTTCACCAAGAAGATGGCCAACCTGCTGGCCGAGCACTGGTTCGTCTCCAAGCCGATGAAGCAGTACACCCCGGCGGAACTGGCCCAGGTCAGCGACAAGCTCGGGGCCTGGCAGGTGGTGCCGGCCGGCACCGAAGGCTACCGCACGGCCGAGGTGACCCTGGGCGGCGTCGATACCCGCGAGGTCTCGTCGAAAACCATGGAATCACTGAAAAGCCCGGGCCTGTACTTTATCGGCGAAGTGCTCGACGTCAGCGGCCACCTGGGCGGCTTCAACTTCCAGTGGGCCTGGGCCTCGGCGTACGCGGCCGCGCAGTTCGTCTAACCTTCGCGGTAGAATCAGCGCATCAAGGAACAAATTTTGCTGGTCAGATGGCAGCGGTAACACTGCTGCCATCTGATTGGCTCAATTTCGATCATCGCCCAAGGCCTGCCCACCCGACATGTCATCCTCCTCGTTCAGCCAATCGTTGCGCCGCCTCTGGGCCCTGGACAAGTTCAGCTACGCCATCCGCGTTCTTATCGCCCTGACCGGCAGCATGCTGCTGTGCTGGTACAAGGACGAAATGAGCCTGCTGATTCCGCTGTTCCTGGGGATTATCGCCAGCGCCCTGGCCGAGACCGACGACAGCTGGCAAGGGCGCCTGAATGCCCTGGCAGTCACCCTGGTGTGTTTCACCATCGCCGCGCTGTCGGTGGAACTACTGTTCCCCTACCCGATAATCTTCGGCTGCGCCCTGGCCCTGGCCAGCTTCGCCCTGACCATGCTCGGCGCCCTCGGTGAACGCTACGGCGCGATTGCCTCGGCGACCCTGATCCTGTCGGTCTATACCATGATCGGCGTCGACCAGCGCGGCGGCGAAGTCACCGATTTCTGGCATGAGCCGCTGCTGCTGGTGGCCGGCGCCGCCTGGTACGGCCTGCTCTCGGTGCTGTGGCAGGCGTTGTTCTCCAACCAGCCGGTGCAGCAGAGCCTGGCCCGGCTGTTCCGCGAACTGGGCCGTTACCTCAAGCTCAAGGCCACCCTGTTCGAGCCGATTCGCCAGTTGGACGTCGAAGCCCGCCGCCTGGAGCTGGCGCAGCAGAACGGCCGGGTGGTGGCCGCGCTCAACGCAGCCAAGGAGATCATCCTGCACCGGGTCGGCAATGGCCGGCCGGGGTCGAAGGTCAGCCGCTACCTGAAGCTGTACTTCCTCGCCCAGGACATCCACGAGCGCGCCAGTTCTTCGCACTACCCGTACAACGCCCTGACCGAAGCCTTCTTCCACAGCGATGTGCTGTTCCGCTGCCAGCGCCTGCTGCGCCAACAGGGCGTGGCTTGCCAGCAACTGTCCGAATCCATCCAGCTGCGCCAGCCGTTCACCTACGACACCAGTTTCGCCCAGGCCCTGGAAGACCTGCACGCTTCGCTCGAGCACCTGCGCATCCAGAGCAACTCGGCCTGGCGTGGCCTACTGCGTTCGCTGCGCGCACTGGCGGCGAACCTGGCGACTCTTGACCGCCTGCTCAGCGACGCCAGCAACCCCGACAACCTCGCCGATGCCAGCGACAGCAGCCTGCTCGACCGTTCGCCGCGTAACTTCAAGGACGTCTGGAGCCGCCTGCGCCAGCAACTGACACCGACCTCGCTGCTGTTCCGCCACGCCCTGCGCCTGCCCCTGGCACTGTCGATCGGCTATGGCATGGTGCATTTGATTCACCCGACCCAGGGTTACTGGATCATCCTCACCACCCTGTTCGTCTGCCAGCCCAACTACGGCGCCACGCGGCGCAAGCTGGTACAAAGGATCATCGGCACCGCCATCGGCCTGACCGTCGGCTGGGCGCTGTTCGACCTGTTCCCAAGCCCGGTTGTCCAGTCGCTGTTCGCCGTGGCCGCCGGGGTGGTGTTCTTCGTCAACCGCACCACCCGCTACACCCTGGCCACGGCGGCGATCACCCTGATGGTGCTGTTCTGCTTCAACCAGATCGGCGATGGCTACGGGCTGTTCCTGCCACGGCTGTTCGATACCCTGGTGGGCAGCCTGATCGCCATCCTGGCGGTGTTCCTGTTCCTCCCGGACTGGCAGGGCCGGCGCCTGAACAAGGTGCTGGCCAACACCCTGAGCTGCAACAGCACCTACCTGCGCCAGATCATGCAGCAGTACGCCCAGGGCAAGAGCGACGACCTGGCCTACCGCCTGGCCCGGCGCAACGCCCACAACGCCGATGCAGCGCTGTCGACCACCCTGGCCAACATGCTCATGGAGCCGGGGCATTTTCGTAAGGAGGCGGATGTCGGTTTTCGCTTTTTGGTGCTCTCGCACACCTTGCTCAGCTATCTCTCGGGCCTGGGCGCACACCGCGACAGCGCGCTGGATGCCGCGGTTCGCGAGCAGTTGATCGATGGCGCCGGGGCGAGCCTGGCCAACAGCCTGGATGAGATTGCCGAAGGCCTGGCCAGCAAACTGCCGGTGGCGATCCACAGCGATGCCGAAGAAGCCCTGGCCAACGACCTTGAGCAGATGCCCGAAGAGCTCGACGAAAACCAACGTCTGGTGCAAACCCAGCTGGCGCTGATCTGCCGGCAGCTGGGGCCGCTGCGCACCCTCGCCGCGCACCTGATCAAGGACAGCACGCCGGCCTGATTACATGCCGTGCTGCTTGAGCAACCGGGCGTAGCTGCCATCGGCTTTCATCTGGGCGATGGCACGATCGAAGCCGGCGACGATCTGCTGGTGCTCGGTGTTCTTCAGGCTGACGAGAATATGCAGGCTGTTCTCGCTGACGGGCTTGTCAAAGAACTCCACAGCTTCACGCACCTCTTTCGGTTCGCGCTTGAGGTAGTAACCGGCAACAAACTCATCTTCCAGCGCCAGGCGCACGCGGCCGGCGGCCAGCATGCCGACGGCGACGGAAAAACTGCGTACCGGAATTTTCTGCAAGTTAGCGTCGCTGTCGAACTCGGGTGAGTAGGCGTAATCGCGCACCACGGCGACGGGGAACGGGTACAGGTCGCTGAGGGCATTGAAGCGCACCGCATCGCCCTTGCGTTTGAGCAGGCGGATACGGTTGGTCAGGTAGCCAGCGGAGAACTGGCCGATTTCGGTTCGCGAGTCGTTGTACCAGGCATTGACCAGCACATCGTAGCGCCCGTCCCCCACCCCCAGCAGCGCCCGCGCCCAGGGCACCTGTTGGTACTGGCTGGTATAACCGGCACGGGTCAGGGCGGTGGTGACAATGGCCGTGGCAAGGCCACCGTTGGCCATGTTGGCATCGGTGAAAGGTGGCCAGCTGTCGGCAACCAGGCGCAGTGTGGCGGCCTGCGCCGTCGTGCTCGCCAGTAGCAGTATTCCCAGCAAAGCCAAGACTCGAAGCAATGGCCGCATGCTCAAATCCTTTAGCGAACCCCTGGTTCGCGCCGTTGATTTCAACTGCTTGAGAATGTTCAGTGCCAATCAGCCATTGCAGGTTACACAAAGAAGAAGTACTCGGGCAGAGGCAAATGATATCAAATGGCCTCTATTCCGGTCGACTTCGAGCCTGTATTGACCTGGCGCAATTAGACCCTCGCGCGGCTGTCTGCCATGATCAGGGGTATCAACCACTTGAGAGACGCCCATGGCTATCGACTGGATCTGCAAACACCACAGTGACATTGGCAAGGAACAACTCTATGCCATTCTGCGACTGCGCACCGAAGTCTTCGTGGTCGAACAGAAATGCGCCTACCAGGAAGTCGACGGCCAGGACCTGGAGGGCGATACCTGCCACCTGATGGCCTGGGAAGGTGACAACCTGCTGGCTTACTTGCGGTTGCTGGACCCGCAAGCCCAGGGTGGTGACGTGGTCATTGGCCGGGTACTGATCGCCCCCGAAGCACGCGGCCGCGGCCTGGGCCATGAACTGATGGAGCATGGGCTCAAGTACGCAGAGCATTACTGGCCTGAAGTGCCGGTGTACCTGTCAGCCCAGGCGCACTTGCAGGACTACTATGCGCGCCATGGTTTCAAGGTGGCGGGAGAGGAATACCTGGAAGACGATATCCCGCATATCGGTATGCGTCGCGGCTGAAATTCAGGGCTGCTGCGCAGCCCATCGCTGGCAAGCCAGCTCCCACAGGAGTCACACAGAACCTTGTGGGAGCTGGCTTGCCAGCGATGGGGCCCTCAGGGATAGCCAAGCACCTCACGAACACTGCGCAAATGCTGAATGATCCACTGCTTGTCGATCGCTCCCCAGTCGCGAATCCGGTAGTGCCCGGCATGATTGCGCGCCCCTGCCTGCTGCTCGAACTCACAGACGATATCCAGGTCAGCCAGGGCGGCAATGGTGTCCTGGGCGGTACGCCGGGGCATGCCGGTGGCTTCCATCAAGGCCGGGACAGTGCTGGCGGTCTGGCTGTCGATCAGCCAGGCGACATACAGCCGGCGGTAGAAACTGCTCTTGGTCTTGCTCACTTCCATTGGCAAATCCTCAGGGCCTACAGGCTGGCGGGCAGCTCGCGGTAGGTCAGGTAAACCCGCAGGTCGAATTCCAGTTGATGGTAGCCCGGCTGCATGTATTCGCAGAGCTGGTAGAACGCCTTGTTGTGATCGGACTCTTTCAGGTGCGCCAGCTCGTGTACCACGATCATCTTCAAAAACTGCGGCGCCGCCTCCTTGAACAACGAGGCGATACGTATTTCCTTCTTGGCCTTCAACTTGCCGCCCTGTACCCGCGACACGGCCGTATGCAGCCCGAGCGCGCGATGGGTGAGGTCAAGGCGGTTGTCGAACAGCACCTTGTCGAGGTTCGGCGCGTTGCGCAGGTGCTCCTGCTTGAGCGCCTGGGCATAGGTGTACAGCGCCTTGTCGCTCTGCACCGCGTGCCTGTCCGGATAGCGCTGCTGCAGGAAGTCGCCCAGGCGATTGCTGGCAATCAACTGGCGAACCTGGTCTTGCAGGGCGGGCGGGTAGGCTTGCAGGTACTTGAGTGCGGTCATGGCCAAAACGGTTGACGATAAAACGCCCAGTGTACCGAACTACACCCGCTGCCAGTCAAAAAAGCCCGGAAACGCCCCGGCGTCCCCTGGTGTCATGGGCCGCGCCACCAGAAACCCCTGCACATACTCACAACCGTTGGCCTGCAGCCATTGCGCCTGCTCGCGGGTTTCGACGCCTTCGGCGATGACGCTGATCGCGTACTGTCGGCACAGGTCAATCACACAGCGAACCAGGGCCGCGTCCGCTTGCGACCCGGGCAACCGGGCGACCAGATGGCGGTCGAGCTTGAGGGTGTCGATCGGCAGGTCGCGCAACATGCGCAGCGAGCAATCGCCAGCACCGAAATCGTCGAGGGCGATACGCACGCCCAACTCACGTAGCTTGTGCAGCTGCTTCAAGGCCACATCGTTGTTGACCATCAACGAAGTCTCGGCAACCTCGACCTCAAGCTGCGCCGGGTCAAGGCCCTGGCCGGCAATCACCCGTCCGAGCTCCTCGACCAGGTTGGGCATGGCAAACTGCACGCGGCTGAGGCTGATCCCCAGCACCAGGCCCGGCTCGAAGCATTCCTGCCAGTCACGCCGCTGCGCCACGCCTTGGGCGTAGATCCAGCTGGCCAGGCGCGAAATCAATCGCGCCTCTTCCAGCAAGGGCAGGAACAACCCTGGCGGTACATCGCCGACGCTGGGATGCTGCCAGCGCAATAGCGCCTCGAAGCCGCGCAGACGCCCGTCGGCAAAGGCGACCTGAGGCTGGTAGACCAGGCTGAAATCCTTGTGTTCAATGGCACCGCGCACCGAGTCTTCGAGCATCAGGCGTGAGCGTGCCCTGCCGTTGAGGTCCTGGTCGTAATAGCGGTACTGCTGGCGCCCAGCCTGCTTGGCCGCATACATCGCAGCGTCGGCCGCGCGCAACAGGCCGTCGAGGTTGGCGCCGCAATCGGGGTAGGTGGCAATACCGATGCTCACACCCAGGGTCACTTCCATGCCCTCGATCTGCTGGCAGATCGACATGCGCTCGATCACCCGCTCGGCAAAGCGCGCGGCCTGCTCAGGGTATTCCAGGGCATCGAACAGCGCGGTGAACTCGTCGCCGCCCATGCGCGCGAGGATCGCACTGGCGCCCAGGCAATCCTTGAGCTGTTCAGCCACCCAATGCAGCACCCGGTCGCCGGCCTCATGGCCGAGAAAATCATTGATGCGCTTGAAGCCATCCAGATCCAGGTACATCAGGGCCTGGGTCTTGTCGCTGCGCTCGTTGCGCACCAAGGCGCTTTCGGCAGCCTGATAGAAGCCACGGCGGTTGAGCAGCCCGGTCAGGGGGTCGGTGACCGCCTGGAACTCCAGTTGCTGGTGCAGGTTGCGCACCACCGACATGTCCAGCACCGTGACCACCATGGCGCGCTGGCCATCGGTCAACGGCGAGCACGACAGCGCCACCGGCACCGGCTGGCCACCCGCCGTGCGCAGCAGGGCGTCGTGCAAGCGGAAGATCTGCCGATCCAGGTAGGCCTGGTAGAAAGCCGAATCGCTCCACAACGTCATCCCCGGCGATTGCACGAAATCCAGCAGGTTGGCACCTTGCAGCACCTCTACCGACGCTTCGAGCAACTGTGAGATGGCCGGATTGGCAAAAGTAATCTCGCCGTTTTCACCCACCACCAGGATGCCTTCGGCGGCATTGTTGAGCACCGATGCATTGAAAGCCCGCGCCGCTTCCAGGTCGCGGCTCAAGCGCTGCAACGAGCGTCGGTTGCGCTGCTGCTCGAGCAAGACCTGAACCTTGGGCTTGAGGATCTGTGGGTCGAAGGGTTTGAACAGGTAGTCCACCGCCCCACTGGCATACCCCTTGAGCACGGCGGCCTGGGACTGCTCGTTGGCCGTGAGGAAGATGATCGGCGTCAGCCGCGTGCGCTGGCTGCCGCGCATCAGGCGCGCAACCTCGAAACCATCCATGCCCGGCATCTGCACATCCAGCAGCACCAGGTCCACTTCATGTTCGAGCAGCGCGCTCAGGGCTTCCATCCCCGAGCTCGCGGTGAGTACTTGCCAATCCTGGCGGGCCAGCAAGGCCCGCATGCTGATCAGATTTTCCGGGTAATCATCAACGACCAGCAGTACTGAGCCGCTATCGTGTGACTGAGGTTGCGCGCAATCCATGCTGCTTCTCTTAGGACACCAATGCCGGACTTCGGCTGAAATCTGTGCGTAACTCTAGACCCGGCTGCCATAAATCTGAAGTCAGCACATTGCCATCATGCATGGAAAGGCCTGTTAGCCGACTAACGGTCTATCCATCCAGGCCATGCGCATTGCTTCCTTGGCGCGCAGGCACAAAAAAACCCGCATCGCTGCGGGTTTTTCTGTTCAGGCTTAGTTGACCTTGGCGGCCAGCTCGCCCTTGGCGTAACGCTGGAACATCGCTTCCAGGGAGATCGGCTTGATCTTCGAAGCGTTACCCGCGGTGCCGAAGGCTTCGTAACGGGCGATGCAGACGTCGCGCATGGCCTTGACGGTTTCGCCGAAGAACTTGCGTGGGTCGAACTCGCTCGGGTTAGTGGCCATCAGGCGACGCATGGCACCCGTGGAGGCCAGGCGCAGGTCGGTGTCGATGTTGACCTTGCGTACGCCGAACTTGATGCCTTCGACGATTTCTTCAACCGGTACGCCGTAGGTTTCCTTGATGTCGCCGCCGTACTGGTTGATGATCGCCAGCCACTCTTGCGGTACCGAGGACGAACCGTGCATCACCAGGTGGGTGTTGGGGATGCGCTTGTGGATTTCCTTGATGCGGTCGATCGCCAGCACGTCGCCGGTAGGCGGCTTGGTGAACTTGTAGGCACCGTGGCTGGTACCGATGGCGATGGCCAGGGCGTCGACCTGGGTCTTCTTGACGAAGTCGGCGGCTTCTTCCGGATCGGTCAACATCTGGCTGTGATCCAGCACGCCTTCGGCGCCGATACCGTCTTCTTCACCGGCCATGCCGGTTTCCAGCGAACCCAGGCAGCCCAGCTCGCCTTCAACCGAAACGCCGCAGGCGTGAGCCATGGCAACGGTTTGCTGAGTAACGCGAACGTTGTAATCGTAGTCGGTCGGGGTCTTGCCGTCTTCACCCAGCGAACCGTCCATCATTACCGAGCTGAAGCCCAGCTGGATCGAGCGCTGGCAGACGTCAGGGCTGGTGCCGTGGTCCTGGTGCATGCACACCGGAATGTGCGGGAACTCTTCGATGGCCGCCAGGATCAGGTGGCGCAGGAACGGCGCGCCAGCGTATTTGCGGGCACCGGCCGAGGCCTGGACAATCACCGGGGAGTCGGTCTTGTCGGCAGCTTCCATGATGGCGCGCATCTGCTCGAGGTTGTTGACGTTGAAAGCTGGAACGCCGTAGCCGAATTCAGCGGCGTGGTCCAGCATCTGGCGCATGCTAATGAGTGCCATTGTGTATCTCTCTCCCGACAAGCGTCGTTTTTCGTGCAAGCCTGCCGCAGCGGCGGTTGCTATTCAAGTAGTGTGGGCCTTCGAGCGGCCCGGCCAGTCACGGCGCCTTGCAGCCCCGCCCTATCAAATCATCGGTGGCGACCCAGTACACCAGGCCTTCATCACCCTTGCTGTGGAACGCCAGCACTCCATCGCTGTACAACGCACCCGAGCCACTGGGCTCCGGCTTGAGCCGGTAGACCTGGTCGCCGCCACCAAGGCGCACGTCCACATCCTGCTGGCTGCTATCGGCAAAGCGCCAGAGTACTTCAGCCTGGCTGTCACAGACCCAGCGGGTCCAGTTGTCGGTCGGCGCCGGCGCAGGCTTGAGGCTTGCACAACCACCGAGTACTGCCAGGGCCATCAAGGCCACTACCGCTTTCATCCAATATCCTCTAGCAGACCACAAACCGGCCGGTAGGTTGCCCTGAACCGATCAAGGGCACCCCGGGGCCCGGTGCTGATGTTCGTCGTCGTATTTCTCCAGGCCATCCGGGCCCAGCCTTTTGTTGATCACCGGTACCGTCTCGGCCTGCCATTCAGACTGATAACAGCCACCTTTCGGCGCGCCGGGCTTTGGCGTCGCCTGCTCCGGGTTACTGGAGCAAGCGCCGAGCAGCCCGGCCAGGATAATCACAGGCAATTGCTTGACCATCGGGTCGCTCCCTTTGCCAGGCCGAATGGATCAGGCCTTGGCCCGCTGTTCCAGCATTTCAACGGCCGGCAGCACTTTACCTTCTACGAACTCTAGGAATGCACCGCCACCGGTAGAAATGTAGGAGATTTGCTCGGCTACGCCATATTTGTCGATGGCTGCCAGGGTATCGCCACCACCGGCGATGGAGAACGCAGTGCTGTCGGCGATGGCCTGGGCCAGCACCTTGGTGCCGTTGCCGAACTGGTCGAATTCAAACACGCCAACCGGGCCGTTCCACAGGATGGTCTTCGACGACTTCAGCAGCTCGGCGAAGTTGGCTGCGGTTTGCGGGCCAATGTCCAGGATCATGTCGTCTTCGGCAACGTCGGCAACCAGCTTGACGGTCGCTTCAGCGCTTTCAGCGAATTCCTTGGCCACGACTACGTCCACCGGCAGCGGCACGTTGACCTTGGCGGCAATGGCCTTGGCAGTGTCGATCAGGTCTGGCTCGTACAGCGACTTGCCAACCGGGTGACCGGCAGCGGCCAGGAAGGTGTTGGCGATGCCGCCGCCGACGATCAGCAGGTCGCAGATCTGGCTCAGGCTGTTGAGCACGTCCAGCTTGGTCGAGACCTTGGAGCCGGCAACGATGGCCGCCATCGGCTTGGCCGGGGCTTTCAGGGCCTTGCCCAGGGCATCCAGTTCGGCGGCCAGCAGCGGGCCAGCAGCAGCCACCTTGGCGAACTTGGCGACACCGTGAGTCGAGCCTTCAGCGCGGTGAGCGGTACCGAAGGCATCCATCACGAACACGTCGCACAGGGCGGCGTACTTCTGCGCCAGCTCGTCGGCGTTCTTCTTCTCGCCCTTGTTGAAGCGCACGTTCTCGAACAGGACGATATCACCGGCCTTGATTTCGACACCCTCGAGGTAGTCGGCAACCAGCGGCACGTCGCGGCCCAGGGCCTTGCTCAGGTACTCGGCGACCGGCTTGAGGCTGTTCTCGGCGGAGAATTCGCCTTCGCTCGGGCGGCCCAAGTGCGAGCAGACCATCACGGCCGCGCCCTTTTCCAGGGCCAGCTTGATGGTCGGCAGCGAAGCGAGGATGCGCGCATCGCTGGCAACCACACCGTCCTTCACAGGCACGTTGAGGTCTTCGCGGATCAGTACGCGCTTACCTTGCAGATCGAGGTCGGTCATCTTCAACACGGTCATGAATGCAGTCCTTCAGGGCTGTTTACAAGTGGAGCGGGTTTGATTGACGACGTGCAGAAAGTGATCGGCAACGTCGAGCATACGGTTGGCAAAACCCCATTCGTTGTCGAACCAGGCCAGCAGGTTGACCAGCCGGGGGCCGGAAACGCGGGTCTGGCTGGCATCGACAATGGCCGAATGCGGGTCATGGTTGAAATCACAGCTGGCGTGCGGCAGTTCAGTGTAGGCCAGCAGACCTCGCAGCGGGCCGCTCAGGGCGGCTTCGCGCAGCACCCGGTTGACCTCGGCCGCAGTGGTGTCGCGGGCGGTCTGCAGGGTGATGTCCAGGCACGACACGTTAACGGTCGGCACGCGTACGGCTTTGGCCTGAATTCGCCCGGCAAGTTCCGGCAGCAGCCGTTCGATGCCGCGGGCCAGGCCCGTGGACACCGGGATCACCGACTGGAACGCCGAACGGGTACGGCGCAGGTCTTCGTGGTGATAGGCGTCGATGACCGGCTGGTCGTTCATCGCCGAGTGGATGGTGGTGATCGACACGTACTCCAGGCCAAAGGCCTGGTCCAGCACGCGCAGCAGCGGCACGCCGCAGTTGGTGGTGCAGGAGGCGTTGGAGACCAGCCTCTCGGTGCCATCCAGGCAATCCTGGTTGATCCCGTAGACCACTGTGGCGTCGACATCTGCCTCACTGGCCATGGGTTGGGAGAACAGCACCCGCGGCGCACCGGCGTCGAGAAAACGCTGGGCATCGGCGCGGGTGTTGTAGGCACCGGAACACTCCAGCACCAGATCGACGTCGAGCGCCGCCCAGTCGACCCCTTCCGGGGTGGCACTGCGCAATACTTTCACGCAGTCGCCATTGATATGCAGACAATCGCCGTCGACCTTCACCTCACCGGGGAAACGCCCGTGGGTGGAGTCGAAGCGTGTCAGGTATTCGATACTGGCCTGGTCGGCCAGGTCATTCAGTGCAACGATCTCGAAGCCCGCCTTCGCCCCCCGCTCAAAGAGTGCGCGCAAGACGCAACGACCAATACGGCCGTAGCCGTTGAGTGCAACTTTGTAAGGACGCGTTTGGGGCATGGGATGCTCACGGAACAGAAGCGTTATCTGCAACCTGCGGGAATCGAGTTGACTTCAATCGCTGGCAAGCCAGCTCCCACAGGGATCACCGCAGCCCCTGTGGGAGCTGGCTTGCCAGCGATGAAGCCGACGCCAGTCCCACAGGGAAACGGGATCAGTCTTCCAGCAGCTCTTCAGCAGTACCCAGGATGTTTTCCAGGGTGAAACCGAACTCTTCGAACAAGGCCGACGCAGGTGCCGACTCGCCGTAGGTGGTCATGCCGATGACGCGGCCTTCGAGGCCGACGTACTTGTACCAGAAGTCGGCATGGGCCGCTTCGATGGCGATACGCGCGCCGACTTCCAGCGGCAGCACCGACTGCTTGTAGCCAGCCTCCTGGGCATCGAACACGCTGGTCGACGGCATGGACACCACGCGTACCTTGCGGCCTTGCTCGGTCAGCTTGTCGAAGGCCTGAACCGCCAGGCCGACTTCGGAACCGGTGGCGATCAGGATCAGCTCAGGCTCGCCTGCGCAGTCTTTGAGGACGTAGCCACCGCGGCTGATGTTGGCGATCTGCTCGGCATCACGCTCCTGGTGCTGCAGGTTCTGACGCGAGAAGATCAGCGCCGACGGGCCGTCTTTACGCTCCAGGGCGAACTTCCAGGATACCGCCGACTCGACGGCATCGGCTGGGCGCCAGGTGTCCAGGTTCGGCGTGCTGCGCAGGCTGGTCAGTTGCTCGATCGGCTGGTGGGTCGGACCGTCTTCGCCCAGACCGATGGAGTCGTGGGTGTAGACGTGGATGACCCGCTGCTTCATCAGCGCCGACATGCGCACTGCGTTGCGGGCATATTCCATGAACATCAGGAAGGTGGCGCCGTAAGGCACCAGACCGCCGTGCAGGGCAACACCGTTCATGATTGCGGTCATGCCGAACTCGCGCACGCCGTAGAACATGTAGTTGCCGCTGGCGTCTTCGGCGCTGACGCCTTTGCAGCCTTTCCACAGGGTCAGGTTGGAACCGGCCAGGTCAGCCGAACCGCCGAGCAGTTCAGGCAGCAGCGGGCCAAAGGCGTTCAGGGCGTTCTGGCTGGCTTTACGGCTGGCAATGGTTTCGCCCTTGGCCGCGACTTCAGCGATGTAGGCCGCTGCTTTCTCGGCAAAATCAGCCGGCAGGTCACCGCTCAGGCGACGCACCAGTTCGTTGGCAAGCTCAGGGTGAGCCGCGGAGTAGGCCGCGAAACGCTGGTCCCACTCGGCTTCAACGGCCTTGCCGGCCTCCTTGGCGTCCCACTCGGCGTAGATGTCAGCCGGGATTTCGAACGGGCCGTGGTTCCAGTTCAGCGCTTTGCGCGCCAGGGCGATTTCGTCGTTGCCCAGCGGAGCACCGTGGCAATCTTCCTTGCCCTGCTTGTTCGGCGAACCGAAACCGATGATGGTCTTGCAGCAGATCAGGGTCGGCTGCTCGCTCTTGCGCGCGGTATCGATGGCGGTGCGGATCTCGTCGGCGTCATGGCCGTCGACATTGCGGATCACCTGCCAGTTGTAGGCTTCGAAACGCTTCGGGGTGTCATCGGTGAACCAGCCTTCGACTTCGCCGTCGATGGAGATGCCGTTGTCATCGTAGAAGGCGATCAGCTTGCCCAGGCCCAGGGTACCGGCCAGGGAAGCGACTTCGTGGGAAATGCCTTCCATCATGCAACCATCACCCAGGAACACATAGGTGTGGTGGTCGACGATGTTGTGGTTCTTGCGGTTGAACTGGCCAGCCAGGACTTTTTCAGCCAGGGCGAAACCAACGGCGTTGGCCAGGCCCTGACCCAGTGGCCCGGTGGTGGTCTCGACGCCCGGGGTGTAACCGAGCTCCGGGTGGCCCGGGGTACGGCTGTGCAGCTGACGGAAGCTCTTCAGGTCGTCGATCGACAGGTCGTAGCCGGTCAGGTGCAGCAGCGAATAGATCAGCATCGAACCGTGGCCGTTGGACAGCACGAAGCGGTCACGGTCAGCGAAGCTCGGGTTGGTCGGGTTGTGCTTCAGATAATCACGCCAAAGAACCTCGGCGATATCCGCCATGCCCATAGGGGCACCGGGGTGGCCGCTGTTGGCCTTTTGCACGGCATCCATGCTGAGGGCACGAATGGCGTTGGCACGCTCACGACGGCTGGGCATCGCTTATCTCCTGGGTGTTGAATTAGTTACGAAACGAAAAAAGGCGGCCATTTTCGCCCAGGCACGTACCCGGGGGCAATGACGGATGGTCGATGCAGCATGATTTTCCTGTGAATGAGAGAAGAATCAGGCGTTAACCCGGGCAAACAGCCGGATCGGTCGCACAGCCTGCGACGAATTGCCCCGCCTATCGCGCAATATCAAAACTTTTTGATATTGGCCTTGCGACGTTATCGTTGCCTGACTAGACTGCCGCTCCATGAACCTACCCGTGCCGTCGATCCGCCAAGAGCAAAGCGATGCGCTGGCTGCCCTGTGCAAAGCCGGCGGCGACCCGCTGCGCCTGAACGTATTGCGCGCACTGGCCAGCGATTCGTTCGGCGTGCTGGAACTGGCGCAGATCTTCGCCATTGGCCAGTCGGGCATGAGCCACCACCTCAAGGTGCTGGCCCAGGCCGGATTGGTGGCGACCCGCCGCGAAGGCAATGCGATCTTCTACCGCCGCGCCCTGCCCGACGGCCTCAGCCTCGGCGGCAAGCTGCATGCGGCATTGCTTGAGGAGGTCGACGGGCTGACCCTGGCCGATGATGTCCAGGCCCGTATCGCTCAGGTGCAACAACGTCGGGCGGCCACCAGCCAGGACTTTTTCCTGCGAGTCGAAGAGAAGTTTCGCGCACAGCAGGACTTGATTGCCGGCTTGCCGCAGTACCGCGAAAGCCTGTTGGCCTTGCTCGACAAACTCAGTTTTGAAGCCGGCGCCAATGCCCTTGAAGTGGGCCCCGGCGATGGCGAATTTCTTCCCGAGCTGGCCCGGCGCTTTACCCGGGTCACCGCCCTGGACAACAGCCCGACCATGCTCGACCTGGCCCGCCGGGTCTGCGAGCGCGAAGGTCTGGCTAATGTGAACCTGCAGTTGGCCGATGCACTCAGTGCAACGGATGTGGAAGCCGACTGCGTAGTGCTGAACATGGTCCTGCACCATTTCAGCGCCCCGGCCGAAGCCCTGCGGCAGTTGGCCAACCGTGTGAAACCAGGCGGCAGCCTGTTGGTAACAGAGTTGTGCAGCCACGACCAGAGCTGGGCCAGAGAGGCCTGTGGCGATATCTGGCTGGGCTTCGAGCAGGACGACCTGGCCCGTTGGGCCAGCGCTGCGGGACTGGCTCCCGGGGACAGCCTCTATGTGGGCTTACGTAATGGTTTCCAGATTCAGGTCCGCCATTTTCAGCGACCGGCTGGCGACATCACCATCGGTAAATTTTAGGAACCCGTCGAGATGAGCGAATACTCCCTTTTCACCTCCGAGTCCGTGTCTGAAGGGCATCCGGACAAAATCGCCGACCAGATTTCGGATGCGGTGCTGGACGCCATCATCACCCAGGACAAGTTCGCCCGCGTGGCCTGCGAAACCCTGGTGAAAACCGGCGTAGCGATCATCGCTGGCGAAGTCACCACCTCGGCCTGGGTCGATCTGGAAGACATCGTTCGTAAAGTGATCGTCGACATCGGTTACAACAGTTCCGACGTCGGCTTTGACGGCGCGACCTGCGCGGTCATGAACATCATCGGCAAGCAGTCGGTAGACATCGCCCAGGGCGTTGACCGCAGCAAGCCTGAAGACCAGGGCGCCGGCGATCAGGGCCTGATGTTCGGTTACGCCAGCAACGAGACCGACGTGCTGATGCCAGCACCGATCTGCTTCTCGCACCGCCTGGTCGAGCGCCAGGCCGAAGCGCGCAAGTCCGGCCTGCTGCCGTGGCTGCGCCCGGATGCCAAGTCGCAGGTTACCTGCCGTTACGAAGGCGGCAAGGTAGTCGGTATCGATGCCGTGGTGCTGTCGACCCAGCACAACCCTGAAGTGTCGCAAAAAGACCTGCAGGAAGCGGTGATGGAGCTGATCGTCAAGCACACCCTGCCGGCTGAACTGCTGCACAAGGACACTCAGTTCCACATCAACCCGACCGGCCAGTTCATCATCGGTGGCCCGGTAGGCGACTGCGGCCTGACCGGCCGCAAGATCATCGTCGACAGCTACGGCGGCATGGCCCGTCACGGTGGTGGCGCGTTCTCCGGCAAGGACCCGTCCAAGGTTGACCGTTCTGCCGCCTATGCCGGTCGCTACGTGGCCAAGAACATCGTCGCCGCCGGCCTGGCCGAGCGTTGCGAGATCCAGGTTTCCTACGCCATCGGCGTCGCTCAGCCGACTTCGATCTCGCTGAACACCTTCGGTACCGGCAAGATCTCCGACGACAAGATCGTCCAGTTGGTTCGCGAGTGCTTCGACCTGCGTCCGTACGCAATCACCACCATGCTCGACCTGCTGCACCCGATGTACCAGGAGACTGCTGCCTACGGTCACTTCGGCCGTATCCCGCAACAGAAGACCGTCGGCGACGACACCTTCACCACCTTCACCTGGGAACGCACCGACCGCGTCGACGTCCTGCGCGCCGCTGCCGGTCTGTAAAAGCTGAAGTTGTAAAAAAAGCCCCAGCCGGTCACTCGGCTGGGGCTTTTTTGTAGGAGCGGGCTTGCCCCGCGATGAAGTACGCAACATGACCTGACAGTTGAGGACTGCTAACGCCACCAAACTTTTCTAGGCTATGCATTCCATCACGAGCAAGGATGCTCGCCATGCTGCACAAGTCCCTGTTGTCCCTTCTGCTCTTCTTTTGGCTGCTCCCGGCACACGCGCAGACCTGCCCCGCCTGGACGCCCGTTCAGGCCCGGGCAGAAATCCGCCAGCTCCAGCAAACCCTTGCCGACTGGGACGACCACTATCATCGCCAGGGGGTCTCGCTGGTCGCTGACGAACTTTATGACCAGAGCCGTACGCGCCTGACGCATCTGCAAAGCTGCTTCCCCTCGCCGACAAAGTCGCAGGGCAACCCACTGAAAAACGCCGTCGGCCCTCTGCGCCACCCGATTCCCCATACCGGCCTGGGCAAGCTGGCCGACGATGCCGCAGTCAAAGCCTGGCTGCATGACAAGCAAGACCTGTGGATTCAGCCCAAGGTCGACGGCGTGGCCGCCACCCTGGTCTATCGCGGCGGCAAGCTGGTGCAACTGATCAGCCGTGGCGATGGCGTCCATGGCCATGACTGGAGCCGGCACATACCGGCTCTGGGCACACTCAACCAGCAGCTTCCCGAGCCCCTCGACCTGGTGTTCCAGGGCGAACTGTTCTGGCGCCTGGACGGCCACGTGCAAGCCAACGCCGGCAGCCTCAACGCCCGCGGCAATGTCGCCGGCCTGCTCGCGCGCAAACGCATCAGTGCCGAACAGGGCGCTGTGGTCGGATTGTTTGTCTGGGCCTGGCCGCTGGGGCCGGCCGACCAGCGCGAGCGGCTCAAGGGCTTGAGTGCATTGGGCTTCGAATACAGCGAGCGGTACAGCGAACCCTTGAGCACCTTTGCCGATGCAGCCAGATGGCGTGAGCATTGGTACCGCAGCCCACTACCCTTCGCCAGCGACGGCGTTGTGCTGCGTCAGGGCAAGCGCCCGGACGGCACCCGCTGGCAAGCACGCGACCCATACTGGATAACGGCCTGGAAGTACCCCTTTGCCCAGGCCCTGGCCGAAGTCCGTGGCGTGCAGTTCACTATCGGTCGCACCGGGCGCATCACCCCGGTGCTGCAAATCGAGCCGGTGCAACTGGATGACCGGCAGATCCGCCAGGTCAGCCTCGGTTCCTTTCAGCGCTGGCAGCAGCTGGACATCCGCCCCGGCGACCAGGTTGCCATCAGCCTGGCCGGGCTGACCATCCCGCGCCTGGATGAGGTAGTACTGCGCAGTGTTCAGCGCATGGACCTCGCGGTTCCGGACCCTGCCCGGCACCACCCGCTCAGTTGCTGGCAACCTAGCGATGGCTGCCGCCGCCAGTTCATCGCCCGCCTCAACTGGCTCAGCGGCAAGCAAGGCCTGAACATGCCGCGACTGGGGCCGGGCACCTGGGAAAAACTGATCGACAGTGGTCATGTGCGAGGACTGGGCGACTGGCTGGACCTGCAGGACGAAGACTTGCAGTCGGTACCTGGACTTGGCGAAAGCAGCCGCCAGCACTTGCTGCATGCCTTCGACCAGGCCCGCCAGCAACCCTTTGCGCGCTGGCTCAGCGCTTTGGGCATACCGGCCGCAATCCCGTTAAAGCCAACACACACCTGGGCAGATCTGCTCCAGCGCGATGCCGAGCAGTGGTTGGCAGAACTAGGCATAGGCCCGGGTCGCAGTGCGCAGCTATTGGCTTTTTTCCGCTCCCCGGAGGTGCAAATAGTGGCCGAACAATTGCGCAGACACCGAATCGGTGGCTTCTAGCTGTACACGCACATCATTTGTACCGCTGCAGCCCCGGCAAGACTTCTGCCGGGGCGACCTCACGATTAGTCAACGGCAACAATAACTGTCACCGCCGCACTGTCTCCCGCAGGAAAGGCTCCGACGACATTAAAGTTATTAGTTATGTCTTTTGGATTGAATCTAAACCAAGTGTTAGCATTAACATCAACGCCCTCTCGGTAGTTAGAGTCGGTAGTACCTTCCCGGTCAGCACGCAGAGTAAAGCGACCAGTCCCCGACGCGGCCTTTAAATAAACCGTCGAATACTGCACAACCTCAGCGCGATTAATAAAATTTATGCCTGCTCTTTTGTTCTTCCCTTTGGACTCAACACGAACCCTTCGAAGTTCTCTCGGAGCGAATGTTGAGGAGTCCACAGGTATGCCTTTGAACTTATCTTCAAAAACCACGTCATCCGTTTCTTTGTCTGGCTTCGACCAATCCGGGTGTTGCGATTGGTCACCTGTATCGTTAACTTGAGTGCTCATCTCTGCGCATCCTATTGTGAAAAAGGGTATTGCTCCTGCCCCATCAGCTTATTCCCTCTATAAGCCCTCACAACTGGCATTTTTACTAGGTAGCCTCGGGCGAAAGCGCCGAATTATGGACATTTGAGAGCCCTGCCGGCAGACAATCGCTACAGCTAACACCGCACAGCTACTGACATTTTTCGCCTCCCGGGGGTGCAAATAGTGGCCGAACAATTGCGCAGACACACAATCGAGGGTTTCTAATTTTCCCGGATCAAGGCAGCATCATGGATTCTGCCAAGCCCGCGACAACGGAGCCCCCAATGAAACTGCTTTCCCCGCTTGCCCTGTTCACCGCCTGTTCACTCCTGGCCACGCCCCTGCTGGCTGCCGAACAACAGCCAGGCCTGACCGGTTGCGCAGCCAAGAAGCAAGCCATCAGCGAGCAGATCGAACAGGCTCGCGCCCATGGCAACAGCGATCAGCAAGCCGGTCTGGAAAAGGCGCTGAGCGAAGTGAATGAGCACTGCACCGACGCCGGCCTGCGCAAGGAGCGCGAGCAGAAAGTCCTCGACGCCCGCCACGAAGTGAACCAGCGTACCAAGGACCTGGACAAGGCCATGAAGAAAGGCGATGCCGAGAAGATCAACAAGCGCAAGGACAAGCTGGCCGAGTCCAAGCAGGAGCTGCAGCACGCCCTGGATGAGTTGGAGAAGTAACAGCAGGCGGGAACATTGGGGCTGCTACGCAGCCCATCGTCGGCAAAGCCAACTCCCACAATGTGACTTGCCGTGCACCCTGTGGGAGCTGGCGTTGCCAGCGATGGGGCGCCCCGCGCCCCTTGATCACTCAGTGATTTCGAAACTCGGTATGACAGGCTTTGCACGCCGCCTCGACCTTGTTCATCGGCTCGGTCAGCTGCGCGGCCTTGAGCGGCTGGGCACGGGTCACCGCCACCAGTTCGGCGGTGGTGGCTTCCATCTGCCGTGCCAGGTCCTGGAAGCGCGCCTGCTTCTCCCAGACATCGGTGCGGGCGCTGGTATCATCCTCTTCGCGAACCTGCGGGAAGTGCTTCCACGGTTCACGGGACAGGTTATCGAGCTTGACCGCGCCATCGGCGAACTTCTGCCCGTCGAACGCCAGGCGCCCGCGCAGCATGCCGCCCAGGTCTTCGCTGGTCTTGAGCATCTGTTTGAAGATCGTCTTGCGCTGGCCCAATGGCGAGTTGGGATCGACCCCGCCACAGGCACTCAGGGTCAAACACGCCAGCAGTACCACAGAAAGTCGCTTGAGCATCTTGATCACTTCGGCTCACGGAAAAAGGCGGCCAGTATCCTCGCCTCACCGGCAAAGACCAATACCCTTATTAAAACTACGGTTTGCAAAATACGCTGGAAGCCCCGCAAACCGCCGAGGAACCTCGTTGATGAAACTTCCTTTGCGCCACCTTGGCTGGACCCTGTCAGTGCTGGCCCTGCTGGCCGGCTGCAACGGCAGCGCGCCGGAAAAACCAAAGCCACACCCGCTGGCCACCTATGTCGGCGCTACCTGGAAAGACCTGCCACAGGTCAGCGATAGCGACCTGGTAGCCGGCTTCGAATCCTGGCGCAGTGCCTGCGAGCGACTCAAGCGCGATGCAGTCTGGGCCAACACCTGCACGGCAGCGGCAGCCGTTCCTTCAAGCCCGGCTGAAGTACGCAGTTTTCTCCAGGCGCAGCTGGACGTCTACAGCATGCGTTCGGCCGAGAACAACGCCAATGGCCTGATCACTGGCTACTACGAGCCGGTCTACCCCGGCAGCCTGGCCCAGACCGACAGCGCCAATGTGCCCATCTATGGCGTACCGGACGACATGATCGTTGTAGCCCTGGACAGCGTCTATCCCGAGCTCAAGGGCAAGCGCCTGCGCGGCCGCCTTGAAGGCCGGGTGCTCAAACCCTATGACACCGCAGAAACCATCAATGCCCAGGGCGCCAAGGCACCGGTACTGGCCTGGTTGACCGACCCGATGGACCTGCAGTTCCTGCAGATCCAGGGTTCGGGCCGCATTCAACTGGAAGACGGCCGCCAGCTGCGCATCGGTTACGCCGACCAGAACGGCCACCCCTATCGCCCGATCGGCCGCTGGCTGGTGGAACAGGGGCAGTTGAAAAAAGAAGAAGTGACCATGGGCAGCATCCATGCCTGGGCACAGAGCAACCCTACGCGGGTACCGGAGCTGTTGGCGAGCAATCCCAGCTACGTATTCTTCAGCACTCGCCCGGACAGCAACGAAGGCCCACGAGGCTCGCTCAACGTGCCGCTGACCACAGGTTACAGCGTAGCCATCGATCGCAAGGTGATTCCGCTGGGGAGTCTGCTGTGGCTGTCCACCACCCGCCCTGACGGGGCCCCGGTAGTGCGCCCGGTCGCCGCCCAGGACACCGGCGGGGCGATCACCGGAGAGGTGCGCGCCGATCTGTTCTGGGGCACCGGCAGTGAAGCTGGCAAGCTGGCCGGTGACATGAAGCAGCAGGGTCAGATTTGGCTGTTGTGGCCCAAGGGCACAGCCCTGCCGGCCGTGCCCCAGGTGCCATGATACGGTTCAGATCGAGACGAAGAAGAACGACGCGATCAGGCCCAGGCCAACGAACCACACCAGCGAACGCAGGGCGGCCCAGTCGGCCAGGTAGCAGATGATGTAGAGCAGGCGGCTGGTGATGTAGAGCACCGCCAGCACGTCCTGGGTCACCTGCTCGGCATTGCCGACGATGTCGGCGATGATCACTGCTGCGGCGAACGCCGGGAAAGCTTCGAAACTGTTCAATTGCGCCGCGTGGGCCCGACGCGGAAAGCCTTCGAGCTTGTCGAGGAAAGCCCGCGGGTCGTGGTTCTGGCGCAGGTTGAAGCGCCCGCTGCCAACCTTGGCGATGCTGGTACACACAATGGGCAGGAACAACGCAATCAGTACACACCAGAAGGCAACGGTCATGGCCAGGTCCTTGTCAGTAGAATTATCAGAGTTTCATGATCAGCATGCCGATCAGCACCAGCGCACAGGCTAAGAGCCTCGGCCCGCCAAAAGGTTCTTTGAGGTAGCGCATGCCGAACAGCACCACCAGGATTACGCTGACCTCGCGCAGCGCCGCGGCCTCGGCCACCGAGCCCAACTGCATGGCCCAGAGCACCAGGGCGTAGCTGAACAACACGCAAAAACCCACCGCCAGCCCCAACCGCCACTGCAGACGCCAGAACAGCATGAACGGCGCGCGTCGGGCCACCCCTGCCAGCAGCGGAAACGGCCAGGCACTGACCAGGGTCAGCCATACAAGATAGTCCAGCGGCTGCGACCACAGGCGGATTGCCTGACCGTCGAGCCAGGTGTAGCAACCGATGCACAGGCCAATCAGTGCCACCACCGGCAGCATCGACCAGGGCAATCGGTCACCGCCGCCGCCCTGCCAGAGCAGACACACCATGCCACAGGGGATCAGCAGGATGCCGATAATCTGCTGGCTGCTCAGGGATTCGCCGGCAAACGTCAGGGTCAGCGCCAGCACCACCAGCGGCGACAAGCCGCGCATCAGCGGGTAGACCAGCCCCAGGTCGCCGACCCGATAGGCTTGAATCAGCAGAAAACGATAGAAGAGTTCAAACAGCGCCGACGCCAGCACCCACGGCCAGACTTCAGCCGGCGGCACCTGGACGAACGCCACCATGGCAACGGCAAACACCAGCGCCACCACGTCCATGCTGGCAATCACCAGCAGGCGTTCGCCGCTGAATTTGATCAGGGTGTTCCAGGTCGCGTGCAGCAGCGCGGCGACCAGTACCAGTGAAGTGGCGAGCACGCAAAGGTCCTTGGCAAGACAGGAGAGGTCATCAATGGCCAGCCGGTATATAACCACTTCGGCGCCGGGTGCTGGAAACGAAATCGGCTGAACGCGGTCAACGCATCCAGTCAAAAGTGTGTCCCGAAGCCCTCGGCAGGTCATCAAAGAAATGCCCGAGGTTATCGGGTGTCGACTTGGAAGCCACTACAGGACCTAGGATGCTTGAGCTCGTTGCTGCGTTTATCTGTTTGACCACCCTCCTCACCTATGTAAATTACCGCTTTATCGGCCTGCCCCCGACCATCGGCGTGATGGTGACCGCATTGCTGTTCTCGCTGCTGCTGCAAGGCCTGAGCGTGATCGGTTACCCCGGCCTGGAAGAACGCGTGCAGGGCCTGATGAACCAGATCGATTTCAACGATCTGCTGATGCACTGGATGCTGTCGTTCCTGCTGTTCGCTGGCGCCTTGCATGTAAACCTTGCCGACCTGCGCAGCTATCGCTGGCCGATTGGCCTGCTGGCGACCGTCGGCGTGTTGATCGCCACTGTGGTCATCGGTTTTCTCGCCCACTGGATTTTCGCCCTGTTCGGCTGGCACGTGAGCCTGCTCTACTGCCTGCTGTTCGGTGCCCTGATCTCGCCGACCGACCCGATTGCGGTACTCGGCGCGCTACGTACTGCCAATGCTTCCAAGCCACTGAAGACCACCATCGTCGGTGAGTCGCTGTTCAACGACGGTACCGCCGTTGTGGTGTTCACCGTGCTGCTGGGCATCGCCCAACTCGGCGAAACACCAACGGTGGCTGACACCGCGATCCTGTTCGCCCGCGAAGCCATTGGCGGCATCGTGTTCGGCGGCCTGGTGGGCTACATCACCTACCGCATGATCAAGAGCATCGAGCAGTACCAGGTCGAGGTCATGCTGACCCTGGCACTGGTCATCGGCGGTTCGGCCATGGCCTACGAGCTGCACGTTTCGGCGCCGATCGCCATGGTGGTCGCCGGCCTGATCATCGGCAACCTTGGCCGCAACCTGGCAATGAACGACATGACCCGTCGTTACATGGACGGTTTCTGGGAACTGATCGACGACATGCTCAACGCCCTGCTGTTCGCCCTGATCGGCCTGGAGCTGCTACTGCTGCCGTTCTCGTGGATGCACCTGGCGGCCGCCGGCGTGCTGGCGGTGGCGATCCTGTTGTCGCGCCTGCTGACCGTGGCCCCGGCCATCGTCATGCTGCGCCGCTGGCGCCCGGTGCCGCGTGGCACCGTGCGGGTCCTGACCTGGGGTGGCTTGCGCGGTGGCGTGTCGGTGGCCCTGGCCCTGTCGCTGCCAACCGGTACCGAGCGCGACCTGTTGCTGAGCATTACCTACATCGTGGTGCTGTCGTCGATCCTGTTGCAGGGCCTGACGATCGGGCGGGTGGTGCGTGGGGTTACCGAGCAGCCTTGAGGCCGCTATCGCTGGCAAGCCAGCTCCCACATATCCTGGCCCTTGTGGGAGCGGCGGTGCGGCGACCCGACTTGACCCGCGATGCTGTTGTTACTCTACCGCGGTATCGAACTGATCCTTGATGTACTTGATCTCGGTGCGCCCGTGCGGCGCCGGCAAGCCGTCTTCACCCAGGTTGACGAAGACCATGCGGTCGACCGTGAGGATGCTCTTGCGGGTGATCTTGTTGCGCACTTCGCACTTGAGGGTGACCGAGGTGCGGCCGAACTCGGTGGCGGTGATGCCCAGCTCGATGATGTCGCCCTGGCGCGAGGCGCTGACGAAGTTGATCTCGGAGATGTACTTGGTCACCACGCGCTGGTTGCCCAGCTGCACGATCGCGTAGATCGCCGCCTCTTCGTCGATCCAGCGCAGCAGGCTGCCGCCGAACAGGGTGCCATTAGGGTTGAGGTCTTCGGGCTTGACCCATTTGCGGGTGTGGAAATTCATCTGTACTCCTGACCTGCATAGCCTCTGAAAGTCGGGCAGCGAAGGGCAACACAGCCCTCCGGCCCTCGCTCTACATGGTAGTCCCATTAGGGTGGAATCGACCAATACGACCATTGGTCAGTAGCCATGGAAATTCCACTGGTTGCCCTTTGACACCCCGTTTGATGCGTCTAGCCTGAGCATGTGATCCGCAGATCACTCCAGGTAGTCGGACAACCGGAACTTGGCATACGGCGCGGCAGAACCAGCATCGCAGGCAGCGAAGCTCCGGGCAGTGCCAGTGGAGAGCAACTGAGGCTCACCATTGACCTACTCGAACAGTGAAAAGGAATCCACTCATGTCCAGAGTCATCGACGTCAGCATCAATTTCGACACCGAAACCATCCTCAAGAAATTCCCCAATCCGAGCAAGGACCCGAACAAGCCCACGTTCATCCCGCCGGAACATATCTACATGGTTACCTACCAGGACAACGTCATCGCCGGCCAGGCCGGCGGCGAGTTGCACCTTAAGGGCCGTGTGGGTGACGTTATCCGCTGGCGTGAAACGAGCATTTCGTTTGGTTTCGAGCAGTCGGTGATCCTTTATGGGTTCGTTTCCACCGACCCGAATCACCAACTGCTGGAAGACCCTCGCGCACTGAAGGCCAAAGTGCAAACGGCCGTGCCTAACGCCAACAACAAGACCGTGCCGACATGCCAGGTCAACGACAACTACTACTGGCGCGGCGACCTGCTCGCGCAAGGCCAGGTCACTTACCACTTCAAGTTCATGATCGTCGATCGTGATTGCAAGTGCTGTGGCTACTTCGAATGGGATCCGTTCATCACCATCACCAACTGATCCAGGGCAAGCGCCGCCGGCCAGCCGGCGGCGCACATCAAAGTCCGCCCCAATTGGTGCTCATGGAAGGAGCTCATCATGACCACGGAGAAACCCGAACACGTTTTGCTGATCGTCGATGCCAAGGGCCTGCTTGCCGATCTCGACCCGCTACCCACTGACCCCGACTCGCCCGCCGATCTCGATCCCCGCCACCTCTGCATCCTGCACTCCCGCCCGGAAACGGATGCCCCCTTGCTTGTCGAGTCGCCGCGACTGACCGTCGAGGCCGGGAAAACGCTGCTGCTGCGCGTGGTCCCGGTGGCGCTGCTCGGCGAGGAAATACTCTTCAGCCACAGCCCTGCCAGCGTGCCGCCGCTGGCTATCGAGCTGACCGAACAGCGCAGCCTGCGCCTGGCACTTCCCGAAGCCTCTGCCCCTCTGCAACCGTCGAGCCGCGAGGTCGACGATTACCACTGGCAACTGCGCAGCGACCAGCCTGGCGAATTCAAACTCACCTGGCAGGTCGCGGTACTGGCCCAGGACTGCGAGCCACTGGCCCACCTGAGCCTGCACCTGGACCTGGTGGTGACGGAGCCGACAGACTGAGTCTTTGATTTGTCTTTATCGCTTGGGAAGCTCGAAAAGCCCGGCTATAATCGCCCGGCATTATTCGACGGTGGCCGCATTGGCCACCGTTCCCGCCACCTGTCCGAGGGGCGCTGCAGCAGGTTAAACCTGTCAGGCTCGGATGGGGCGTTGTCCGCAAGGCCTGCCTGCGGACACTAAACGCACAACGGCGCCCATTCGCACACTACGAATGGAGGCTCTCAATGAGCGCTGTAAACACGCCTGCTGGTTTTACCGATTACAAAGTCGCCGATATCTCCCTGGCCGCCTGGGGCCGTCGCGAGACCATCATTGCTGAATCGGAAATGCCTGCGCTGATGGGCCTGCGCCGCAAGTACCTGGAAGAGCAACCGCTCAAGGGTGCGAAAATTCTCGGCTGCATCCACATGACCATCCAGACTGCCGTGCTGATCGAAACCCTGGTTGCCCTGGGTGCCGAAGTGCGCTGGTCGTCCTGCAACATCTTCTCGACTCAAGACCAGGCCGCTGCCTCCATCGCCGCTGCCGGCATCCCTGTCTTCGCCTGGAAAGGCGAAACCGAAGAAGAGTACGAGTGGTGCCTGGAGCAGACCATCCTCAAGGATGGCCAGCCATGGGACGCCAACATGATCCTCGACGACGGCGGCGACCTCACCGAGCTGCTGCACAAGAAGTACCCGGCTGTTCTGGATCGCGTCCATGGCGTCACCGAAGAGACCACCACCGGCGTGCACCGCCTGCTCGACATGCTGGCCAAGGGCGAGCTGAAAGTCCCGGCGATCAACGTCAACGACTCGGTCACCAAGAGCAAGAACGACAACAAATACGGCTGCCGTCACAGCCTCAACGACGCCATCAAGCGCGGCACCGACCACCTGCTGTCGGGCAAGCAGGCGCTGGTCATCGGTTACGGTGACGTGGGCAAGGGCTCGGCCCAGTCGCTGCGTCAGGAAGGCATGATCGTCAAGGTTTCGGAAGTCGACCCGATCTGCGCCATGCAAGCCTGCATGGACGGCTTCGAGCTGGTCTCGCCGTTCATCGACGGTATCAACAACGGTACCGAAGCGAGCATCGACAAGGCCCTGCTGGGCAAGATCGACCTGATCGTGACCACCACCGGTAACGTCAACGTCTGCGACGCCAATATGCTCAAGGCCCTGAAGAAGCGCGCCGTGGTCTGCAACATCGGCCACTTCGACAATGAAATCGACACCGCTTTCATGCGCAAGAACTGGGCCTGGGAAGAAGTCAAACCACAGGTACACAAGATTCACCGTACCGGCCATGGCGACTTCGACCCACAGAACGACGACTACCTGATCCTGCTGGCCGAAGGCCGCCTGGTAAACCTGGGCAACGCTACCGGCCATCCAAGCCGGATCATGGACGGCTCGTTCGCCAACCAGGTCCTGGCGCAGATCTTCCTGTTCGAGCAGAAGTATGCCGACCTGCCAGCCGCTCAGAAAGCCGAGCGCCTGACCGTTGAAGTCCTGCCGAAGAAACTCGACGAAGAAGTGGCCCTGGAAATGGTCCGCGGCTTCGGTGGCGTAGTGACCCAACTGACCCCGCAACAGGCCGAGTACATCGGCGTGACTGTTGAAGGGCCGTTCAAGCCACACGCCTACCGTTACTGATAGTTGGTAGCTGCAAGCGGCAAGCTGCAAGCGGTTCGCGCCGCTTCTGCTTGTCGCTTGCGGCTTGTAGCTTGCCGCTGAAGAGAATCTTCTATGTCTCAGGAACGTCGTTACAGCTTCGAGTTCTTCCCGACCAAGACCGATGCTGGACATGAAAAACTGCTCGCCACTGCCCGCCAGCTGGCCAGCTACAACCCGGATTTCTTCTCCTGCACCTACGGTGCCGGTGGCTCGACCCGCGACCGCACACTCAACACCGTGCTGCAGCTGGAAAGCGAAGTGAAAGTCCCGGCGGCGCCGCACCTGTCGTGCGTCGGTGACAGCAAGGACGACCTGCGCTCGCTGCTGACCCAGTACCAGGCAGCCGGCATCCAGCGTATCGTCGCCCTGCGCGGCGACCTGCCGTCAGGCATGGGCATGGCCAGCGGCGAACTGCGCTACGCCAACGAACTGGTCGAGTTCATCCGCCAGGAAAGCGGCGATCACTTCCATATCGAAATCGCCGCCTACCCGGAGATGCACCCTCAGGCGCGCAACTTCGAAGATGACCTGAAGAACTTCGTGCGCAAGGCCAACGCCGGTGCCAACAGCGCCATCACCCAGTACTTCTTCAACGCCGACAGCTACTTCTACTTCGTCGAACGCGTGCAGCAGATGGGTGTGGATATTCCTGTAGTACCGGGGATCATGCCGATCACCAACTACAGCAAGCTGGCGCGCTTCTCCGACGCCTGCGGCGCCGAGATCCCGCGCTGGATCCGCAAGCAGCTGGAAGCCTATGGCGATGATGTGAAGAGCATTCAGGCCTACGGTGAAGAAATCATCACCCGCATGTGCGAGCAATTGCTGCAAGGCGGCGCACCAGGGCTGCACTTCTATACCCTGAACCAGGCCGATCCGAGCCTGGCGATCTGGAACAACCTCAAGTTGCCCCGCTGATCGACCCGCTACACCACTGGTAACAATTGCTTCAGAATTCTGAAAAGGCCTTTCGCTTACGCTAAGGGCCTTTTCTGCATTCTCACCCCCTGACGGATTTTCGTGCCTACATGCGCCAAGGACTTACCCCTGCTCGACCGCAACTCGTTTACCTGGTCTTCGGGCCACCTACCTATCATCAGGAGGCCCAGTTCAGCATCGTCAGCGCCCTGGCCAACCTGCGCAAGACCCCGGGGGAAGCACTCGACATCCAGGTCTACAGCGACAATCCCGAACCTTACCAGCACCTGCCGGTAACCGTTCATCTACTGGACCAGGCAACCCGTGAAGCCTGGAACCAGCCCTATGGGTATCACTTTCGCAGCAAGCACGTGGTGCTGCGCCAGGTGCTGGCCAGCGCGCCCATGGCCGTATTGATCGATACCGACACCTTTTTCCATCAGTCGCCCATCGAGCTGTTTCGCCGGGTCAAGCCAGGCACCCTGCTGTGCAACGCCATCGGCGGCACCTACGGCGATGATCCGCACTGCCCGCTGTTCCAGACCCTGGCATCCATGCTCAAGGAGCGCGACCTGGCAGACCAGCACATGCCGCTGCTGAACTCCGGAGTCATCGGCCTGGTGCAGGAAGACGCGCCGCTGCTCGATCGCTCCATCGCCTTGATGGACGAGTACTATCCCCATGCCAAGGGTGCCTACACCCTGGAAGAGTTCTGCCTGGCTGTCGCGGCCTACCGGCATATGCAGGTCAACCAGTGCACCGACCTCATCCATCACTATTGGAGCCGCAAGCAGCTGTTCCGGGCCAAGGTCCAGGCCTGGCTGGCCAAGCACCAGCAAGCACCGTTGAGCGCCGAGGCACTTGCCGATGTCGCCCGGGTCAACGCTCAGTTGCCCAAGCCGCCGACCTTGCAACGCCTGGGCTACAAGGCACTGAGCCTGACTCTGCCGGCCGAACAGCGCCAGTTCATGCGCGAATTGCTCAACGGCTGCTACGACTACCCCAACGAGTTCGATCGCGCGTGCGCTTCGGCCTGGTGGGACAAAGCCCTCGACAACGCCAAGGCCCGCCATCCACGGCCGATTTGCCCCGACACCCTGCACCAGTGGTTCGAGCACCCAGGCATGCGCCTGTCGCTGGGCCGCAAGCATGGCACCGTGCGTGACTCCCTGTTAAAGCGATCACAGCGCTGACAACCCGGCTGGATCGACATGCACGGCTACTAGCCATAGCCGTGCACACGTCGTAATCTCCAGCCATGCCCGATTTCACCCGCCTGTTGACCGCCCTGTTTCTCACTTGCCTGAGTGCCTTTGCCCACGGCGAGAAGCTGCGTATCGTCACCGAACCCTGGGCGCCCTATGTGTACCTTGAGGACGGTCAGGCCAAAGGCATCGACTACGAGGTGACCGCCGAGGTGTTCAAGCGCCTGGGGGTCGAGGTGGAATGGCAGTTCCTGCCCTGGAAGCGCTGCCTGGCCATGATCGAGCAGGGCCTGGCCGATGGCGTACTGGACATCTTCCAGACCGAACAGCGCGACAGCCAGCTGTTCTACCCCAGCGAGCCGCTGTCCGACGTCGAATTCACCCTGTTCTACGCCAACGACCGCCCGCACAAGGTCAAGCGCCTGGAAGACCTGCGCGGCCTGACGGTCGGTACCTCGCCCGGCTACAGCTACGGCGCGGCGTTCATCGATTCGCCGCTGTTCACCCGCGAGCCCGCACCCACCCACGAGGCCAACTTCGGCAAGCTGCAGCGTGGGCGCATCGACCTGCTGATCACCGACCGCCGGGTGGGTCGCTACCTGGTGCGCAACCTGGGCCTGGAGCAGCAGATCAGTGAGCTGCCGCTGGTGATCAGCCGCCAGAGCCAGTACCTGGCAGTACGCCGCAATGTCGGCATGGACCTGCTGGCCCAGCGCTTTGCCGCCGAACTGCGGCGCTTCAAGCGCGAGCCTGCCTATGCCGAGTTGCACGCACGCTACGCCAGTGCCGGGGAAAACTTTCAACCCGCCGTTGAGCAGCAGGAACGCAGCACGCGCTGAATGCTCTGTTATACTCGGGCCTTCCCGCCAGGCTTACGCCCGGACGCTCGGCCTTGCAAAAGGCATCCCGACCGGCAGGACAGCGCGGCCAAGAGCCCGCCCGCCGCCCCGGATGCGCATTGAAGACCCTGCTGGACCGGACGCGATAGCATCACCTGATGCCCGTCGCGCCAGGCAAGATTATCCCATCGGGCTCAGCCCCCATTAGAACAGGATTACTCATGTCCTTTGCTTCCCTCGGTCTCTCCGAGGCTCTAGTCCGCGCTATCGAGGCAGCGGGCTACACCCAGCCCACTCCGGTGCAACAGCGGGCCATTCCCGCCGTGTTGCAAGGCCGCGACCTGATGGTTGCCGCCCAGACAGGTACTGGTAAAACCGGCGGCTTCGCCCTGCCGATCCTTGAGCGCCTGTTCCCCGGTGGTCACCCGGACAAGTCCCAGCGTCATGGCCCACGCCAGCCGCGGGTCCTGGTGCTGACCCCGACGCGCGAACTGGCCGCCCAGGTTCACGACAGCTTCAAAGTCTACGCCCGCGACCTCAAATTCGTCAGCGCCTGCATCTTCGGTGGTGTCGGCATGAACCCGCAGGTTCAGGCCATGGCCAAGGGCGTTGACGTGCTGGTGGCCTGCCCGGGCCGTCTGCTCGACCTGGCCGGTCAGGGCAGCGTTGATCTGTCCCACGTCGAAACCCTGGTGCTGGACGAAGCCGACCGCATGCTCGACATGGGCTTCATCCACGACGTGAAGAAGGTCCTTGCCCGCCTGCCGGCCAAGCGCCAGAACCTGCTGTTCTCGGCAACCTTCTCCAAGGACATCACGGACCTTGCCGACAAGCTGCTGCACAACCCCGAGCGCATCGAAGTCACGCCGCCCAATACCACCGTCGAGCGTATCGAGCAGCGCGTCTACCGCCTGCCGGCAAGCCACAAGCGCGCCTTGCTGGCTCACCTGATCACCACGGGTGCCTGGGAACAGGTTCTGGTCTTCACCCGTACCAAGCATGGCGCCAACCGCCTGGCCGAGTACCTGGAAAAGCACGGCCTGACCGCCGCCGCAATCCACGGCAACAAGAGCCAGAACGCGCGCACCAAGGCCCTGGCCGACTTCAAGGCCGGCACCGTGCGCATCATGGTCGCCACCGACATCGCCGCCCGAGGCCTGGACATCGACCAGCTGCCGCACGTGGTCAACTTCGAGCTGCCCAACGTCGAGGAAGACTACGTCCACCGTATCGGCCGTACCGGCCGTGCCGGTCGTTCGGGCGAGGCCATCTCGCTGGTCGCCCCGGATGAAGAAAAGCTGCTCAAGAGCATCGAGCGCGTCACCCGCCAGAAGATCCCTGATGGCGACCTGATGGGTTTTGACGCGTCCAAAGTCGAAGCAGAAAAACCCGAAACCCGTGAACGCCCGCAAAACAATCCTCGCGGTGGCCGTGGCCAGCGTGCCGATGGCAGCAATGCCGGCAGCGGCGGTCGCAAGGACAAGGGCAAGGACCAGGGCAAAGACAAAGGCCGCGACAAGGACAAGGAAAAAACTGCGGAGAAATCCGCTGGTGGCCGCCAGGAGCGCAAGCCTCGCGACAACAAGCCGCGTCAGGCCCAGTCCTCCCAGCCAGGCACTGCGCCGGTGCAAGCCAATCGTGATCCGGAAGAGTTTCTGGATGACGAAGTGGATAACTTCGGTAACCGCGCCGACTACGTCAGCCCTTACCAGAACAAGGGCAACCAGGGCCGCAACCGTCGCCCGGGCGCACCTGCCCAGGCGGGCGCCGGTACCGGTGGCCAGCCACGCGGCGGCCAGCCGCGCAGCAACAACGCCCCGCGCAGCGGCGGCGGTGCTTCGGCCAACGGCGAGAAGCGCGGTGGTGGTGCCCGTAATGGTGGTGGCAGCCGTGACGGTGGCGGTCGCAATCGCCGCCCGGCTCGGGACGAACAATCGAGCAAAGAGCCGGCCGTACGCAATCCGCGTGAAGGCCAGCCGCAACCAAAGATTGTGCACAAAGAGTCGAAGATCGACCGCTTCCCGACTGCCGAACAGCTCGAACAGCTGCCAAGCCGTCCGCGTGGCGAGAAGCCTGCGCTGCTGACGCGTAACCGCTGATTCAGCGAGCGCGCCAACAAAAACGCCGCCCCTAGGGGCGGCGTTTTTGTTTGTTGCGCAGCAATTACTTCTGCTTGATGCCTTCGATCGAGATGTCCAGATCCAGGGTCTGCGAAGAAGGACCCGGGCCCTTGATGCCGAAATCGTTCAGGTTCAGCTTGGTCGTGGCGTTGAAGCCAGCGCGCTCGCCGCCCCATGGATCCTTGCCTTCACCGTTGAAGGTGGCCTTGAAGATCACCGGCTTGGTCACGCCGTGCAGGGTCAGGTCGCCGGTCACGTCAGCGGTTTTCTCGCCGGTCGATTTGACGCTGGTGGAGACGAACTTGGCTTCTGGGAATTTGCTCACATCGAGGAAGTCTTTGCTGGCGATGTGCTTGTCACGCTCGGCGTGGTTCGACCACAGGCTGGCGGTTTTCAGGTCGACAGCGATCTTGCTGGCTTCAGGCTTGGTGGCATCCCAGCTGAAGGAACCATCGAAATCCTTGAAGGTACCGTGGATGAAGCTGTAACCCAGGTGGCTGATCTTCCAGTCAACGAAGGCGTGCTGGCCTTCCTTGTCGATCTTGTAGTCTGCTGCCATGGCTTGGCCGGCCGAGAGCAGTGCGGTACCGAGCGCCAGAGCGGCAAAAGTCTTTTTCAACATGCGTCTATATCCCTTTGGAGTTGAGGTTGAACATCAAGCTTTGCGGCCCAGCATGCGGATCAGGGTCGCGTCACGGTCGATAAAGTGGTGTTTCAGGGCTGCCAGGCCGTGCAGTCCGGCAAAGATCACCAGCCCCCAGGCCAGGTAGAAATGGATCTCGCCGGCGACGTCGGCCTGGTCGGGCAGGTTGCTGACCAGCGCTGGCACTTCGAAAAGACCGAACACCGGGATGCCGACGCCATCGGCGGTAGAAATCAGGTAGCCGGCAATCATCACCGCGAACAGCCCCAGGTACAGTAGGCCGTGGCCGGCCTTGGAGGCCAGGCGGGTAAGCGAGCCGTGGCTGACCGGTGCCGGTGGCGGCGGGCTGATAAAGCGCCAGAGCACACGCAGCAGCATTACACCCAGCAGTACCAGACCGATGCTTTTGTGCAGGTCGGGAGCGTCTTTGCGCCATGGGCTGTAGTAGTCCAGGCCCATCATCCACAGGCCCAGGCCGAACAGGCCGAATACAGCCAGAGCAACACCCCAGTGCAGGACGATGCTGACAAAGCCATAACGAGAAGGTGAATTGCGCAGTTGCATTGCCGTGTTTCCCTGTAAGAACTGTGCTCAAGACTAACGAGTTATCTATCGATTTAAAGCGGAAAATTTCGCTTTGAAATATCGAGAAATACGATCTTTAGTATGAAGCGGAGCCATTAAGGAAACATTAACCACGTGGGAAGGGAAGCCCCGTTGGGTCTGGGGGCCGCCGCGCGGCCCGTCGCCGGCAAGGCCGGCTCCCACGGGTTCGGTGTGTGCTTAACCCTGTGGGAGCCGGCCTTGCCGGCGATGAAGTCAGCGCATTACTGCGCCTTGGCCTGGGTATTGGCCAGCGGCTTTTTCACCGGCTCCGCCTTGGCGGCGGCTTTCTTCGCGGGCGCAGCCTTGGCTGCAGTCTTCTTCGGCTGCTGGGCCTTGGCCACCGGCTTTTTCGCCGGTGCCTGCTTGGCCGCAGGTTTGGCCGGGGCCGCTTTCACCGGCGCCTTGGCCGGCTCTTCCTTGGCTACCGGTGCCACCGCAGGTGCTGGTGCATCTACCGGGGCTGAGGTCGGTGCCACGTCGGCAGGCTTGGCCGCAGGGGCCGGTTTGTCATCGCCACCGAACATGCGCTTGAAGAAGCCAGGCTTGCCCTCTTCCTTCTTCACCGGCTCCTCGGCCTTGGCCGTCTTGTCGGAAGAACCGCTGAACAGGTTGCTGAAGAAGTTGCCCTTGCTCGCCGCCGCAGCAGCGGTGCCTGCAGCGGCCGTAGCGGCAACAGCCTTGGCCGGTTCGAACGACTTGCCGGCCGCCAGATCCTGGACCTGGCTGGCAGCACGCTGGCCACTGCGCAGGGCGCCTTCGAGGGTCCCCGGGTGCATCGCATCGGTGTGTTCGCCAGCAAAGGCAATACGCTGCACAGGACGCTCCCACAGGCGCCAGTACTTGCTGATCTGGCCCGGGCCATAGGCGAGATACGCGCCGCCGGTACCGACGTCGGTGCTGTAACGGCGCACTTCGTAGCCGGTGAAGGCGCCACGGGCCTGCGGGTAGAAGGCGTGCAGGCGGATCAGCACCTGGTCGACCATCTGTTTGTCGCCAAAGGCTTGCAGCAGACGCGCGTTGTCGCCGGACAGGTTGATCACCACGTTGGCGCCACCCTTGAGCGCAGGCTCGATCCAGAGCATGCCCAGGCCAGTGTTGCTGTAGATCTCGCCGGACATCCGCGCGCGGCTTTCCCATACCGGCGTCTTGAACTTGAGCATCAGCTGGTCGCGCCAGCCGTAGTTGGTGCCCTTGAGAGCGGCCAGGTGCTTGGTGTCCAGGCCCGGGGTCATCTGGATCTTCGACAGGGCGCGCAGCGGCACGGCCAGCACCACGTAATCGGCCTGGTAACCAACGCTACCGACCTTGACGGTGACGCCGTCCTTGTCCTGGATGATGGCGCTGACCGGCGATTGGGTCTTGATGGTCTTGAGTTGCTTGACGAAGGCCTGGGCCAGTACCGGGCTGCCGCCTGGCAGGCGCGCGGCGCGCAGGTCACGGTCGCTGACACCACGGTAGACGCGGGTCTGCTGGGCGAAATAGAGCAGCGACAGGCGCGACGGCTCGTCGTAGCGGGTACGGATCTGCTGATTGACCAACTGGCGTGCGGTGGCCGGCAACTGCAGCTTGTCGAGCCAGCCGGAGACGTTGAGCTGGTCGAGGGCAAACAGGGTGCTGTTGGCCGCCGGGTTCAGCGGATCGTCGATCGAACGCGCCAGGTCGTCGAGGGTCTTCTCATAACGCTTGAGCGCCTCGGCGGTGGCCGGTTGCTTGGTGGTGAGGTCGGCAGCGCTGAAATACTCGCCGTCGATCAGGTAACCCGGGGTCCGCACGAACTCCGGTGCCGGCAAGGTGCTGAGTTTGAAGGTGTCCAGGTACTGGTTGAGCACCGGCTGGGCCTTGCTGTTGCCGATCCATTCGCTGGTCGCCAGGCCCGAGCGCCCGCCCATGCCGGTCTTGGCTTCCAGCAGGGTCACCTGCCAGCCCTTGTTCTGCAACTCATAGGCGGCTGTCAGGCCGGCCAGACCGCCACCGACGACGATTGCCGTCGGGGCCTTGTCCTTGGCCAGCGCAGCGCCGCTGAACAGTCCTATCATTACCAGCGCACAGGCGCGCAGCCAACCAGCAGACATTTGGCGAACTCCGGATAAAAGCAGAAGTGTTTGGGGGGATCCCCCCAGAAAGAATAGCCGAAGGATACGCCACGCCAAGCGCCCCCGCCAGCAACGCCCGCACCCAGATTGCAGCGCATGGGTTGTTCTCGACCGACGCATTGCATAGGCTTGCGCGGCATGTCCGAGCCGCCGTCGCCAGGAGAATCGAAATGGGCCTCAACCAACAGTGGATGCAACGTGACCTCAAGGTCCTGTGGCACCCCTGCACCCAGATGAAAGACCACGAAAAACTGCCGCTGATTCCGATCAAGCGTGGCGAAGGCGTGTGGCTGGAAGACTTCGAAGGCAAGCGCTATCTCGATGCCGTCAGCTCCTGGTGGGTCAACGTCTTCGGCCATGCCAACCCACGCATCAACCAGCGTATCAAGGACCAGGTCGACCAGCTCGAGCACGTGATCCTCGCCGGTTTCAGTCATCAGCCGGTGATCGAGTTGTCCGAGCGTCTGGTGCAGATCACCCCTGAAGGCCTGGATCGGGTGTTCTACGCCGATAACGGTTCGTCCTGCATCGAAGTGGCGCTGAAAATGAGCTTCCACTACTGGCTGAACAAGGGTCAGCCGGAGAAAAAGCGCTTCGTCACCCTGAGCAACAGCTACCACGGCGAAACCATCGCGGCGATGTCGGTCGGCGATGTGCCACTGTTCACCGAGACCTACAAGGCACTGCTGCTCGACACCATCAAGGTGCCGAGCCCGGACTGCTACCTGCGCCCCGAAGGCATGGGCTGGGAGGAGCACTCACGCAACCTGTTCGCGGCCATGGAACAGACCCTGGCCGAACACCACGCCACGGTCGCGGCTGTCATCGTCGAGCCGTTGATCCAGGGCGCTGGCGGCATGCGCATGTACCACCCGGTGTACCTCAAGCTGCTGCGCGAGGCCTGTGACCGCTATGGCGTGCACCTGATCCACGACGAAATCGCCGTGGGCTTTGGCCGCACCGGGACGATGTTCGCCTGCGAACAGGCCGGCATCCGCCCGGACTTCCTGTGCCTGTCCAAGGCCCTGACCGGCGGCTACCTGCCGCTGGCCGCCTGCCTGACCACCAACGAGGTGTACAGCGCCTTCTACGACGATTACCCGACCCTGCGCGCCTTCCTCCACTCGCACAGCTACACCGGCAACCCGCTGGCCTGCGCTGCGGCACTGGCGACCCTGGATATCTTCGCGCAGGACAATGTCATCGAGGCCAACAAGGCCCTCTCGCAGCGCATGGCATCCGCCACCGCGCACCTGGTCGACCACCCGCATGTCGCCGAAGTGCGCCAGACCGGCATGGCCCTGGCCATCGAGATGGTTCAGGACAAGGCCAGCAAAACCGCCTACCCGTGGCAGGAACGCCGTGGCCTGAAGGTCTTCGAGCACGCCTTGGGCCGTGGCGTCCTGCTGCGCCCGCTGGGCAGCGTGGTGTACTTCCTGCCGCCGTACGTGATCACCCCGGAGCAGATCGACTTCCTCGCAGAGGTGGCCACCGAGGGCATCGACATTGCCACCAGCAGCAGCGTCAGTGTGGCGGTGCCGGCTGATTTCCATCCCGACTTCCGCGATCCGGGCTAGAAAAAAGCATCGCTGGCAAGCCAGCTCCCACAGAGTTCACCGATCCTGTGGGAGCTGGCTTGCCAGCGATGGCGCCCGAACTGCCCACCTATTTTCTAGAGTTAGTACATGAGACTGTCCCGCTTCTTCATCGACGCCCCCCTGAGCCTCGGCGCCCACGACCTGCCCGAAGCCCAGGCCCACTACATCGGCCGCGTGCTGCGCATGGCCGTCGGCGACGCCGTGCAACTGTTCGATGGCAGTGGCCAGGAGTTTCGTGGCCACCTGCTCGAGGTCGGCAAGAAATCCGTGCGTGTGCAGCTCGACGAAGCCTTCGCCGGGCAAGCCGACTCAAGCCTGCAGGTTCACCTCGGCCAGGGCCTGTCCCGTGGCGAGCGCATGGACTGGGCAATCCAGAAGGCCACCGAGCTGGGCGTCAGCGCCATCACCCCGATCGTCAGCGAGCGCTGCGAAGTGCGCCTGAAGGATGAACGCGCCGACAAGCGCCTGGCCCACTGGCGCCAGGTGGCAATCAGCGCCTGCGAGCAGTGCGGGCGCTCCAGCGTGCCCATCATCCACACGCCGCAACTGCTCGCCGACTGGCTCAAGGCCTGCGACCAGGACCTCAAGCTGGTCCTGCATCCGGTCGCAGAACCGATGGTCAGCCATCAGCAGCCGGCCACCCTGGCCTTTCTGATCGGCCCCGAGGGTGGCCTCAGCGAAGCGGAAGTCGAACAGGCCAAGGCTGCCGGCTTCCATGCCGCGCGCCTGGGCCCGCGGGTACTGCGCACCGAAACCGCGCCGGTGGTGGCCCTGGCCGTCGCCCAGCAGCTGTGGGGCGACTTCTAGAGTACGTAGAAAAACACCGCGATGAAGTGCAGCAGGCTGCCGGCAATCACGAACAGGTGCCAGATGCCATGCCAATGGCGAAAGCGGCTGTCGTAGGCGAAGAAGATGATGCCGATGGTGTAGAACGCACCACCGGCCGCCAGCCAGGCAAAGCCTGCGGCGCCGAGGCTGGCCAGCAGCGGCTTGACCGCCACCAGCACGATCCAGCCCATCAGCGCATAAATGATGATCGACAGGACCCGCGCTTCGGAGCGCGGCTTGATCTCTTGCAGCATGCCGATAACCGCCAGCCCCCAGACCACCCCGAACAGGCTCCAGCCCCAGGGGCCGCGCAGGCTGACCAGGCAGAACGGCGTATAGCTGCCGGCAATCAACAGGTAGATCGACAGGTGATCGAGCTTGCGCATGATCACTTTGGCCTTGCCGCGTACGCTGTGATAAAGCGTCGAGATGCTGTAGAGCAACAGCAGGGTAAAGCCATAGATCGCCAGGCTGACAATCTTCCAGGGGTCGCCTTGCAGGCTTGCCACCACCAGCAACCAGATGGCGCCGATGCAGGCCAGCACGGCACCGACCAGATGGGTCCAGGCATTGAAACGTTCACCGTGATACATGCAGCAGGATCCTCCTGACCAGAAACAGGCCTTCCATCCTACACAGGCAAATGTTTCAAACCACCCCTGCGTCCACCAACAATTGCTCCAGTGCGGGCAAGTCCGGCACCCGCGCCACCTGCTCGCCTACCTGCACCGCCGCCAGCTCCAGGCTTGCCAGCGGTACATCGACATAATTGAGCTGGCTGTCGAGCTTGCACGAACGCGGGATGCCCTGCACCAGCAAGGCAACAAAACGCAACGGGCTGCTGCCCAGAGCATTGAGCACGACGATCCGCGCCCGTTCGCCAACCTGTAGCTGGCCACCGCAGGCCGACTCGAAGCTGAGCAGCGGCAAGCGCTGGCCACGCCAGTCGATCCAGCCAAGCAACCACTCAGGCGGCTCCAGCGCCGGGCTGCCGGGCTGAAAGCCGATCAGCTCGGCTACGGCAACATTGGGCAGCACCAGGCAGCGGTCACTCAAGGACAACAGCAAGCCGGTCAGGCTGCTGCGCCGGTTATGCCGGGCGGGCTGCTCAAGCATCGCGGCGACTCCATTGGGCAATGCTCTGCAGCAGTACCGATTCCTGATAGGGTTTGCCCAGGTAGTCGTTGACGCCAATGGCCATGGCCCGGTCGCGGTGTTTCTGGCCGGTACGCGAAGTGATCATGATGATCGGCAAGTCCTTGAGCTTGGGATCGTGGCGAATCTGCGTGGCGACTTCAAAGCCGTCCATGCGCGGCATCTCGATGTCCAGCAGGAGAATGTCCGGACGATGCTCCTGCAGCAGGGCCATGGCGTCGACCCCGTCCTTGGCGGTCAGCACGTTCATGCCGTGGCGTTCGAGCAGGCGCCCGGTAACCTTGCGCACGGTGACCGAATCGTCCACCACCATCACCAGCAGCGGCCTCGCCGGCACGCTGCCGAGGTTTTCCCGACGCTGACCATCGCTGCCACGGTGGTGCAGGACCAACTGCTGCTGCAAACCGCGTAACTGACCGAGCAAGTCGAGAATCAACACCACCCGGCCATCACCCAGCAAAGTCGCCCCGGACAACCCCTGGACCCCAGCAAACTGCGGCCCAAGGCTCTTGACCACGATCTCGCGGCTGGCCGCCAGGCCATCGACCTGCACGGCATATTGCTGATCATGGGAATGCACCAGCAACACCGGCAGCGGGAGGCTCTGGCCCAAAAGTTTTGGTTGCGTCGCGCCCTGCAGCAATTCGCCCAGGTAGCGCAGCTCATAGCGGTGTCCAGCGTACTGGTAGTGCGGCGGGTCGAGCTGGTAACACGCTTCCAGTTCGGCCGGTGGCACGCGGACAATACCTTCGATGGTGTTCAGCGGAATCGCGTACTGCTCGTCACCGTAGTGAACCATCAAGCCCCGGTTGATCGACACGGTGAACGGCAGGCGAATCAGGAAGCGCGCGCCCTTGCCCGGGTTCGACTCGATCATCATCGAACCGCCAAGCTGCTTGACCTCTTCATGGACCACGTCCATGCCCAGGCCGCGCCCGGAAATCTGGGTGATCTTCTCGGCAGTGGAAAACCCCGGCTGGAGGATGAACTGCATGATCTCGTGGTCGCTGAGCACGGCGGCAGGGTCGAGCAGGCCGCGCTTGATCGCCTTGCGCCGCACGGCCTCCAGCGGCACCCCGGCACCGTCGTCGGTCATCTCGATGACGATATCGGCGCCCTCATGCAGCAGGTTCAGCGAGATCAGCCCCTGCTCCGGCTTCCCGGCCGCCAGGCGCGCCTCACGCGACTCCAGGCCATGGTCGACGGCGTTGCGCAGCATATGCTCAAGCGGCGCCATCATGCGTTCCAGCACACTGCGGTCCATCTCGCCCTCGGCATTGCCGATCACCAGTTCGACCTGCTTGCCAAGCTCGCTGGACACCTGCCGCACCACCCGCTGCAAACGCGGCACCAGGCGCTCGAACGGCACCATGCGCGTGCGCATCAGGCCTTCCTGCAGTTCACTGTTGACCCGCGCCTGCTGCTGCAACAGGCTCTGCGCGTCATGGGCACGTACGCTCAAGGTTTCCTTGAGGTCGAGCAGGTCGGAGGCCGACTCGAACAGCGCCCGCGACAACTGCTGCAGTTGCGAATGGCGGTCCATCTCCAACGGGTCGAAGTCGTCGTAGGCCTGGCCGTCGCCATCGGCCTGGCGGCTGAGGATGCGCCCCTGGGTTTCGGTATCCAGGCGGCGCAACTGGTCGCGCATGCGCTCCAGGGTAGTTTCCATCTCGTTAAGGGCCACTTGCGCATCGTTGACCTGCTGCTCGATGCGGCCACGGATGATCGAGTTCTCCCCGGCCAGGTTGCCCAGATCATCGAGCAGTTCCGAGGCCACCTTGACCATATCGCCAGCGCCACGTTCAGGCGCGGTCACCGGCAGCTCCGGCGGTGCCGTGTCCGGGTGCGCCTGGCTGGCGGCGGTGTCGGCCAGTGCTGCGCTGCTGAAATTGCGGATGTAGTCGATCAGCGCCGTGGCCGCGTGCAGCGGCTGTTGCAGGCGCACGGCGTCGAGCATGTGGGCCAGGCGGTCATGGCAGTTCTGCAGCAGGCTGAACAGCGCCGGGCTGGGCTGCAACTGGCCGGCGGCGAGCAGCTCGTAGAGAAATTCCAGTTCGTGGGCCAGGTCGCCGATCGGGGCGATCTCGACCATTCGCGCACCACCCTTGAGGGTGTGCAGGTCACGCAGCAGGTTTTCCACCTCGACGCCATTGCGCGGCTCGGCCTGCCAGCGCAGCAAGGCCGCACTGGAGCTTTCGACCAGGTCGAGGCTTTCTTCGAGGAAGATCTCCAGCAACTCTTTGTCGCCAGCGTCCTGCTGCGCTTCGACTGGCTTGTCCACTGGCGTTGGCGGCGGTGCGTCATGACGAAACTCGCACAGCGCCGCCAGCAGCTCGACCTGGGCGGCGGGCACCTGGCCTTGCTGCAATTGTTCGAGCATCTGCGCCAATTGCTGATGGCTGCGCTTGAGCAGGGCAAACAGCTCGGCACCGGCGCTGAAGCGTCGGTCCACCAGGCCCTCGTAAAGCAGTTCAAGCTCCTGCGCCAGCACTTCGAACGCACCCATGGCAGCCATCTGCGCGCCGCCCTTGAGGGTCTGCAGGTCACGGGCCAGCGACGACAGTGCCGAGGCGTTGTCGGTATCCAGCAGCCAGCGCGCCAGGGCCTGGTCGGCGCTGTCGAGAATGTCGCTGGCTTCATCGAGGAACAGCTCGACCATGGCTAAGTCCGGAGCCTGGGCCGCTAGTTCGGCGGTGGCGCTGGCAAGCTCGGTGACGGCTCCGCCCTGGCTGCTGACCAGGCCCATGGCCGACGGGTCGAGGCCTTCGTCGAGCAGTTCACGCAGGGCCTGCAGACGTTCCGGGCGCGGGTCGACTTCCTGGCCGGCGGCGATCTGGTCGAGCATGTCGATCAGCGCTTCATGTGCGCTCTGGGCCTCGTTAAAGAATCGCGGGCTGACCGCCAGGCTGCTTTCTTCCACTGCCCCATAAAGATCGAGCAGGGCCTCACACAATTCATCCACCTGCCACAGGTCGGCCAGGTGCGCGCTCTGGCCGAGGGTGGTCAGTTCATCGAGCAGGGCATTGAGCTCCTGGCGCTCGCCCGGGTGCTCCTGCCAGCGCAGCAGCAACGACTCGGCGTCGAGCAGGATGTCCATGCCCTGGGCCAGGAAGCTGGCAATCAGTTGCGGGTCGCGCTTGACCCGCAGGCCCTGGCTCGGCGCATCGAGCAACGCTTGCAGGCGTGCATCGACCACCTGGTGAACATCGTCAATCAGCATCGCCGCCCCGGCTATCGCTGCCAGCGGCGTGCTTGATAACTGCTGCACGCCACGGCGCAGCAGCGGCTCTGCAGTTTCCAGGAGGTAGATTTCCTCCAGATCGAAGGCCAGCTGATGAGCCTTGAACTCACGCGCGAGCAAGTCCAGGGCACCGGCCAGCTCGGCAATCGGCACTACCCCGGCCATCGCCGCACTGCCCTTGAGCGTGTGCAGGGCACGCTGCAGGGTGTCGCTGACCGGCAGCGGCAGGTGCTTGTCGGCCTCGTGCAAGAAGGCTTCGAGGCTGTCCAGGTGCCCCAGGGCCTCGTTGCGGAATATCTCCAGCAGTTGCGGGTCGATGGCTTCGTCGGCCTCGGTCTCGCTGTGCGGATCGTTCATGGCCAGTGCATGCAGGTGCGCGGCCAGTTGTTCGACCTCGGGATGGGCCGGCGCCAGGGCCTGGGCGAACTCACCGAGCAGTGCTGGCAGCTTGTTCAGGGCCTGCTGCAACGCCGCCAGCGGTGCATCACCAATCTCTACCCGGCCTTCCAGCACTCGATTGAGAAAATGCTCTGCCGCCCAGGCCAGCTCTGCCAGGACCTGCGCTCGAACCATGCGCCCACTGCCCTTGAGGGTGTGCAGGCCCCGGCGCAGTTCGATCAGGGCGTCGCGATCGGCGCCGTCGGCTTGCCAGCGCGCCCACATTTCATCGAGCAACGGCAACAGCTCGTTGGCTTCTTCAAGGAATATCTCGCGCAACTCGTCATCGATCGGCGTTTCTTCGGGCGCCACTACAGCAGGCACTACCAGCGCCGCAGGTTCTGGCTCAAGGCGATAACCCAAGGCAGCAAGGCTGTGCTGAGCCGCCTCGAGGAACCGCGAGGGATTGGCCTGGGGGTCGGCAATCAGCCATTGCAGGTAGCACTCGCAGGCGCTCAGGGCCTCGGCCAGTTCGGTCAGGGCAGCAGGATCTGTCAGGGTTTCACTGCCCAGCAGTTGCTCATGCACATAGTCGCCGCAATGACCGATCAACGCCGCTGCGCGCGGCAGCATCAGCATCGCCAGGGCGCCACGAACCTGTTGCAGCAAGCCCGGCAGCGGCTGCAGGCGCTGGGGCTGCCAGCCGGCGTCGAGGCAATCGCCGATCAGGTCCTTGACCTGCTGCATCACGGCAAAGGTTTCTTCCAGCACCAGCTGGCGAATCTCGGCCAGATCGGTGCCCGGTAGCGGACTCTGGCTGTTCTGCTCCAGCGGCCCGACCATCCCGGCCAGGGTTGCCTCGACATACAGCAGCGCGCCGGCAGTATCCATCAACAACGCATCGGCCGGCTCACGTTGGCCCTGGGCCAGGCTTTGCAGCACCAGCACCTGATCGATGATCACCCGCCGCGGCTGACCAAAGCCGAGCACTGCCAAGGTATCGGCGATCTGCCGTAACGGCGCCAGCAGCGGCTCCAGTTCATCCAGTTGCTGGCGATCCCCGCGCACGAACTGGTCGAGGCGCTCCTTGACCCGCTTGAGGTCTTCGCACAGGGCGGCGACAACGGAGCGCAAGGCATCGCGGTCAGGTCCGGCCTGCAGGCGATCGCGCCAGGTGCCCAGGTACAGGTCGAGGTTGGCCAGCTCCTCGGCGTCGGCGGGGCTGCTGGCTAGCAGGCTGTCCTGCGCCAGGGCCTGGGCGCCGCGCTCGGCGCGCAACTGGTTGAGCACCGGCAGCACCACCAGCGGCAGGTCACGGCGGGCGCTGCGCAGGCGCTCAAGGTACAGCGGCAGCTGCTCCAGGCCGCGAAACAGCGCGCCCAGCGCTTCACCGCGCTGGCTGGCGCGGCCCTGACGCAAGGCCAGGCCCAGTTGTTCCATTTCTTCGGCGAGCAGGGCCGCGCCGTTGAGTTCGAGCATCAGCAGGCAGCCACGCACCTGATGCAGCTGTTCGACGAAACCGTCGAGCACGGCTTCGTCCCCGGGCTCGGCGGCGAAGTGTTCAAGGGTCAGGCGCGCCTGGCCCAGGCAATCGGCAATCGCCCCTTTGACCCAGGCCAGCGCCACCGTATCGTGCCGATCCGCCATAACTGCTCCCATCACCATGATGCCCTCAACGCGGCGACGTCGGCGGCAGGGTAAAGCCGGACACCGAGCGGCGCATTTCACTGGCCATGCGCGCCAGGTTGCCGATGCTCTCGGCGGTGGCGGTAGAGCCGGCCGAGGTTTGCGAGGTGATCTGCTGGATCACCGCCATGGTATGCGAGATCTGCCCGGCCGAAGAGGTCTGCAGCTGGGCGGCATCGGAGATGCTGTGAATCAGGTCGGCGAGGGTCTGCGACACGCCTTCGATTTCGGCCAGGGCGACCCCGGCATCCTGGGCCAGACGCGCACCGCGCACCACTTCGGCAGTGGTCTGCTCCATGGAGATCACCGCCTCGTTGGTGTCGGCCTGGATGGTGCGCACCAGCGCTTCGATCTGGCGCGTGGCCGACGACGAGCGCTCGGCCAAGCGTTGTACTTCGTCGGCAACCACGGCAAAGCCGCGCCCGGCTTCCCCGGCCAGCGAGGCCTGGATCGCCGCGTTGAGGGCAAGGATGTTGGTCTGATCAGCAATGTCGTCGATCAGGCTGACGATATCGCCGATCTCCTGGGACGACTCGCCCAGGCGCTTGATCCGTTTGGCGGTGTCCTGGATTTGTTCGCGGATGTTGTCCATGCCGTTGATGGTGTTGTGCACCACCTCGTTGCCCTTGTTGGCGATAGCGACCGAACGCTCGGCCACTTTCGCCGACTCATAGGCGTGGGTAGACACCCGGTCGATGGACTCGGCCATGTCGCCCACCGCCACCGAGGCATCGCTGATCTGCTGGGCCTGGTGCTCGGAGGCCTTGGCCAGCTGACGCGCGGTGTTCTGGGTGTCCTGCACGGCGGCGGCGACTTCCTCGGCGCTGAGGTTGATGGTCGCCACCAGGTCGCGCAACTGGTCGATGGAATAATTGATCGAATCGGCGATGGCGCCGGTGAAGTCCTCGGTCACCGAGACCGTCACGGTCAGGTCGCCATCGGCTAGGTCTTCGATTTCGTCGAGCAGGCGCATGATTGCCTGCTGGTTGCGTTCATTCTTTTCGCCGGTTTCGCGCAGTTGCCGGTGCGTGGTACGCACCATCACCAGGCCGATAAGGATGATCGAGGCCAGCGCCAGCAAGCCCAGCACGTAGCCGCCGACAGTATCCAGGGTTCGGCCGTTGGCCAGGTTCTCGAAACCGGTGGCCAGGCGCGAGGCTTCATCGAGCAGGGTTTGCGACAGGCCGAAGATGCTCCCGGTGGCTTCGCGCACACGGAACAGTTCAGGCGAGGTTTCGAGGATTTCGTCCACGGAGCCGGCGACGAACTGAAACAGCTCGGCGATCTCGGCCAGCCGCGCGCGGGCGTCCGGGTCCTGCACGCGGGTAACCTGGATCGCCTCGTTACCGCCAAGCATGGCTTCGAGCACCTGGCCAAAACGGCTGGCGTCGCGGCCGAAGGCATCCGCGGCCTGCACGGCGGTCTCATCCCCGGCCAGTACGGTGTTGACCGAGCCGAGAATACGTTCGGCCAGCAGCGACTGACGCTGGGCCACGGCGACCTGACTGGCCGGGGCGCCGCTCTGCAGCAGAATCTCGACGACCTTCTCGTACTCCACCTGCAACTGCGGCACGGTTTCAGCCAGGGTCGCGGCGACCTGGTGCAACGACAGCACGGTCTGCTCACTGGCAAGAATCGCGTCGCTGTTCTTGCGCAGGTTTTCCCAGTCGCGCAGCACGGCGTCCATTTCCTTGCGCACCGCCGGCGGCGCGGCGGGCAGGCCGGTGCTGGCATCGCCTTTTTTCAGGTAGCCCCAGCGCTGCTCGAAGTCGTTGCGCGCCTCGCTCAACAGGCGGAAGGCCACGGCCTTGCCGGCCGCCGCTTCAGTGGCGTTCTTGGCGATGCGCTGGGACAGCACCCGCAGTTCACCGGCATGGCCGATGTACTGCTTGTCGTAGTTGGCCTGGGTGTTGAGGTAGGCGAAGTTGGCGAACAGCAGGATGATCGACAGGATCAGCACCACGAACAGCGCCGCGATCTGCGCGCTGCTGCGGGAACCCTGGGTCGATGGAGCCGTCTTGGTCGTGGTCACGGAGGTGGCATTCCTTTACAGCGCGACGTCGAGGAAACCCGGCGCCTGGGCCAGGGCGAAGGGGCTGAAGATCGCCCAGCTGCGCTCACGCTGAAAATGCCCCTGAACAAAGGGCGCGGCAGCGCTGAGCAACGGCGTTGGCGGCGACAGGTCGAGGCTGTGCAGCGGAAAATGCTGCAAGCCCAGCACTTCATCGACCAGCAAGCCGGCAAACAGCTCGTCGTGGTCAAGCACCAGCACCCGCCGCTGCTTGCGCGGGGCCGACAGGCCCAGGCCGAAAAAGCCGCAGAGGTCCATCACCGGCAGCAGCCGGCCACGCAGGTTGGCCACCCCGCTGACCCACGGCTTGACCCCGGGGATGCGGCTCAGGCGCGGCTCGTGCAGCACTTCGGCGACTTCACCCATGGGCGCGACGAACCATTGCTCGGCGATGCGAAAGCCGATGCCGCTCCAGCTCTGCAGGCGGGTTTCCTGCAACGGCAGGTCGGCGGCCAGCAGCCGGCAGCGCCGGTCGATGTCCAGCAGCAGCTCGAAGGCCGTCAGCGACTCGCCCATGGGCCGGGTGGTCAACCTTTGAGCACGTCGTTGAGTTTCTTGATCAGGGTGTCTTCGTCCACCGGCTTGGTCAGGTAGTCCTTGGCGCCCTGGCGCTGGCCCCAGACCTTGTCGGTCTCCTGGTCCTTGGTGGTGACGATGATCACCGGGATGTGCGCGGTTTCCGGGTCTTTGCTCAACTGGCGAGTGGCCTGGAAGCCGTTGACCCCGGGCATGACGATGTCCATCAGTACCGCATCGGGCTTTTCGTGGCGGGCCAGGGCCACGCCATCGGCGCCGTTTTCGGCCTTGAGCACTTCATGCCCGTGTTTTTCGAGCATACCGGTCAGTTTGTACATTTCGGTCGGCGAATCGTCGACGATCAGAACTCGGGCCATGCTGTTCCCCATGAAGGAATAGACGCCTGCGGCGGCGCAGCGTCAGGGTGCGTGTTGTTCTTCTGCGGCGAATCCGGGCACATGGGCCTTGATTGCGTCCAGCAGTTCTTCCTTGCTGAAAGGCTTGGTCAAAAATTGATCAGATCCGACGACGCGGCCACGGGCCTTGTCGAACAGGCCATCGCGGGACGACAGGAGAATCACCGGCGTGTCCTTGAAGGTGCTGTTCTGCTTGATCAGGGCGCAGGTCTGGTAGCCGTCCAGACGCGGCATCAGCACGTCGACGAAAATGATCTGCGGCTGGTGGTCGATGATCTTGGCCAGGGCATCGAAACCGTCGATGGCCGTGATGACCTCACATCCTGCTTCGCTGAGCAATATCTGGGCGGTGCGGCGAATCGTCTTGGAGTCGTCGATCACCATCACCTTCAATGCCGCGCCGGGCTGTTCCATAATTGCTCTACCATCGCTGCTCGCTATGAGCGGCAGGCTACAAGTTTCAAGCGGCAAGAAAAAGCAGGGTGAACGCGGCGTGCTTTTTCTTGTGGCCTATGCCTTGTGGCTTGCAGCTGGAGACGGCCGTGCAGGCCACGTGCCAGGCCTTTTTAGCACACTCTGGGGGGTGCATTCCATCGGCCCGCGCCGACGCCCGCCGCAGCACCGCCCAGGATGCGTTTTTCCCTTGACCGCCAGCGCTGTGAGCGCCACCCTGACGCCACTTTTCGTTCGAGCCAATGCGGCCCATTGCCGCTGAGAGGATTTAGCCCATGAGCGTTCGCCTCGGGATTGTCATGGACCCCATTGCGCGCATTTCCTATAAAAAGGATAGTTCGCTGGCCATGTTGCTGGCCGCCCAGGAGCGCGGCTGGTCGCTGTTCTACATGGAGCAGCAGGACCTCTACCAGGGCGCCGGCCAAGCCCGCGCGCGCATGCGCCCGCTGAAAGTCTTCGCCGACCCGGAGCACTGGTTCGAGCTGGAAGCCGAACAAGACAGCGCCCTGAGCGAGCTGGACGTGATCCTGATGCGCAAGGATCCGCCGTTCGACATGGAATTCGTCTACAGCACCTACTTGCTGGAACAGGCCGAAGCCGCCGGCGTGCTGGTGGTCAACCGTCCGCAGAGCCTGCGCGACTGCAACGAAAAACTCTTCGCCACGCTGTTCCCGCAGTGCACGCCGCCGACCCTGGTCAGCCGCCGCGCCGACATCCTGCGTGAATTCGTCAACCAGCAGGGCGACACCATCCTCAAGCCGCTGGACGGCATGGGCGGCACCTCGATCTTCCGCCATCGACCGGGCGATCCGAACCTCTCGGTAATCCTCGAGACCCTGACCGGCAACGGCACCCAGCAAATCATGGCGCAAGGCTACCTGCCGGCCATCAAGGACGGCGACAAGCGCATCCTGATGATCGACGGCGAGCCGGTGCCTTACTGCCTGGCGCGCATCCCGGCTTCGGGCGAAACCCGTGGCAACCTCGCCGCCGGCGGCCGTGGCGAAGCCCGCCCGCTGACCGACCGCGACCGCTGGATCGCCGAACAGGTCGGCCCGACCCTGCGCGAGAAGGGCCTGCTGTTCGTCGGCCTGGACGTGATCGGCGAGCACCTGACCGAAATCAACGTCACCAGCCCGACCTGCATCCGCGAGATCGACAATGCCTTCGGCACCCAGATCGGCGTGCAGTTGATGGATGCCATTGATCGCAAGCTCAAGGCGCGCTGACAGCCGACGCGGAGCAACCGCGCAGAGTGGGGTATCATGCCAGTCGTTTTTTTATGACCTGGGCACCTGCTCTGCCGGTTTTTCCCGGTTTTTGCAGTTGCTGGATACCTGATGACGCTTCCTGCTGACATCCCTGCCGACTTCTCTCCACCCCGCGTACGCCCGGTGGATCGCCTGGGCTTTACCCTGTTCCTGGCGGCGCTGCTGCACCTGGTGCTGATCCTCGGCGTCGGTTTCACCTTCGCCAAGCCCGAAGAAATCCGCCGGACCATGGAAATTACCCTGGCCACCTTCAAGAGCGAAAAAGCGCCGCAGAAGGCTGACTACCTGGCCCAGGACAACCAGCAAGGCAGTGGCACCCTGGACAAGAAAGCGGTGCCGAAAACCACCGAAGTGGCGCCCTTCCAGGACAGCAAGATCAACAAGGTCACACCGCCTCCGGCAGCCAAGCCTGAAGTGCAGCCGCAACCGACGCCACCTAAAGCCGTGGTAGCGACCAAGGCACCGAAGCCGGAAAAAGTCGAGACCCGGCCCAAGGAAACCAAGCCGCAGCCCAAACCCCAGACTGCGACCCCGGATTTTGACAGCTCACAGCTGTCCAGCCAGATCGCCAGCCTCGAGGCCGAGCTGTCCCATGAGCAGCAGTTATATGCCAAGCGTCCGCGCATCCACCGCCTCAACGCCGCCTCGACCATGCGCGACAAGGGCGCCTGGTACAAGGACGAGTGGCGCAAGAAGGTCGAGCGCATCGGCAACCTCAACTACCCCGACGAAGCCCGGCGCCAGCAGATCTACGGCAGCTTGCGGCTGATGGTGTCGATCAACCGCGACGGCTCGCTGTATGAAGTGCTGGTGCTGGAGTCCTCCGGCCAGCCCCTGCTCGACCAGGCTGCCCAGCGCATTGTGCGCCTGGCTGCGCCGTTCGCGCCGTTCACCGGCGACCTGGCCGATATCGACCGGCTGGAGATCATCCGTACCTGGCGTTTCGCCCGCGGCGACCGGTTGCAAAGCAACTGATCTAAGGCTCCGCCTGATGGCAAAACAATAGCCATTTTGCGATGATGCGCGCCCGTATATCCCCCTCAAGAAAGGATTCTGTTGATGTCGCGCATCAATTTTGCCCGCAAAACCGCTGCTCTCGGCCTGGCCCTGGCCGCCTGCGCCCTGCCTGCTGCCGCCTTCGCCGACGCCGCCGAGCTGTCGCAGAAGCTGTACAACGAAGTTGGCGAGTACAAGTACGACGAAACCCCGGCGCGCCTGGCCAAGATCCAGGGCCTGCTCGACCAGGGTGCCGACCCGAAAGGCCAGCCGATGTTCCTGGCCGCCTCCTACAAGATCGTCGCGCCGTTCGAGCTGTTCCTGCCAAAGATCGGTGACGTCAACACGCCAATCCAGGAAAACGGCGAAACCCTGCTGCTGTTCGTCCTCAACCAGGCCGAACAGTCGAAGGCCTCCGAGGCTGACCTGCGCATGGTCAAGGGCCTGATCAAGGCCGGCGCCAACGTCAACGTGCTAGCCCAGGGCGATTCCGCCACGCCGCTGAACACCGCAGCACGCAAGGGCTCACCCGAACTGATCAAGCTGCTGCTGGATTCCGGCGCCGATGCCAAGGCCGTCCGGCCGAACGGCTTTACCCCATTGACCGGGCCGGGTGCCTCGAACCTGGAGGTGATCAAGCTGCTGGTCGCTGCCGGCGCCAATCCGTACCAGGTCACCCAAACCGGCTCGACGCCGCTGCACCATGTTTGCGAACGCGCCTTTGAAATGAACGGCCAGCCCGACCCGCAAGCCGCCCAGCGCATCGCCCTGCTGCTGAAAAAAGGCAGCTCGATCGATGCCTACCACGAGCAGCACGGCACCTTCCCGGTCGGTACGCCGCTGGAAGAAGCCGCCCGCTCGGACAACCCGGACTGCGTCGCCGCACTGATCAAGGCCGGCTCCAGCCTGAAGGCCCCGGCGTTCCCGGAGAGCTACCTGGCCAAGTACCCGCAGGCCAAGCAGAAGACCGTCCAGGAGTACGTGCTGTCGGCCGCTGAAGAGTCGCCAACCCTGTATACCGAAGAAGTGGTCAAGCTGTTCAAGTAACCCCGCAGTAAAGCTGACAAGGTGACGCCAGCACCTTGTCAGCGTGGCCGCTCACCGCCACACTATCAACCATGAAGAACCTCAGCCCGGATTACCTCAAGCACCAGTTCCTGATCGCCATGCCACACATGGCCGACCCGAACTTCGCGCAGACCTTGACCTACATCGTCGAGCACAACGCCAATGGGGCGATGGGGCTGGTGGTCAATCGGCCACAGGACCTCAACCTGGCCGATATCCTCGAACAGCTGCGTCCGGACGTCGACCCGCCGGCCAGTTGCATTCACGTGCCAATCTACATGGGCGGCCCGGTGCAAACCGACCGCGGCTTCGTCCTGCACACCAGTGACCGTACTTTCCAGGCTACCGTCGAGCTCGACGGCCTGTCGCTGACCACGTCCCAGGACGTGCTGTTCGCCATTGCCGATGGCCTCGGCCCCAAACAGAGCCTGATCACCCTCGGCTACGCCGGCTGGGAAGCCGGGCAGCTGGAAGCGGAGCTGGCCGACAACGCCTGGCTGAACTGCCCGTTCGACCCCGAGATCATCTTCGGCATGGCCTGCGAGCAACGTCTTGAAGCGGCCGCCGCAAGCCTTGGGATCAACCTCAGCCTGCTGACCAGCCAGGCGGGGCACGCCTGATGACTGAAGTACGCCTACTGCTGGGCTTTGACTACGGCAGCCGCCAGATCGGCGTCGCGGTCGGCCAGGTGATCACCGGACAGGCCCGCGAGCTGTGCACCCTCAAGGCGCAGAACGGCACGCCGGACTGGGCCCAGGTGGAAAAACTGATCAAGGAATGGAAGCCCGACGCCCTGGTGGTCGGCCTGCCGTTGAACATGGACGGCACCCCCAGCGAGATGAGCGAGCGCGCGGAAAAGTTCGCCCGCCGCCTCAATGGCCGTTTCAACCTGCCGGTGCACACCCACGACGAACGCCTGACCACCTTCGAGGCCAAGGGCGAGCGCATGGCCCGTGGCGGCCAGCGCGGCAGTTACCGCGACAACCCGGTGGATGCCATTGCCGCCGCCTTGCTGCTGCAGGGCTGGCTGGAGGCCAATACCGGGGCCTGAGCCCCGATCATCGCATTCAAGCCGGGCTAGCGCACCGCTCCCCGGCCTCTTGAGGAGCAAGTATGAGCCTACCCAATCCCGCCGAACTGATCCGGCAGATGGCCGTCGACCTTCGCGCCCATCTGGCCCGGCGCGCCATTGCCGAGCCGCGCTTCATCGGCATCCGCACCGGTGGTGTCTGGGTCGCCCAGGCACTGCTTGAAGAACTGGGCAGCGACACCGCCCTGGGCACACTCGACGTTTCCTTCTACCGCGACGACTTCAGCCAGAACGGCCTGCACCCGCAGGTGCGCCCGTCCGACTTGCCGTTCGAGATCGAAGGCCAGCACCTGGTGCTGATCGACGACGTGCTGATGAGCGGACGTACCATCCGTGCCGCCCTCAACGAACTGTTCGACTATGGCCGTCCGGCCAGTGTAACCCTGGTCTGCCTGCTCGACCTGGATGCCGGCGAATTGCCGATCCGGCCGAATGTGGTCGGTGCCTCCCTGTCGCTGGCCGCCCATGAACGGGTAAAATTGACCGGACCCGCACCGCTCGCCCTCGAGCGCCAGGACCTCGCCTCCGCTTCCGCCCTTTAAGAGTCCCCTGCGATGACGCCAATCGACGCCAAGCGCCCGCTGCAGCTCAATGATCAGGGCCAGCTGCGCCACTTCCTCTCGCTCGACGGTTTGCCCCGCGAACTGCTGACCGAAATCCTCGACACTGCCGACTCGTTCCTCGAAGTCGGCGCCCGGGCCGTCAAGAAGGTTCCGTTGCTGCGCGGCAAGACCGTCTGCAACGTGTTCTTCGAAAACTCCACCCGCACCCGTACCACCTTTGAACTGGCCGCCCAGCGGCTGTCGGCGGACGTCATCACCCTGAACGTGTCGACCTCCTCGACCAGCAAGGGCGAAACCCTGTTCGACACCCTGCGCAACCTCGAAGCCATGGCGGCCGACATGTTCGTCGTGCGTCATGCCGACTCGGGCGCCGCGCACTTCATCGCCGAGCACGTATGCCCGGAGGTGGCGATCATCAATGGCGGCGACGGCCGCCACGCCCACCCGACCCAGGGCATGCTCGACATGCTCACCATTCGTCGGCACAAGGGCGGTTTCGAAAACCTCTCGGTGGCCATCGTCGGCGACATCCTGCACTCGCGGGTAGCGCGCTCGAACATGCTTGCACTGAAAACCCTGGGCTGCCCGGACATCCGCGTGATCGGCCCGAAAACCCTGTTGCCGATCGGTATCGAGCAGTACGGCGTCAAGGTCTACACCGACCTGGAACAGGGCCTGAAAGACGTCGACGTGGTGATCATGCTGCGCCTGCAGCGTGAGCGCATGGCCGGCGGCCTGCTGCCCAGCGAAGGCGAGTTCTACCGCCTGTTCGGCCTGACCACCGCACGCCTGGCCGGGGCCAAGCCGGATGCCATCGTCATGCACCCGGGCCCGATCAACCGCGGCGTAGAGATTGAATCAGCGGTGGCCGACGGTGCTCACTCGGTGATCCTCAACCAGGTCACCTACGGTATCGCCGTACGCATGGCGGTGCTGTCCATGGCCATGAGCGGGCAGACCGCGCAACGTCAATTCGAGCAGGAGAACGCCCAGTGACCCTCAGTATTCTCGGCGCCCGGGTCATCGACCCCCTGAGCGGCCTGGACCAGACCACTGACCTGCACATCGATGCCGGCAAGATCATCGCCATCGGCGCCGCCCCGGCAGGCTTCAAGCCTGCACGCAGCATCGATGCCCAGGGCCTGGTCGCCGCGCCCGGCCTGGTCGACCTCAACGTCGCCCTGCGCGAGCCCGGCTACAGCCGCAAAGGCAGCATCGCCAGCGAAACCCGCGCCGCCGCTGCCGGTGGCGTCACCAGCCTGTGCTGCCCGCCGCAGACCAAGCCGGTGCTGGACACCTCGGCGGTGGCCGAGCTGATTCTCGACCGCGCCCGCGAAGCCGGGCACAGCAAGGTCTACCCGATCGGCGCCCTGAGCAAAGGCCTGGAAGGCGAGCAGCTTGCCGAGCTGATTGCGTTGCGTGACGCCGGCTGCGTGGCCTTTGGCAACGGCCTCAATGCCTTTGGCAACAACCGCACCCTGGCCCGCGCGCTGGAATACGCCGCGACCTTCGACCTGACGGTGATCTTCCACTCCCAGGACCGCGACCTGGCTCAGGACGGCCTGGCCCACGAAGGCGCCATGGCCAGCTTCCTCGGCCTGCCGGGAATTCCGGAAACCGCCGAAACCGTGGCCCTGGCGCGCAACCTGCTGCTGGTCGAACAGACCGGCGTGCGAGCGCACTTCAGCCAGCTGACCAGCGCCCGCGGCGCGCGGCTGATCGCCCAGGCCCAGGAACTGGGCCTGCCAGTGACCGCCGACGTTGCCTTGTACCAACTGATCCTCACTGACGAAGCGCTGCGCGACTTCTCCAGCCTGTACCACGTGCAACCGCCGCTGCGCACCCGCGCCGACCGCGACGGCCTGCGCGAGGCGGTGAGGTCCGGGGTGATCCAGGCGATCTCCAGCCATCACCAGCCCCATGAGCGTGATGCCAAGCTGGCGCCGTTCGGTGCGACCGAACCGGGCATCAGCAGTGTCGAACTGTTGCTGCCGCTGGCCATGACCCTGGTGGAAGACGGCCTGCTCGACCTGCCGACTTTGTTGCAGCGTTTGTCTGCGGGCCCGGCCGCGGCGCTGCGCCTGCCCGCGGGCGAGCTGAAGGTTGGCAGTGCGGCCGACCTGGTGCTGTTCGATGCCAAGGCCTCGACCGTAGCCGGCGAGCAGTGGCGCTCCAGGGGCGACAACTGCCCGTTCATCGGCCACTGCCTGCCGGGCGCGGTGCGTTATACCTTGGTCGATGGGCATATCAGCCACGAGGCTTGATATCCGGGGCCGCGTTGCGGCCCAATCGCCGGCAAGGCCGGCTCCCACAGGTCCTGTATGCACCGATCCTTGTGGGAGCAACTGTCTTGATCAGGCTGTTTGCTCTCGCCAAGGGGTATTGTCCCGCAGCATTGCATTCAGCCTGACGATCAGCACCCGCATACAGGCTACGAGGGCTACCTTGGCGCACTTCCCACGCTCCCGAAGTGCTTCGTAGCGTGCTTTAAATTCTGTGTTGTGACGGATGATGATCCAGCTCGACATGTACAGCACTCGCCTTACATGGGCCCGACCACCCCATATCTGGCGGTGCCCTCGATGGCTACCACTATCGTTGTTGTAAGGCGCTACGCCCACCAGAGCGGCGATCTGACGGCGGTCCAACTGCCCCAGTTCAGGCAGTGAGGCGAGCAGATTTGCGGCGGTTACTCGACCGATTCCGGTCACTGCCAATAACTGACGCGCCCTGGTATCGTCCAGTTGCACCATCGCCTGGTCAATTTCTTCGTCGAGGCGTTTGATCAGCACTTTCAGCTGCTCTATATGCTCATCGAAGTGGGCCATCACTGTTGCCGAGCGACATTGCTGGCGACGCCGCTTGTCGTCATCACGGCTCTGCACAAATTGGGCGCGCTGCTTCACCAGCTCTCGCAGCTCTTCGCGTTCAGGGCTGACCGGTTGGCCTTGAGGAGCGCTGAGGTGTGCAGCGAAGTCCGCAAGGACCTCGGCGTCGATCTTGTCGGTTTTGGCTTTTTTACCCATGGCATCGGCGAATTTTCGGGCACGGGCTGGGTTGATGCAGATGGTTTCCAGTCCTGCTGAGGCTAGGGCGATCAACACATCTTTCTCGTAGCCGCCTGTCGCTTCGATCAGCACTCGACTGATATTGAAGTCCTTCAGACGCTCAAGCAACGCCTCGAAGCCTGCGGAGTTGTTGGCCACTTCGAAGCGAATTTTCTGAGGTTTGATGCAGATTTCCAAAGTGGCTTTGGCAGTGTCGATTCCAACAGAAGACAACATGGCTGAACCCTCTTACACTCAGTTGTGAGAGCGCTCTGGCTTGGCCCACGCTTGTGATTCGAGAGGCGCTCAATCAACTGTTCGGGCTCGGGCCAGAGTGGAGAGGTGAATGGCAGCTTTGCTCCCACACGTGCTTTAAGCACTACCGGCGTACAGCTTGCCATTCACCGCTCTCACTTCTGATTCTATTCCTACCTCAAGACACAAGCCGGCCTTGCCGGCGATGGGCTGCAAAGCAGCCCCAAGCCTGGCAAGGCCGGCTCCCATAGGGATAGGCATAAGTCTCTAATAAGAGACTTGATTCCAGTTATTGGGACTTGATTCCCAGCGCCACCAGTTTCTTGTACAGCGTCGACCGCCCCAACCCCAGCTGCCGCGCCGCTTCCGGTACATTCCCGGCACAGCGCGCCAGGGTGTTTTCGAGTAACTGCCGCTCAAACTCGGCACAGGCCTGTTTATAGTTCACTTGCGGCGCCTGGACCTGCAGCGGCGCCAGGTTGCCCAGCGCCGCCTGCACATCCCGCACCCCCAAACGCAATTGATCCGTCAGCAAGGTCGTTCGTTCCAGCACATTGCGCAGCTCACGGATATTGCCCGGCCAGGCATGCCGGGCCAGCAGCGCCTGGGCTTCATCTTCCAGCTCGTGCTGGCTGCCCAGCTCTTCAAGAATGGCTTCGCTCAGTGCCGGCAAATCGTCCAGCCGCTCACGCAACGGTGGCACCTGGATCGGCAGCACATTGAGCCGGTAGTACAGGTCGGCACGGAACTCGCCACGGGCCATGGCCGCCTGCAGGTCGGTGGAGGTCGCGGCGATGATCCGCACATCGCTCTGGATCATCTGGTTGGAACCCACCGGCTCGTATTCCTTTTCCTGCAGCACCCGCAGCAACTTGCTTTGCAGGGGCAAGGGCATGTCGCCGATCTCATCGAGGAACAAGGTACCGCCCTCGGCAATCTGCAATTTGCCCGGGCGGCCCTTGCGCTCGGCACCGGTAAAGGCACCCGGGGCGGTACCGAAGAACTCGGCTTCGAGCAGGGTTTCGGGAATCGCCGCACTGTTGATGCTGACAAACGCCTTGTGCGCCCGCGGCGAGGCAGCATGGATGGCGTGGGCCAGCAGCTCCTTGCCGGTGCCGGTCTCGCCCAGCAGCAACACCGGGGAATCACTGCTGGCGCCACGCCGGGCGCGGCGCTTGACCTCAAGGCTGGCGGCGCTGGTGCCGATGAACTGGGCAAAGCTGTATTTGGCCTGGCGGGCGCGCAGCAACGAGCGGGTCGAGGCCAGTTCCTGCTGCATGCTGGCGTAGCGCTTGAGCAGCGGCGAGAGGCTGCGCAGCTCGTCGAACAGGGCAAAACCGATGGCGCCGATCAGCTTGCCGGCAGCGTCGTGCACCGGCAGGCGCATCACCACCAGCGGCTCCTTGGGGGTGTCGAGCATGTCCAACAGGATCGGTCGGCCGTTGTTCACCACGTCGCGCATCAGGCTGCCGGGGATGACACTTTCGCACGGTTGGCCGATGGCGCTGCTGGCGTCTTCAAGGCCAAAGCGCCGGGCATAGCGCTCGTTCATCCAGACGATGCGCGCATCACGGTCGACGATGATCGTGCCTTCGCTGGACTGCTCGATGATCTCGAACAGCGAACGAATCGCCAGCAGGCGCACCTGCTGATAGTCCTTGAGGCTGTCACTGTCCTGCATGGGCCGCTCCGCCGGAGTAAAGGCTGCGATTATGCCCGTGGATCGAAGGCTTCGCGCAAGGCATCGCCTATGAACACCAACAGCGACAATATCAATGCCAGGGCAAAGAACGCGGTAAAGCCCAGCCACGGAGCCTGCAAATGCTGCTTGCCCTGGGTCACCAGCTCACCCAGCGACGCGCTGCCGGCCGGCATGCCGAAGCCGAGAAAATCCAGGGCGGTGAGGGTGGTGATCGCGCCGGTAAGGATGAACGGCAGGTAGGTCAGGGTGGCGTTCATGGCGTTGGGCAGGATGTGCCGCAGGATCACCCAACGGTCCGGCAGGCCCAGGGCGCGGGCGGCCAGCACGTACTCGAGGTTGCGTCCACGGAGGAACTCGGCGCGCACCACATCCACCAGCGCCAGCCAGGAAAACAGCGCCATGATCCCCAGCAGCCACCAGAAATTCGGCTCGACAAAGCCGCTGAGGATGATCAGCAGATACAACACCGGCAGGCCCGACCAGACTTCCAGCAGACGCTGCCCGATCAGATCGACCCAACCGCCGTGGTAGCCCTGCAAGGCGCCGGCGGCGATGCCGATCAGCGTGCTGATCGCCGTCAGCGCCAGGGCAAACAGTATCGATACCCGGGTGCCATACAGTACCCGCGCCAGCACATCCCGGGCCTGGTCGTCGGTGCCCAGCCAGTTGACCGCAGACGGCGGGCTGGGTGCGGGTACCAACAAATCGTAATTCGGCGTATCGGCGCTGAAGGGCACCGGTGCAAACAGCATCCAGCCGCCCTGACCCTCGATTAGCTGGCGTACGTACTGGCTGCGATAGTCCGGCTGAAACGGTAGCTGGCCGCCGAATTGCTGTTCGCTGTAGCGCTTGAATGCCGGGAGATACAGCTGGCCCTGATAGCCCAGCAGCAACGGCTTGTCGTTGGCCACCAGTTCCGCGCCCAGGCTCACCAGCAGCAACAAGGCAAACAGCCACAGCGAAACCCAGCCCCGGCGATTGCGCCGAAAGCGCTGCAGGCGCCTGCGCGAAACCGGCGACAGGCTGAACATCAGTGCGCCCTCGTGGCAAAGTCGATGCGCGGGTCGACCAGGGTGTAGCACAGGTCACCGATCAGCCTCACCAGCAGGCCGAACAGGGTGAAGATGAACAGCGAGCCGAACACCACCGGATAATCCCGCGACACTGCCGCCTCGTAGCTCATGCGCCCCAGGCCGTCGAGGGAGAAAATCACCTCGATCAGCAGGGAGCCGGCGAAGAACACGCTGATCAGCGCCTGGGGAATGCCGGCCACCACCAGCAGGATGGCATTGCGAAACACATGCCCATACAGCACCCGCTGCTCGCTCAGCCCCTTGGCCCGGGCGGTGATCACGTACTGGCGGGTGATCTCGTTGAGAAAGGCGTTTTTGGTCAGCAGGGTCAGGGTGGCAAAACCGCCGATCACCAGCGCACCCACCGGTAGCACCAGGTGCCAGAAGTAGTCGGCGATCTTGCCCAGCAGGCTGAGCTGGCCGAAGTCTTCCGAAACCAGCCCGCGCACCGGAAACCAGTTCAGCGAGGTACCGCCAGCAAACAACACGATCAGCAGCAGGGCGAACAGGAACGAAGGCAGGGCATAGCCAATGACGATCAGGCTGCTGCTCCAGGCATCGAACGCCGTGCCGTGGCGCACCGCCTTGCGGATCCCCAAAGGAATCGACACCAGGTAGGTGATCAACGTGGCCCAGAAGCCGAGCGACAGGGTCACCGGCATCTTCTCCAGGATCAGGTCGGTAACCTTGGCGCCGCGAAAGAAGCTGGAACCGAAGTCCAGCCGGGCATATTGGCTGAGCATCAGCCACAGGCGTTCGGGCGCGGACTTGTCGAAGCCGTACTGGCGCTTGATGTCTTCCAGCAACTTGGGGTCCAGGCCGCGGCTGGCGCGCGAGCTGGCGTGCAGGGTTTCGGCGCTGGCCCCGGGCGCACCGCCGCCAATGCCCTGCAGGCGCGCAACCGCCTGCTCGACCGGGCCGCCCGGCGCGGCCTGGACGATGACGAAATTGACCAACAGGATGATCAACAAGGTCGGGATGATCAGCAGCAGACGGCGCAGGATGTAGCCGATCATGGCGGGCTCCCCAGGCGCTCGGCCATCTGCGCGTTGGTCAGCGGCGTCGGGCTGACTTCCCACCAACTGTCCAGGCCTTCGTCGTAGCTCGGCTGCACCTTGGGCAGGCCGAAGCGGTTCCACCAGACGGTGGATGAGCCAGGCGGGTAATAGTTGGGGATCCAGTAGTAGTTCCAGCTCAGCACCCGGTCCAGGGCATGGGCATGGTGGAGCATGTCGGCCTTGCTCGCCGCCTTGACCAGGCCGTCGAGCAGGCGGTCCACCGCCGGGTCCTGCAGCACCATGTAGTTGTTCGAGCCGGGGTCGTTGGCTGCCGCCGAGCCAAAATAGTTGTACAGCTCAAGCCCCGGCGACGGCGACACCGGGTAGCCGGTGACGATCAGGTCATAGTCGCGGGCCATCAGCCGGTTGACGTACTGCGAGGCGTCGATGCGGCGGATCTCCAGGGTGATGCCGATCTGCGCCAGGTTGCGCTTCCACGGCAACAGCAGGCGTTCGAAACCGGCCTGGCCATTGAGGAAGGTGAAGGTCAGCGGCTCCCCCTGGGCGTTGACCAGCTGATCGCCCCGGGGTTTCCAGCCAGCCGCCTCGAGCAGTGCCAGCGCTTGCAGTTGCTTGTCGCGAATCAGCCCCGAACCGTCGGTGCGCGGAGCTTCGAACACCTGGTTGAAGACCTCGTCGGGCACCTGCCCGCGCAACGGTTCGAGCAACTTGAGCTCCTGCACATCGGGCACGCTGCGCGCCGCCAGGTCACTGTTGGCGAAAAAGCTCTGCTGGCGAATGTACAGGTTGCGCATCATCTGCCGGTTGCTCCACTCGAAGTCCCACAACAGCGCCAGCGCCTGGCGTACCCGGCGGTCCTTGAACACCGGGCGCTGCAGGTTGAAGACAAAACCCTGGGCGGTCTGCGGCGCATCCTTGGCCAGGTGCGCGCGTTGCAGGCGGCCATCGTCCAGGGCCGGGCTGGCATAGCCGAGGGTATAGGCGGTGGCGGAGAACTCGCGGTTGTAGTCGAAGCCGCCGCCGCGCAGCACCTGGCGCGCCACCTCGGTGTCGCCGAAGTATTCGATGCGTAGCTGGTCGAAGTTGTAGCGGCCGCGGTTGACCGGCAGGTCGCGGCCCCACCAGCTTTTGTCGCGCTCGAATGTGATGCTGCGGCCGTTGTCGACCCGGCCGACCTTGTACGGGCCGCTGCCCAGCGGTGCTTCGAAGCCGGCACCATTGGCAAAGTCGCGGTCCTTCCACCAGTGCTCGGGCAGTACCGGCAAGGTCGCCAGGTCCAGGGGCAGCGTGCGGTTCTGGTTGCTTTTGAAGTGGAAGATGATCTGCCGCGGGTTCTCTACCGTGACCTCATCAACATCGGCGAATTGAGTGCGGTACCTGAGATTGCCCGCACGCATGAACAGCTCGAAGGTGTAGCGCACATCCTCGGCGCGGATCGGCTGGCCATCGGCAAAGCGTGCTCGAGGGTCAAGATAGAAGCGCAGCCAGTGCCCGTCGGGATCGCGTTCAAGCTTTTGCGCCACCAGCCCATACACCGTGTAGGGCTCGTCCTGCGAGCGCACGGCCAGCGGCGAGTACAGCCAGCCATCGACCTCGGCAACGCCGATGCCCTTGTCGATATAGGGAATGAGGTGGTCGAACTGGCCGATCTCGATGGCCGAGCGGCGCAACGTTCCGCCTTTCGACGCGTTGGGATTGGCGTAAGTGAAGTGCTGGAAGCCGGCCGGGTAACGCGGCGCTTCACCGTAGACGGTCAGGGCGTGAACGGGTGCTGACGTGGCGGCGCATGACCAGGCAAGTGCCAGGCCGAAGACGAACAACAGGAAGGGGAAGGGAGCAATTCGCAAGCGCCTGACCACCTGAACCACGACTGTGGCTGAAGCTTAGCAGGTCACTCGGGTGAACAAACCGGCCCTGAGGGCCGGCTTGTCAGCCAGCGATCAATCCTGACGGCTGGTCACTTCCAGCAGGTGATAACCGAACTGGGTTTTCACCGGGCCTTGCACGGTGTTGACCGGTGCGCTGAACACCACGGTATCGAACTCTTTGACCATCTGGCCCGGGCCGAACGAGCCCAGGTCGCCGCCCTGGCGGCTCGATGGGCAGGTGGAGTTGGCCTTGGCGATTTCGGCGAAATCGGCGCCAGCTTCGATCTGGGCTTTCAGTTCGTTGCACTTGTCTTCAGTGGCAACCAGGATGTGACGGGCAGTGGCTTTGGCCATGGGAGTGGCTCCTTGGGGTAAAACCCCAAGCCTAACGCAAATGAGGGTTGGCTGATAGTAATCGCGGGGCAAGTGGGAGGGGCGGTGCGGCGACCCGACTTGCCCCGCGATAAGGCTCACAACCGCTCAGCCGCCTCACGCAGCAAACGTTCGGTCGAATCCCAGCCCAGGCAACCATCGGTAATCGACACACCGTATTTCAGCGGCTGCGCGCCCAGCGCCTGGCAGCCGTCGAACAGGTGGCTCTCAAGCATCATGCCGACCAGCGAGGTGTCGCCCTGCAGGCGCTGCTCGAGCACGTCGTTGAACACCGCCGGTTGGCGCAACGGGTCCTTGCCGCTGTTGGCGTGGCTGCAATCGACCATGATGCGCGCCGCGACCCCGGCCTTGGCCAGGCCCTGGCGAGCCAGGGCGATACTTTGCGGGTCGTAGTTCGGCCCCTTGTTGCCGCCGCGCAGCACCAGGTGGGTGTCGGCGTTGCCCAGGGTTTCGACAATCGCCGGGTAGCCTTGCACGTCCATGCCGAAATGCCGATGACTGTGGGCGGCGCTGCGGATCGCGTCGCAGGCGATGCCAACGCCGCCGTCGGTGCCGTTCTTGAAACCGACCGGCAGGCCCAGGCCGCTGACCATCTCGCGGTGAATCTGCGATTCGGTGGTGCGCGCACCAATCGCCGCCCAGCTCAGCAGGTCATCGAAGTAGCCGGCCGCCATCGGCTGCAGCAGCTCGGTGGCTACCGGCAGGCCGCATTCGAGCATGGCCAGCATCAGCCCGCGGGACAGCGCGATGCCGCCGTGCATGTCGTCGCTGCCATCCAGGTGCGGATCGTAGGCCAGGCCTTTCCAGCCGACGGTGGTGCGCGGTTTTTCCACGTAGGCGCGCATCACCAGGAGCATCTTGTCACTGACCTCAGCGGCCAGACGCGCCAGACGCTGGGCGTACTCGCGGGCCGAGCGGGGGTCGTGCAGCGAGCAAGGGCCGACGATCAGCAGCAGGCGCTTATCTTTGCCGTCGAGAATGGCGCGCACGGCCTGGCGATGGGCTTCGACCTGGGCGGCGAGGGCGGGGGACAGCGGCATTTGCTGCTTGAGCAGCAACGGGCTCGGCAGACGTTGGCTGACAGCGCTGTTGGCAGCGCAAGGTTCGGACAGTGGCAGAGCGAGGGTGGACGATTGCATGTTCTGGATTCCTGGGCGGCTGGCGGGGTCTGGCCCGCGCTGTCGGCCCTATCGAGGTGTTCGACAGTTGGCCGGATTGACGTCATGTGTGTGCGTGCCACCAACAAGTGACCGATCGGAGGCGGCAGGCTGGCCCGAACGGGATTGGCTAAATCGCCAGAAGCTGAAGCGTTGGTAACGGTGGTAGGTGGCGTAGTTCATGTTCTGTTCCTCAATGTAATTCGGTAATTGCCGGGGCCTTGAAACGCAAAACCCCCGGTCGGGGGGCCGACCGGGGGTTGAGTATTCTCGTGTTCGGCGGCCCCTTGAAAGTGGGCGCCGGTGTGGGTATCAGCGGCGCCTGTGGCTAAACCAATACCCAAAATAAAACGCTGCCGGGGAGGCGGTCGCGCACTCGACAGCCGCCACAGGGCGCGACAAGCGACCGGTGCTGCAAGCGTGAGTGAGGGTGATGTGCGACATGTGACTCTCCAGTTGATGGTCCCGAGCTTACTTCAGGCGTTACCGTGGTTTCAATGGCTAATTTGCATGAATACGATATGCCAGGGCTATCGCCGCAGGTAGGCGGTGAAGTCGATGTCGCCGGCACTGAGGATCGCCTGCACGCGGTTGTGCACATTGAGCTTGCGCAGAATCGCCGACACGTGAGCCTTGACCGTGGTTTCGGCGATGTCGAGGTTGTAGGCGATCTGCTTGTTCGATTCACCCTTGGTCATGCGTTCGAGCACCAGCAATTGCTTGCGGGTCAGGGCTTGCAGCAGTTCCGGGGCAAAGCCCTGGTGTTCGCCATGGCTGCGCCGGCTGCTACTTTTCTGGGTGCGGATGATGTCCGGTGGCAGGTAGACGTTGCCGTTGAGGATCTGCTCGATGGCCTCGGTCATCTGCGAGCGCGGCGAGGACTTGGTGATAAAGCCGACGGCGCCGTAAGTGATGGCCTGCAGTACCACCTGCTTGTCCTGTTCGGCCGAAACGATCACCACCGGGATGGTCGGCGCCTCGTTGCGCAGGTTGATCAGCCCGCCCAGGCCATGCATGCCGGGCATGTTCAGGTCGAGCAGGATCAGGTCGAGGTCATCGTGATCGCCGGTGATCGCCAGGGCGCTGTCGAGGTCGGCGGTTTCCATCACCTCGCTGCCGGGAAAGCCGTCGCTGATGACATTGTGGATGGCCTCGCGAAACAACGGGTGGTCGTCGGCGATCAGGATCTTGTACATGGCTTTGCACCTTATTGTTGTGGTTGTGCTGCACCCCTGTATTACAGGCCAGGTGCAACGCTTTGGGAATGCGACCATCGACAAGCAAAACAGTACCAAAGTAGTAGTCGGGCGCCCAGATGGGCGATCTAGCATGGGGAAAACCCGCAGGAGCACGTTGAGATGGCCATTTTACTGGTCGATGATCACCCCATGCTGCGTCTGGGCCTGGCCTCTGCGCTGCAACAGGGCCTGGAGGGCATGGCGATCATTGAGGCGGCCAGCGGCGAAGAGGCCCTGCACAAGGTCGGCGAGCAGTTGCCGGGGCTGGTGATCATGGACTTCGACCTGCCCGGGATCAGCGGCCTGGAAACCACCCGGCGCCTGCGCCAGCGCCTGCCGCAACTGCGTGTGCTGTTTTTCAGCGAGCACACTGACCTGGGCCTGGTGCGCCAGGCCATGGAGGCGGGCGCCTGTGGCTTTCTGTCCAAGGTGGCGGGGCCAGCGGTGCTGTTGGAAGCTGTGCGCCGGGTACTGTCCGGGCGTGCCTACATCGAACAGGCATTGGCCACCGACCTGGCTTGCCAAGGGCGTCATACCCGCGTGCAAGGCCTGACCCCGCGCGAAACCGAAATCTTCCTGATGCTGGCCAAGGGTACGCCGACCCGGCTGATCGCCGAGCAGTTGTGCATCAGCGCCAAGACTGTGTCCAACTGCCTGACCCTGCTCAAGAGCAAACTGCAGGTCGCTTCCCAGGCCGAGATGGTGCACCTGGCGATCGAGGCGGGCCTGTTGCGCATTGCCGCTTAATCCCAGGTTTTCGGGCAACCCTGGCAGCCTTCCATGTTGCTGTCCTGAAAGTTGGCGTAGTGCTGACGGCTGCCGCGCAGGTCGGCCTGTTCCAGGTTGCTTTCGCCGAACTTGGCTTCCTGCAGGTTGGCGTCGGCAAGGTTGGCGCCCTTGAGGTCGGCCTTGCTCAACCAGGTCATTTCCAGGTCGGCGGCCTGCAATTTGCTGTTGTGCAGTTTGGCCCCGGAGAGGCGGGCGAACTCCAGGTAGGCGGCGCTCAAGTCGGCGTTCTCGAAGTTGGCGCCCTGGGCGAACATGCCCCAGGCTTGTACGGCAACCAGCTTGGCGTCACGCAGGTCGGCCAGGCGCAGGTTGCTTTGCTGCAGGCTGGCACGGGTGAGGTTGGCGCCTTGCAGCTGGGCCTTTTCCAGGTTGGCCAGGTCCAGGCGCGCATGACGCAAATTCGCCCCGCGCAGGTCGGCACCGGCCAGGTTCATCTTGCGCAGGTCCTGGTTGCTCAGGTCGGCGTTGCGCAGGTTGGCGTTGGGGCACTGACTCTCTTGGGCGATGGTGCAGCCGTTGATGGTCAATGAGGCGTCGTCATCGGCGAGGGCGGGGGTGCAGGCCAGGGTGAGCAGTAGCGGGAGGTATTTCATGGGGATCTCCTGGGGCTGGGCGATAGCAATCGCTGGCAAGCCAGCTCCCACAGGGTTTGGTATGCACCGATCCACTGTGGGAGCCGGCCTTGCCGGCGAGAGGGCGTCAAATCAGCGCTGGGCTGTCTTGGTGTCCCAGGCCGGGATCTTGAACACCCAGAACGAGCCACCCTGAGCCACCGGCTTGGTCAGCTCGGCCATGTCGCCACCCCACAGCGGTACCGCGCCGCCATAGCCGACCGTCACGCCGATGTACTGCTCACCGTCCTGTTCCCAGGTGATCGGCGGCGAGACGATGCCGCTGCCGGTCTGGAATTTCCACAGCTCTTCGCCCGTCTTGGCGTTGAAGGCCTTGAAGTAGCCGTCACCGGTGCCGGTGAACACCAGGTTGCCCTTGGTCGCCAGCACCCCGGCCCACAGTGGCAGGCGCTCCTTGTGCTCCCAGACCATCTTGCCGGTGGTCGGGTCCATGGCCCGCAGCGAGCCGACGTGATCCTCGTACATGCGCTTGATGCGAAAACCCATGCCCAGGTAGGCCGAACCTTTCTTGTAGTTGACCTCTTCGGTCCAGTATTCCTCTTTCCACTGGTTCGACGGCACATAGAACAGGCCAGTGTCCTGGCTGTAGGCCATGGGGTTCCAGTTCTTGCCACCGAGGAACGGCGGCGACACTTCCACTGGCTTGCCCTTGGTCTGCCCTGGCTCGGGCTTGGCCGGGCGCTGGCCGGGGTTTTCTACCGGGCGGCCGGTCTTGAGGTCGATATGGCTGGCCCAGGTGATGTTGTCGGCGAACGGGAAGGCGTTCTTCAGCTTGCCGTCGGTGCGGTCGACGACGTAGAAGAAGCCGTTGCGGTCGGCATGGGCGGTGGCCTTGTACTGCTTGCCGTCCTTGTCCTTGTAGTCGAACAGCACCAACTCGTTGTTGCCGGAGAAGTCCCAGGCGTCATTGGGGGTGTGCTGGTAGAACCACTTGACCTCGCCGGTGCTCGGGTCGACACCGACCTGGCCGGAGGTGTAAAGGCTGTCGTAGTCGTGCGGGTTGCCGTCTTTGGATGTGCGCGCCCAGGTGTTCCAGGGGCCGGGGTTGCCGGCGCCGACGATGATGGTGTTGGTCTCGGCATCGAAACTTGCGCTTTGCCACGGGGCACCGCCGCCATGGCTCCAGGCCTCGACCTTGCCGGTCTCGGTGGTCGGGTCGTTGGGCCAGGATGGCGCCTTGACGTCGCCGGTGGGGGTACTGTCCTTGCCGTTCAGGCGGCCCATATGGCCTTCGACGAAGGGCCGCATCCATACCTCGTCACCGGTCTCCGGGTCACGGGCATACAGCTGGCCGACCACGCCGAACTCATCGCCGGAGCTGCCGTGAATCAGCAGCACCTTGCCACTCTTCTGGTCCTTGATCAGGGTCGGGGCGCCGGTCATGGTGTAGCCGGCGCTGTGGTCGCCGAACTTCTTCTTCCACACCACCTTGCCGGTGTCCTTGTTCAGGGCAATGACCTGGGCATCGAGGGTGCCGAAGTAGATCTTGTCGCCATAGATGGCGGCGCCGCGGTTGACCACGTCGCAGCACGGGCGAATGTTGTCCGGCAGGCGATGGTTGTAGGTCCACAGGCGCTTGCCGGTCTTGGCGTCGAGGGCAAATACCCGCGAGTAGGAGCCGGTGACGTAGATCACCCCGTCATTGACGATGGCCTGGGACTCCTGGCCGCGCTGCTTCTCATCACCAAAGGAGTACGACCAGGCCGGGGTCAGCTTGAACACGTTCTGGTCGTTGACCTGGGCCAGCGGGCTCCAGCGCTGGGCATTGGTGCCCATGCCGTACTGCAGCACGTTGCCGGTGCTCTTGTGGTCGTCGGCGATGTCTTCCCAGCTCACCGGTTTTGCCAGGGCATGCGGGGCCAGGGCCAGGCTGCCGAGCAGGAGGACGGTGTGCACGGCGGCAGACAGCGGAGAAAGGGCGGCGGGTAACGATCTTATTGTCATGGTTGGAGTTCCCAATGAAGGTTTTGGCCTGCATAGCCTGGAACGCCAAGGGTGGGATCGATACGGAAAATCTCCCGGCTTTCACGGGAGAATTTCCCAAGCCGGACATGATTTGGCACTGCCCCACAAGCGCTACTACCAAGGGAGGAGGCTGCGACCACCAAAGCAGCATGGGGCCCTTGCCAGGGCCTTCCTAAGATGCCGGCACAACCTTTCAGCCGAGAGGTTCTTGCGTGCAAACAGCAGTCGAGGGCAGAACAATGAAAACAGCAAAACACGCCTGGTTGAGCCTGATCGTCGGTGTCGGCCTGATGAGCAGCGCCGGGGCTTTCGCCCATGGCAACGTCACGCCGACCGCGGTCAATACCGGCAACCTGGAAAAGCTCGGTGATCAGTGGCGCGCAGAAAACCCTTACCGCAACAGCAAGGACCACGACGAGGCGGTGTCGATCGGCGCTTCGGCCTATAACCAGAACTGCGCCGCCTGCCACGGCCTGGAGGCCAAGTCCGGTGGCATCGCGCCGGACCTGCGCCTGCTCGATGAAGGCGCCGCCGGTGATGAGTGGTTCGTTGAGCGGGTGCGCAATGGCGCGGTACGCGATGGCCGGGTGTACATGCCGAAGATGGCCGACTACCTCAGCCAGGAGGCGTTATGGGCGGTGCGCAGCTACCTCGACAGTGTGCACGTCGAGGAGTGACTGTAGGAGCGGGCTTGTCCCGCGATGCGATATCACGGTTGAATCGCTATCGCGGGGCAAGCCCGCTCCTACAGTAGGCCGTGTTTACAAAGTGTAGTGCTTCAACTCCCGCGCAATCAGCATGCGCTGGATCTCGCTGGAGCCTTCGTAGATCTGGGTAATGCGCGCATCCCGGTAGTAGCGCTCGACCGGGTAGTCCTCCAGATACCCATAACCGCCATGCACCTGAATCGCCTTGGAGCACACCCGCTCGGCCATTTCCGAGGCGAACAGCTTGGCCTGTGAGGCTTCACTCAGGCATGGCTTGCCGGCGCTGCGCAGGCGCGCGGCGTGGAGGATCAACAGCCGCGCGGCGTTGATCTGCACCTGCATGTCGGCCAGCAGGTTGGCGATGCTCTGGTGCTCGTTGATCGGCTTGCCGAACTGGATGCGGTCACGCGAATACACCAGCGCCGCCTCGAACGCCGCGCGGGCAATGCCCAGGGCCTGGGCGGCGATGCCGATACGCCCGCCTTCGAGGTTGGACAGGGCAATGGCCAGGCCCTTGCCGCGTTCGCCGAGCATGTTGGCGGCGGGGATGCGGCAATTGTTCAGGGTCACCGCGCAGGTGTCGGAGGCGCGGATGCCCATCTTGTGTTCGCTGCGATCGACCACGAAGCCTTCGTTATCGGTGGGCACCAGAAAGGCCGAGATGCCTTTTTTGCCCAGCTCCGGGTCGGTGACGGCGAAGACGATGGCCAGCCCGGCACGCCGGGCATTGCTGACGAACTGCTTGGCGCCGTTGATCACCCAGTGCTCGCCCTGCAGCTCGGCGCGGGTGCGCAGGTTGTGGGCTTCGGAGCCGGCCTGCGGCTCGGTCAGGCAGAAGCAGCCAATCACTTGCCCGCTGGCCAGGCGTTCGAGCCAGGTCTGTTGCTGCTCGGCGTTGCCATAGGCGAGCAGGGGGCCGCAGCCCACCGAATTGTGGATGCTCATCAGCGCGCCGGTGGCGCCATCGCCGGCGGCGATCTCCTCGACCGCCAGGGCATAGGCGACATAGTCGGTGTAGCTGCCGCCCCATTGCTCGGGCACGACCATGCCGAGCAGGCCCAGCTCGCCCATCTTCTGCACCACGCCGTCATCGATCCAGCCGGCCTTTTCCCAGGCCTGGGCATGGGGGGCGATTTCGCCGCGGGCGAAATCCCGGGCCATGTCGCGGATCATGATCTGTTCTTCAGTCAGTTCCAGGTCTTGCATCTGCGTACTCCAGGCCTCAGAGGCCTTCGAAGAATTGATCCACGCGCTGGCGGCTGAGGCCGGCGAGGGTGGCGGGGTTCCAGCGTGGCTGCTTGTCCTTGTCGATGATCAGCGCACGCACGCCTTCGATCAGGTCGCCATGCTCGAACCACTGGCGGTCCAGATGCAGCTCCATGGCAAAGCAGTCTTCCAGGCTCAGGTGGCGGCCACGGCGGAGCATCTCCAGGGTCACGGCCACAGCCAGCGGCGAGCGGCTGTCCAGCAGGTCGGCGGTTTTCACCGCCCAGTCGTGGCTGTCGGCCACGGTGACTGCCCGCAACTGCTCCACGATACTGCCAACATCGGGCAGGGCGAAGAAGTGATCGATGGCCGGACGCAGCTTGGCCAGCGGCGCGTCTTCGAGCACCTGGGTGCCGAGTTTGGCCAGCGCCCCTTGCAGGTCCTTGAGCGGGTATTCACCAAAGCTCAGGGTGTTCAGGCGTTCATCGAGGCTGGCGAGCTTGCTGCTGTCCAGGTACCAGTCGGCCAGGCCGCAGTACAGCGCATCGGCCGCCTGCACCTGCACGCCGCTGACCCCCAGGTAGGTGCCCAGCTCGCCGGGAATGCGCGAGAGAAAATAGCTGCCGCCCACATCAGGGAAGTAGCCGATGGCGGTTTCCGGCATGGCCAGGCGGCTGCGCTCGGTGACCACCCGCAGGTCGGCGCCCTGGGCCAGGCCCATGCCGCCGCCGAGGGTGAAGCCGTCCATCAGGGCGAGGATCGGCTTGGGGTAATGGTGGATGCACAGGTCGAGGGCGTATTCCTCGACGAAGAAATCCCGGTGCAGGCTGTCGCCGGCCTTGTAGCTGTCGTACAGCGAACGGATGTCGCCACCGGCGCAGAAGCCTTTCGGGCCTTCGCCACGCAGCACCACGGCGTGCACCTGGGTATCGGCGGCCCAGGCGTCCAGTTGGTGCTGCAGGCTGCGGACCATGTCCAGGGTCAGGGCGTTGAGGCCGGTGGGGCGGTTGAGGGTCAAGTGACCGATATGATTGCGAACCTCGGCCAGTACATGGGCTTCGGTTGGCGCTTGAGCGTGCGCGGTCATCGCTGTCTCCCTGCTTTGTTATTGATTTTCCACGTGTTTTAACACGGTCTGGATAGGCGCTAGAGGATCGAAGGATCGTATCAGTGCAAATTTGCCCAATACAATCCGTAAATCTGCAGGCTGAATCTGCATTTTTGCATGGGTAGGCGCGCCTAACGCACCGGGTCTTGCCACTTTAGCCTTGTGACACCGGCGAACAAGGTATTAGTTCCGCCTGCGGGGAGCCAGGCCCGCGGCGCCAAAGCAGCACTCTGTACGTTCCAAGGCAGCGTATGGCTGCCTGGCGCGCATTTCGATAATCCCCTCCGACATTCGTCCCCCCGTTTGCGGAGAGCGCCATGCACAACAATAAAAACGCCAATCGCCGTTTCCTGCCTTTGCTGACCAGCCTCGTGGCCCTGGGCCTGAGCCCCTTGGCCGATGCCGAAATCATGCTCTACGACAAGGAGCAGACGACCTTTTCCACCGACGGCTACATCAACGCCTTCTACGTCAACAGCGACGTCGATCGGGCAGGGGAGCAGTACGATCGTCGCCAGTCGCGGGTGAAGATGGGCTTTCTGCCCAACTACCTGGGCTTCAACATGACCCGCCAGGTGGATGACCTCAAGCTCGGTGGCCGCGCCTCGTTCTGGGTGACCATCAACGACAGCGAAACCAACGGCACCGACACCGCCATCGACGTGCGGCAGTTCTACGGCACCGTCGCCAACCCGGAGTGGGGCGAGGTGCTGATCGGCAAGGACTTCGGCCTGTTCGCCCGCTCCAACATCCTCCTCGACGAGCTGCTGGCAGGCTATGGCCAGGTCAGTGACACCCTGGGCCTGGTGGATGGCGGCGGCGTGTCGTTCGGCAATATCGGCAGTGGCTACCCGTACCCGTTCCCGACCTCGCAGATCACCTACCGCACACCGCTAATGGAAGGCCTGCGCATCGCCGTGGGGATCATGGACCCGGTCGACACCAACGACGACAGCGCGGTGGGCAAGGCCTATCAGGAAAACCCGCGCACCGAGAGCGAGATCACCTACCAGTTCGACCTGGGCGGGGCGCAGGTCTACAGCTGGCTCAACGGCACCTACCAGACTTCGGACAATACCGACAGCAGTGTCGACTCGGTCACCTCCAAAGGTCTCGGCTATGGCGTGCAGGCAAAGATCGGCGGGTTCTCGCTGACCGGTTCGGGTTTTACCGCCAAGGGCATCAACCCGTTCTTCACCAACAATGCCGGCGAGGCGACCTTGCGCGAAGTGGACAGCAAGGGTTACCTGCTGCAGGGCTCGTACAAGGTCGGCAAGAACCGCCTGGCGCTGTCGTATGGCAAGACCAAGGATGACGGCAATGGCGCGGTGAACACCGGCGCCGACTACGAAACCCGTGGTATTGCGTTGTTTCATGACATCAACGACAACCTCAAGCTGGTGGCCGAGTACAACCAGTTCGAGATCGACGGGCATGAGGGCGATGCGCAGAATGAAGACACCGATACCTTTGCCGTGGGGGCAGTGCTGACCTGGTAAACACCAGACCTGAGCGCACAGCCAATCCTGTGGGAGCCGGACTTGCCGGCGATCGAGCGCGCAGCGGTCGTAATCCAGGCGCCGCATGATGGGTTGGCTGTACTGGCCTCATCGCTGGCAAGCCAGCTCCCACAGGTCTTGCACTGCCCCTGGGAGCACAGCCAATCCTGTGGGAGCCGGACTTGCCGGCGATCGAGCGCGCAGCGGTCGTAATCCAGGCGACGCGTTATGTGCATGGCAAGCCAGCTCCCACAGGTTCCGTTCTACAACCAATGCCACCCACACCCAGTACCCAAGTAGCATTCGGCCCGCTCCCGAGCCTCCATAAACTGCCTGCATCCATCAATGCCCACCCAGGAGGCAGCCATGCAGCAGTTTCAAGCCGAGGGGGTGATCAGTGCCGTGTCGCGGGCCAGCGCCGCCGAGCTCGCCGCCCAGGAGCTGGCCAGCCAGCTGCTGCACCCGCACCTGGGCTTTGTGCTGTTCTTCTGCTCCGCCGAGTACGACCTGCCAGCCCTGGCCCAGGCCCTGCAACAGAGCTTCGGGGGCATCCGCCTGGCCGGTTGCACCAGTGCCGGTGAACTGACCCCCGACGGCTATGGCCGGGGCTGCATTACCGCCCTGGGTTTCGATCACCGGCAGTTTTCCATCGCCGCCGAACTGATCGACGCCATGCCGCAGTTCAGCCTAATCCAGGCCCAAGCCACGGTCGAGCGGCTGGTGGGCGAGTGCCGCAGCAACACCCTGGCGCCGATCAAGGGCCACAGCTTTGCCCTGACCCTGCTCGATGGCCTGTCGAGTCGCGAAGAAACCGTGCTGGCAGCGCTCAGCGCGGCGCTGGGCGACATCCCGCATTTTGGCGGCTCGGCGGGTGATGACAACTACCTCAACCACACCCACGTTTACTTCGACGGCGCCTTCCGCACGGGCGCCGCCGTGGTGCTGCTGGTCAATACCTGGCTGGAGTTCGAGGTGTTCACCACCCATCACATCGAGCCGCGCAGCGAAAAACTGGTGGTCACCCGCGCCGACCGCAACCTGCGCCGGGTCTACGAACTCAATGCCGAGCCGGCGGCGCTGGAATACGCACAACTGATCAATGTGCCGGTCAGCCAGATCAACCACCGCACCTTTGCCGCCCACCCGCTGGCGGTGCGTATCAACGAACGTTATTACGTGCGCGCCATCCAGCAGGTGCACGAGGACCTGAGCCTGAGTTTTTACTGCGCAGTAGAGAATGGCATCGTCCTTACCGCCATGCGCCCAGGGCCCTTGCTGCCCAATCTGGAAAACCTGTTCGAAGGGCTGCAACAGCGCCTTGGCCCCTTGCTGCTGACCATCGGTTGCGACTGTTTCCTGCGCCGCCTGGAACTGGAAGGCAGCGACAGCCTGGCCGAGGTCGGCAGCTTCCTGCGCCAACAGCGGGTGCTGGGTTTCAACTCCTACGGAGAACAGTTCAATGGCATGCACATCAACCAGACCTTCACCGGCGTTGCCATCGGACGGCCCCGTGGCCAGCTTGAACAGTGACCAGCGGCTGGCCGAGCTGCAAAGGGCCAACCACAAGCTGCTACGGATCAACGCCGCACTGATCGAACGCCTGGAGTCCGGCGCGGCGCGGCCGGACGACTCCTATGCGGCGTTCCAGCACTCGGTGGTGCTGGCCGAGCAGGTGCGCGAGCGTACCGATGCGCTGAACCAGACCCTGGTCGAGCTCAAGGCCAGCAACCACCTGCTCAGCGATGCCCGCTTGCGTGCGGAAACCGCTCACCAGCACCTGGTCGATGCCATCGAGAGTATCTCCGACGCGTTCGTACTGTTCGATCCGGACTTGCGCATCGTGCTGTTCAACAGCCGCTTCAAAGCGTTCTGGGCCAACAGTCGCATCCGCATCATCAGCGGCATGCGCCTGGCCGAGGTCAAGCGCCTGATGCACAGCAGCGGCCTGTTCCGCGAAGAACAGCGCGGTGCCAGCGACGAGCACCTGCTGTATCGCCTGCAAGGTGGACGCTGGCTGCAGGTCAGCGAACGGCCGACCCAGGACGGCGGGCGGGTGATGCTGTTCACCGATATCACCGAGGTCAAGCACAGCGAAACCCGCCGCCGCGAGCAGGCGGTGGCGCAGAAGTCCTACTTGCTGCAACGGGCGGTCGACAACCTGTCCCAAGGCGTGGCCATGGTCAATGCCGATGGCGTGCTGGAGTTGTGGAACCGGCGCTTTCTCGAACTCAGCGGCCTGGCGCCGATCGCCGCGCACCGCAGTTTTACCGAGGTGATCGCCGACAGCGAACTGGCGCTGCTGACCCCGGCCAGCCGCGACGGCAACGGCCGCTGCGTGCATGAGCTGGAACAACGTCTGTTCGATGGCCGCATGTTGGAGATTCGCACCCACCCGCTGCCTACCGGCGGCTTCGTCAATACCTTCACCGACATCACCGAACGCTACCAGCACGCCGAGGCCCTGAGCGAAAGCGAACGCTGGATCCGGCTGATCACCGACCATGTACCGGCACTGATCGCCTACCTCAATGCCGAACTGGTCTACGAGTTCACCAACAAAGTCTACGAGCAGTGGTACTGCTGGCCGCCGGGGGTGATGCTCGGGCAGAAACTGCGCGAGGTGCACAGCCCCGAGCACTACCAGCGCCTGGAGGGCTACATCGAGCGGGCGCTGGCCGGCGAGAGCGTGACCTTCGAGTGCGCCGAAACTCACGTCAACGGCCAGCAGCGCTACATGCTGCGCTCCTACGTGCCCAACCGCCTGGCCAGTGGCGAGGTGGTGGGGATCTTCGTGCTGATCCGCGACATCACCGAACGCCGGCGCACTGCGGAGGCCCTGCACCAGGCCTACCAGAACCTCGAAGTGCGGGTGCGCGAACGCACCGCCGAACTGAGCCAGGCCAAGCAGGAGGCCGAGCAGGCCAACCTGTCGAAGACCAAGTTCCTCGCTGCCGTCAGCCATGACCTGTTGCAACCCTTGAATGCGGCGCGGCTGTTCACCAGTGCCTTGCTCGAACAGAGCAGCGCCAACCCGGCGCTGGTGCGCAACGTCAGCAACTCGCTGGATGACGTCGAGAACCTGCTCGGCACCCTGGTGGACATCTCCAAGCTCGATGCCGGGGTGATCAAGGCAGACCTGGCCAGCTTCGCCGTCAGCGACCTGCTCGACAATCTTGCCGCCGAATATGCCCATGCCGCCGCCAGTGAGGGCTTGCGGATGGCGTACGTGCCGTGCGGCCTGAGCGTGCACAGCGATATCCAGCTGTTGGCGCGGATCCTGCGCAACCTGCTCAGCAATGCCATCCGCTACACCCCTGGTGGCCGCGTGTTGCTCGGCTGCCGGCGACGTGGCAAGGCACTGTGGATCGAAGTCTGGGACACCGGCATCGGCATCGCCGAAGACCGCCGCGAGGAAGTCTTCCAGGAGTTCAAGCGCGGTGACGTCCAGCGTCCGGATCAGGATCGCGGCCTGGGGCTCGGGCTGGCCATCGTCGACAAGATCGCCGGGATCCTCGGCCATCGCCTGCAGTTGCGTTCAGTGCCCGGCAAGGGCTCGATGTTTGCCATTGAAGTGCCGCGCAGCCGGCAAGCGCCGAAGCGGGTGGCGGAGCCTGACCTGAGCGAGCCGCTGCGCGAACGCCTGGAAGGCGCACGTATCTGGGTGCTGGATAACGATGCGGCGATCTGCGCAGGTATGCGTACGCTGCTTGAGCAGTGGGGCTGCGAAGTGGTGACGGCCCTGAGCGAGCAGGACCTGGCGCGACAGGTGGCAACCGACAGCGCCGAGGCCGACCTGCTGATTGCCGATTATCATCTGGACAACGGCCGCAATGGTGTCGACGCAGTGGCGGCGATCAACGCCCTACGGCGTACACCGCTAGCGGCGCTGATGATCACCGCCAACTATAGCAACGAGCTCAAGCAGCAGGTGCGCGAACTGGGCCACACCCTGATGCACAAGCCGGTGCGGCCGATGAGGCTCAAGGCCGCGATCAGCCACCTGCTGGGGACCGAACTCAGCGTGGCAAGCGCCCGCTGACGAAGTGCGCGCTGTCGTTGTAGCCGTGAGTCGAGGCGTGGCCGGGGGTGACCAGCGAATCGATGAAGGCTTCGTCTTCAGCGCTGATTTTCACCTCAAGGGCGCCGCTGTAGGTGTCCCACTGGGCCTCGGTGCGCGGGCCGACAATCGCCGAGCTGATCAGCGTGTTATTGAGTACCCAGGCAATCGCGAACTCGACCATGCCAACGCCCTTGGCCTGGGTATAGGCGTGGATCTTCTGGGCGATTTCCAGGGATTCAGGGCGCCATTCGGTTTCCAGGATGCGCTTGTCCTGGCGCCCGGCGCGGCTGTTGGCGTCGGGGCTGGCATTGGGCGCGTACTTGCCGCTGAGCACGCCCCGGGCCAGTGGGCTGAACGGCACGATACCCAGGCCGTGGTAGGCGGCCGCGGTGAACTGCTCGGGTTCGGCCTGGCGGTTGACGATGTTGTACAGCGGCTGGCTGACCACCGGCTTGGCCACGCCCAGGCGCTCGGCCAGGTTGCAGATCTCGGCGATGCGCCAGCCACGGAAGTTGGACACCCCCCAGTGGCGGATCTTGCCCTGGCGCAGCAGGTCGCCAATGGCGCTGACGGTGACCTCAAGCGGGGTGTTGTGGTCTTCGCGGTGCAGGTAGTAGATGTCCAGGTAGTCGCTACCCAGGCGGGTCAGGCTGGCTTCGATGGCGTTGAAAATATGCTTGCGGCTCAGGCCGCTGCGGTTGGGCAGGCCCTCGGCAGGGCCGAAACCGACCTTGGAGGCGAGGATCCAGTCCTGGCGGTTGCGGGCGATGGCCTCGCCGACGATTTCTTCGCTGCGCCCGGCGTTGTACACGTCGGCAGTGTCAATGAAATTGATGCCCTGATCCCAGGCCTTGTCGATGATGCGCAGCGAGTCTTCGGTGCTGGTCTGCTCGCCGAACATCATGCTGCCCAGGGTCAGTGCAGACACCTGCAGGCCGCTTTGGCCCAGAGGACGGTAGATCATGATCGAAAGTCCCTTCGCGGTTGGAATTCGATCTGTTTTACACAGTTCCACCTCCGATTTAAAGCATCGCGGGGCAAGCCCGCTCCCACCTATTGCAGGAGCGGGCTTGCCCCGCGATGGGGGTGCCTCAGTTCACCGGTTCAGCCACCGCCCCGGCAGTCCGCACCCGCGAAACCCGCAACGCCACCAGGCTGCCAAACACAATCAAGCCCGCCAGCGAATACAACGCCGCATCGGTCGAGCCGGTCTGGTCCTTGATGAACCCGACCAGGTACGGGCTGAGAAAGCCCGCCATCTGCCCGACCGAGTTGATGATCGCCAGGCCCGCCACTGCGGTGCCGGCGCTCAGCAGCGCGGTGGGCATGGGCCAGAACATCGGCAGGCCGGTGAGGGCGCCCATGGTGGCGATGCTCAGGCCGATGATAGCGATCACCGGGCTGTGGGCGAAGTTGACCGCAATCACCAGGCCCAGGGCACCCATCAGCATCGGTACCACCAAATGCCAGCGGCGCTCGTTGCGCAGGTCCGCCGAGCGCCCGACCAGCAGCATGAACACCCCGGCCAGCAGGTAGGGGATCGCGCTCAGCCAGCCGATCAGCAGGGCATCGTTGAAGCCCAGGTTCTTGATGATCGACGGCAGCCAGAAGTTGATCGCGTAAACCCCGCTCTGGATACAGAAGTAGACGAAACCGAAGGTCCAGATCAGCGGGTTGGCGAACACCGACAGTACGCTGTCGCTGGTGGTCGGCGGTTTGCTGGCGGCATCGGCCTTGAGGTCGGCCTCGATCATCTGCCGTTCAGCAGGGCTCAGCCACTTGGCTTTGGCGTAGCCGTCACTGAGCAGGAAAATTGCCAGAAAGCCGAGCAGTACGGTGGGCAGGCCCTGGATCAGGAACATCCACTGCCAGCCGGCCAGGCCATGCTGGCCGGCGGCGAAGTGATTGAGAATCCAGCCCGAGAACGGCCCGCCGAGCAAGCCGGACACCGGGATCGCCGACATGAACAGGGCCATGATCCGCCCGCGCCGGGTCGCCGGGAACCAGCGCGAAAGGTACAGCACGATGCCGGGGAAGAAGCCCGCTTCGGCGGCGCCGGTGAACAGGCGCAGCACGTAGAACTCCATGGGCGTGGTGACGAACAGCAGGCAGGTCGACAGCGTGCCCCAGGCGATCATCATCAGCGCGATCCAGCGCCGCGGGCCGAAGCGGTTGAGCGCCAGGTTGCTGGGCAGCCCGCAGAGCACATAGCCGATGAAGAAAATCCCGGCACCCAGGCCGTAGACGGTTTCGCTGAACTTGAGCGCATCGAGCATCTGCAACTTGGCGAAGCCGACGTTGACCCGGTCCAGGTAGTTGAACAGGTAGCAGATGAAGATGAATGGAATCAGCCGCAGGGTAATGCGCCGATACAGCGCATTGCGGGTGGCGTCTTGGCCTTGGTCAGGGGCAGGGCTGTATGACATGATTCTCTCTCTGTTGTTATGTTTATCGCCGCAGCCTGCATCGAGGCGGCTGCTGCTGCGAGTCTCGGTGAGCGGGCCGTGGCTGTCTTTGTGCTTTTGCACAGCATTTTGCCTGGCCTGCTGTGCCCCGGACCAATCATTGCGACAACAAGGATCCTCCCATGTTCGAACTGGACCATGACCTGGCACAAGACATCGTCGAGCGGGCGATGGCGATTTTGCCGTGCAACGTCAACGTCATGGACAGCCAGGGCCTGATCCTCGGCAGTGGCGAGCCGGAGCGCATCAACACCCGCCACGAAGGCGCGCAACTGGTATTGGCCAATGGTCGTATCGTCGAACTGGATGTGGAAGCAGCCAAGTGCCTCAAGGGCGTGCAGCCCGGGGTCAACCTGCCGCTGCTGCTCGACGGTCGGCTGATCGGTGTGCTCGGCCTGACCGGCGATCCCCAGCAGTTGCGCACCTATGGCGAGCTGGTGCGCATGACCGCCGAAATGCTTCTGGCCCAGCGTCACCTGCAGGTCGAGCAGCAATGGCGGCGCCAGCGCTGCGATGACTTGCTGGCGTTGCTGCTGGGTGGCTCCGGCGATTCACCGCGCCTGGTCGACGAGGCCCGGCAACTGGGGCTCAAGCCACAGCTGCCGCGCATTCCCTGCCTGTTCGAACTGGATGCCGGGCCCGCAGCCGAAGCGCTGGCCAGCTGGTTGATGAGTCGTTATCCGGACAGCTGGTGCGTCAGCCCGGCGCGGCAATCACTGCTCTGGTGCCGGCCCGCCACGGTGGTGCTCGATGAATCGAAGTTGCTGGATCGGCTGCAGCGTCACGGCTGGCAGGTCCAGCGCCTGGCCGCAGGGTCGGCGGCGCAAGGCCTGGAGCAGCTGCGCCGCGGTTATCGCCGGGTTCGCGACCTTCTGGCTTATGGGCGTGAAGTGCTGCCAGCCGAGCGCCTGCTGACCCTGAGCCGCTATCGGCTACCGGCCTTGCTGTGGCGCCACCGCAACGATGACGCCCTGGATGAGTTGCTCGAGCCGCTGCAGCGGATTCGCGCCAAGGACAACAGCGGCCAGTTACTGGCAACCCTGCGTGCCTGGTGCGCCCATGATGGCCAGAGCCAGGCCTGCGCCGATGCCCTGGGCATTCATCGCAACAGCCTGCGCTACCGCCTGGAGCGCATCGCCGAACTGAGCGAAGTCGACCCGCTGCGGCTGGAGGGGATGCTCAGCCTGTACCTGGGGTTGCAATTGCTGCCGGCCGGTAGCTGACTCGACTTTGGCCAAGTGCCAAACAAAGGCCGCCGGTTTTTGTGCATTCGACTGACGAACAATCAAGGCCCAACTGTCAGCATGCAGGCATCTGGATCAGGAGAATCCCCATGAAAATCGTCATCGCCCCCGACTCGTTCAAGGACAGCCTCAGCGCCGAAGGCGTCGCCGACGCCATTGCTGCAGGTTTTGCCCAGGTGTTGCCGCAGGCGCAACTGGTCAAGTGCCCGATGGCCGACGGTGGCGAGGGCACCATGGAGGCCATCGTTGCCGCCTGTGCTGGCGAGCTGCGCAGCCAGCGCGTACGCGGGCCACTGGGGGAGGCGGTCGAGGCCGGTTGGGGGTGGCTGGGCGACAGTCACACGGCGATTATCGAAATGGCCACTGCCAGTGGCCTGCAGCTGCTCACGCTGGGCCAGCGCGATGCCTGCCGCAGCAGCACCTACGGGACCGGGCAACTGATCAGCGCGGCGCTGGACGCCGGCGCCCGGCGGATCATTCTGGCCATTGGCGGCAGTGCGACCAATGATGCGGGCAGCGGTATGCTGCGTGCGCTTGGCCTGCAGTTGTTTGATGCTGAGAATCAGCCGCTGGCTGAAGGTGGGCTGGCGTTGTCCCGGCTAGCCCGCATCGATGCCAGCGCGCTGGACTCGCGCCTGGCAGAGGTGCAGCTGGAAGTCGCCGCCGATGTCGACAACCCCCTGTGTGGCAGCAATGGGGCCTCGGCCATCTTCGGTCCGCAAAAAGGCGCCAGCCCCGAGCAGGTACAAGCCCTCGACCAGGCCCTGGGTCACTTTGCCGATCACTGCGCGCAACTGTTGGGCACTGATGTGCGTGATTTTCCCGGATGTGGCGCGGCAGGCGGTATGGGGTTCGCCGCCAAAGCCTTCCTGCAGGCCGCCTTCCGTCCCGGGATTGAGGTCGTGGCCGAACTGGCCGGTCTCGAGGCGGCGGTGCAGGGCGCTGACCTGGTGATTACCGGCGAAGGCCGCTTCGATGCCCAGACCCTGCGCGGCAAGACGCCGTTCGGCGTGGCCCGGGTAGCGCGGCGTCACGCCGTACCCGTGGTAGTGATTGCCGGCACCCTGGGCGAGGGCTATGAGCAGCTGTATGCCCATGGCATCGACGCCGCATTTGCCTTGACCAGCGGCCCGATGAGCCTGGAAGCGGCCTGTGCCAACGCACCAGCCTTGCTCCAGGCGCGTGCTCGCGACATTGCCCGCCTGTGGAATTGCGCCCGCCAGACCTGTGGGAGCGGGCTTGCCCCGCGATGAGGCCAGCACCTTCACTATTTGTGTCAAGCCTGATCCGTCAGTAGCCCAGCGCTGCTGCCACCTTCGAGCAGCGCCAGTTCGCCAAACGACACCGACGCATCGATATAGCGCAGTGCCGACTTGGCATCCTTCCAGCCGACATAACTCATCAGGGCCTTGAGCTCCCAGCCATTGCTGGTCGCCCAGGTAGCAAAACCGCGGCGCAGTGAGTGACCGGTATATAAAGCCGCCGGTACACCCGCGCGCTCAAGTATGCGCCGCAACAGGCCGATCAGGCTGTTGCTGTTGAGCGCCTGTTCGCTCAGGTTGCCCCAGCGGTCGAGCTTGCGAAACACCGGCCCATGGGCAATGCCCGCCACCTCTAGCCATTGCAGGTAAGCCTGTACCGGGCACAGCACCTTCAGCGCCGGTGCCCGGTGACGCACGCCCAGCGCCTGGCGGTCGCCCTTGCTGCGGGGCAGGAAGATCGTCATGCCGACGCCTGCCTGCGCCTGGATATGCTCGACCTGCAGACGCGCCAGCTCATCGCCGCGGAACCCACGCCAGAAACCGATCAACAGCAAGGCCTTGTCACGACTGGCGCGCAGCAGCGCAGGCAGGTCGTGCCGGGCGCGGGCCTGGACAGCGTCATGCTCAATTGCCGCAACGGCTGTTTGCAGATGCTGTATCAGCAGCGGCGCTGCCTGCTTCGGTTCGCCAGGGTGGAGCGTGCGGATGCCCTTCAGCAGTTGGCGCACCATCGGCGCCTTGGTCGGGTCGGGAAAGCCCTGGCTGACATGCCATTGCCCGAGCGCTGCCAGGCGCTGCTTGAGGGTGCTGATCGAGTGGGTCTGGGCGTGGTCGGCGAGGTAGCGGGCGATGCTGTCTGCTGTCGCCGGCAAAAAGCCTCCCCAGCTCACTTCGAAGTGCTCAACGGCGGCCTGATAACTGCGCCGGGTGTTCTCCCGGGTGGCGGCCTGCAGATAGCGTTCGATGGGGTTCATGGCGGTGCTCCTGGCCAAACGTACCGACCTCGGCACTTCAGGCCGACATTTTAACCCTTAACATGCGATAAGCCGTGATTATTTCATCTTAGCAACAGGTTCATCGATCACAGAATCAATGAATGAGATAGTATGTAAATACATGGTACGTAACACAGTATGAAATAGTAGGAGCTCACATGGCCCGTGGCGGTATCAATAAAGCATTAGTGCACAAGGCGCGGCAGGCGCTGCTGGCCCGTGGCGAGCATCCAAGTATCGATGCGGTACGTATCGAACTGGGCAATACCGGCTCGAAAACCACCATTCACCGCTATCTGAAAGAACTGGAAAGCCTGCAGCCAGCCGCGCCTACCACCGCGCCAAACCTCAGCGAGGCTCTGGCGACGCTGGTCGAGCAACTGGCTGAGCAGCTGCAGCAGGAGGGCGAGGCGCGCATCGAGCAAGCCCGTAGCGCCTTCGAACAAGAGCGCCAGACGCTGCTGGCCCAGGTACAGATCAGCCAGCAGGCATTGGCGGCGCTGCAACAGCAGCATGAGATCCAGGCCGCGGCACTGGCCAGCGAATCAGAAGCTTTGGCCACTACCCGCAGCACCCTGCAAAGCGAGCAGACACGTAACGCCACGCTCAACCAGGCCGTGGGCGAGCTGAACCTGCGCCTGGCGGACAAGGACGAGCAGATCCGCTCGCTGGAAGACAAGCATCAGCATGCCCGCGACGCCCTGGAGCATTACCGCAACGCCAGTCGCGAACAGCGCGATCAGGATCAGCGTCGCCATGAGGCGCAGGTGCAGCTGCTGCAAGTGGAAGTGCGCCAGTTGCAGCAGACCCTGATCGTCAAACAGGACGAGCTGACCCGGCTCAACCGCGACAACGAAGGCTTGCTGGTACAGATCCGCGCGCTCAAGGATGCCCAGCGCGGCTTCAAGACCCAGGGCGAACGTCAGCAGGCGCAAATCCACGGATTGGAGGTGAAGCTTGCGCAGCTCAGCGGATCACGTGACGAACTGGAGAAACAGAACAAGGACCTGGCCTTGAGCCTGGCCGAGCGAGTCTCGGAGCTGCGCCGCCAGTTGCAGCTGATCGGCAAGCAGGAAGCGCAGCTGCGCCAGTTAGAGAAAAAAATTGAGCAGCATCGGGACGCTGGATGAGTTTCACCCGCCAGGCAGGTGCGCGGTGGGGACTTTTCCTCATTCTCAGCGATTGGAACCTGAGATTAGCTTGATGGGGCGCGCTTTGCGCTTAGATCAAACTGAAGAACAGAGGAAATTGCCAATGCCGACGTATGATTACCAACCCGAGCGCTCATTTGTTGCCTATGTCCGTTCCACTACAGAGGGGCACGCGGGCACATTGGACACTTGGGAGTATCAGGAGGATTACCGCAATATAAATCCCGAAAAGCGCCTCAAGCAAAGTGACGGTTGGCTGACCTTCAATCTGCCACGGGACGCTGCGGCCCCCATGGGCTTTCTCTTTGCGTGCTTTTTTAACCCTGAAGAACAAAAACTTCTCTACCAGATCTGCGTTGACAATCCTGCAAGCGCCTTCCACGGCTGGTCAGTGGATATCAGTACCAATGACTATCTGGGGCTTTACCGCACGCCATTAGCCTATGGCAAAGGGCAATTCTGGAGCTTGCTCACCAATGGCAAAGAGGTCGAGGCTCAACGCGGAGTACTATCGCCCGTCAGCCTTGTGCCGGAAGGAAAAAAAGCCATTAGGGTAGACAAACAACAAAAAGGCCCTGCGGTTCACAACACGCATAATCTTTATGCCAGCGTTGGCCGAGGGCAAACAGTCGACCTGGTGCTGGATATCATCGCTGTCAATGTTCCCGATATCCCGATGCCACGCTAGTCTGGCTCGGTATTAGCGAAGGGCAAGCGACATGGCGCAGCGCGCACTCGAATGCTGAGTGACTTCCACTTCCAGTAGCTGCGCAAGCGCGCCGTCCAGGTCGCTATCAGCGAGGCGCGTAAAGCCTAAGCGTGCATAAAAGGGGGCGTTCCAAGGGACGTCGGTAAAGGTCGTGAGCGTCAGTGCAACAAAACCTTGAGTGCCGGCCCAGTCGCCCACGGCAGCGATCAGTCGCCGACCGTAGCCCAACCCTTGATAAGCCTGAGCCACTGACAATTCAACGATGTGCAGGTTGTGCCCCATGGCTTTCGTACAAATGAATCCTTGGGGCTCATCCTGTTGATCGACCACCACCCACTCCTGGTTTGAGGTGATGAATGCCATGTGCTCGGCGCTACTGAGCAGCGGTCCTTCGGCAATCCATTCCAGTCCTGGATGACAGGCAAAGGCCTGCGCTGCCGAACGTTCGACTGCGGGTAGTAAAGGTGCGTCTTCAGCGCGGGAAAGGCGGATGTTCAGGGACATGACGGCAACTGTGCAGGGTAAAGCTGCAGTGTCGTCAATCGTCGGCCGGTCCGCAACCGCGCTCGATCGCTGGCAAGCCAGCTCCCACAGGAGTTGTGGTGTGCAACATCTCTGTGGGAGCTGGCTTGCCAGCGATGGGCTGCAAAGCCGCCCCAGTTTTTTACTCTCTAACAACCATAAAAATCATAATTTCGCGTTTTCCCGCGCGCTCCCAGAATGCGACCTACACCCTCCCACGGCCACCCGCGTGGGACAACTCAGTAGGGCGCAGACATGACAACCAATAAAACCAAAATCGATACGCTTGTAGTTGGCGCCGGGCAAGCCGGTGTGGCCATGAGTGAACACCTGAGCCGCCTGGGCGTGCCGCACCTGGTGCTGGAGCGCAAGCGCATTGCCGAAGCCTGGCGCACCGGCCGCTGGGATTCGCTGGTGGCCAACGGCCCGGCCTGGCACGACCGCTTCCCGGGCCTGGAATTCGAGGGCCTGGACCCGGACGCCTTCGCTGGCAAGGACCAGGTCGCCGACTACTTCGAAGCCTACGCCCGTAAGTTCAACGCGCCGATCCGCACCGGTGTCGATGTCACCCAGGTGGTGCGTAACAGCGACCGCCCGGGTTTCACCGTGCAAACCAGCGACGGGGTGATCGAAGCGCAGCAGGTGGTGGTCGCCACCGGCCCGTTCCAGCGCCCGGTGATCCCGCCTATTGCCGTGCAAGCGTCGAGCGTGCAACAGATGCACTCGGCCGCTTACCGCAACCCGCAGCAGCTGCCTGAAGGCGCGGTGCTGGTGGTGGGTGCCGGTTCCTCGGGCGTGCAGATCGCCGATGAACTGCAGCGCGCCGGCAAGCAGGTATACCTCTCGGTCGGTGCCCACGACCGGCCGCCACGGGCTTATCGCAACCGTGATTTCTGCTGGTGGCTGGGCGTGCTCGGCGAGTGGGATGCCGAGACCATGCAGCCGGGCAAGGAGCATGTGACCATCGCCGTCAGCGGCGCCCGTGGCGGCCACACCGTCGATTTTCGCAAGCTGGCCCAGCAGGGCATGACCCTGGTCGGCCTGACCAAGGGCTTCGACAACGGGGTGGTCAGCTTCGAGGCCAACCTGGCCGAGAACATCGCCCGCGGTGACGAAAACTACCTGGCGTTGCTCGATGCGGCCGACGCTTACATCGCCCGCAATGGCCTGAACCTGCCGGAAGAACCGCAGGCGCGGGAGATTCTTCCCGACCCGCAGTGCCTGACCCAGCCGCTGCTGGAACTCGACCTGGCCAAGGCCGGCGTCAGCACCATCATCTGGGCCACCGGCTATTCGGTGGACTACAGCTGGCTGCAGGTCGACGCCTTCAAGGACAACGGCAAACCCAAGCACCAGCGCGGCGTGTCCAGCGAGCCAGGGGTCTATTTCGTCGGCCTGCCTTGGCTGTCGCGACGCGGCTCGGCCTTTATCTGGGGGGTGTGGCACGACGCCAAGCACATCGCCGACCACATCGTAAAACAGCGCACCTACCTCAATTATCGCGACGCTTCGCAGCGCCAAGCCGAGCACCAAGCGTCCAGCCAACCTGTCAGCCTCATGGGAGCCCGTTGATGCCTACTCATACCCGTATTCGCATGTTCAACACTAAAGACACCTACCCCAACCAGACCCTGGACAACGACCTGTGCCAGGCCGTGCGTGCCGGCAACACCGTGTATGTACGGGGTCAGGTGGGCACCGATTTCAACGGCCAACTGGTCGGCCTCGGCGACCCACGGGCCCAGGCCGAGCAGGCCATGCGCAACGTCAAGCAACTGCTGGAGGAAGCTGGCAGCGACCTCAGTCATATCGTCAAGACCACCACCTACCTGATCGACCCGCGCTACCGCGAACCGGTGTACCAGGAGGTCGGCAAATGGCTCAAGGGCGTGTTCCCGATCTCTACGGGATTGGTGGTCAGCGCTCTCGGCCAGCCGCAGTGGTTGATGGAAATCGACGTGATTGCGGTCATCCCCGAATAAGGAGCGTGCCATGACCTTCTCCATCGTTGGGCGCTGCGCCGAAACCGGCCAGCTGGGCATAGCCATCAGCTCATCCAGCATCGCCGTCGGCGCCCGCTGCCCGTGGCTGCGCACCGGCGTGGGTGCGGTGTCGAGCCAGAACATCACCTTGCCGGCCCTCGGCCCGCAAATACTCGACGGCCTCGACGAAGGCCTGGCGCCACACCAGGCCCTGGACCGCGCTTTGACGCGCAACGGCTACAGCCAGTACCGCCAGGTGGCGGTGGTCGATGCCCAGGGCCGCACGGCGCTGTTCAGCGGCAACCATGCGCTGGGCATCAATAACGCCGTGGCCGGTGAGCAATGCGTGGCCGCGGGCAACCTGCTGGCCAACAGCGCGGTGATCGAGCGCATGGTCGAGGCCTTCGAAAACAGCGAGGGCTGCCTGGCCGCCCGCTTGCTGAGCGCGCTGCAGGCCGGCCAGGACGCCGGCGGCGAAGCCGGGGCGGTGCATTCGGCGGCGCTGTCGGTGGTCGGCGAGCTGATCTGGCCGATCGTTGACCTGCGCGTGGACTGGGCCGAGGAAAACCCCATTGGCGAGCTGAACAAACTCTGGGCCGCTTATCAGCCGCAGTTGCAGGACTACCTGACCCGCGCCCTCAACCCGACCCTGGCGCCGAGCTACGGAGTGCCGGGCGATGAGTGAGCTGCGCAGCCGTGCATTGCTGGCCAGGCTGATTGGCTTTGCCACGGTCAGCCGCGATTCGAACCTGGCCCTGATCGAGTTCGTCCGCGACTACCTGCACGGCCTGGGCGTGAGCTGCGAGCTGATCTACAACACGGAGCGGACCAAGGCCAACCTGCTGGCCAGCATTGGCCCGGCAGTGGTGGGCGGTGTGGTGTTGTCGGGGCATACCGACGTGGTGCCGGTCGACGGTCAGCGGTGGACGCTCGAGCCGTTCAGCCTCACCGAGCGCGACGGCAAGCTGTACGGCCGTGGCGCCGCCGACATGAAAGGCTACCTGGCCTCGGTGCTGGCGGCAGTGCCGGTGTTTCTCGCCAGCCCCCTGCGCCGGCCGGTGCACCTGGCGTTCTCCTATGACGAGGAGGTCGGTTGCCTGGGCGTGCGCAGCCTGCTGGACGTGCTGCCCCAGCGCATCCCGCAACCGGCGCTGTGCCTGATCGGCGAACCCACCGAGCTCAAACCGGTGCTCGGCCACAAGGGCAAGCTGGCCATGCGTTGCCATGTGCACGGTGCGCCGTGCCATTCGGCCTATGCGCCTTATGGCGTCAACGCCATCGAGCAGGCGGCGCGGCTGATCGGGCGCCTGGGCGAGATCGGCCAGCGCCTGGCGGCGTCGGAGCATCACGATGCGCGCTTTGATCCGGCGTTCTCGACCGTGCAGGTCGGGGTGATCCACGGCGGCACGGCGCTGAACATTGTCCCGGCCGATTGCCGCTTCGACTTTGAAGTGCGTGCCTTGCCGGCCTTCGCGCCGCAGGCGGTGGTGGACGAGCTGCAAGCCTACGCAGAGCAAACGCTGCTGCCGGCCATGCAAGCGGTCAAGGCCGACACGGCGATTCGCTTCGAAGCGATTTCGGCCTATCCGGGCCTGGCCACCGCGCCTGAAAGCGCGGCGGCGCGACTGGTGGCGCAGCTGTGCGGCAGCGACGCCTTCAGCACTGTGGCCTTTGGTACCGAAGGCGGCTTGTTCGACCAGGCCGGGATCCCGGCCGTGGTGTGCGGGCCGGGCAGCATGGACCAGGGCCACAAGCCGGATGAATTTGTCAGCGTCGAGCAGATGGCGGCCTGTGACCGCTTGATGGACCGCCTGGCCGAATACCTCTCCAACAACGGATAACAACAAGGAGTCTGCGGTGAAGCATTTCAACGAGTGGACAACCCTGGCGCAACAGCAGCGCCTGATCGACAGCGCGTTTATCGAAGGCGAGGCCTGTCAGGCCGCAAGCGGGGCGCGATTCGATGTCATCAACCCGGCCACCGGCAAGCTGCTGGCCCAGGTCGCCGCGTGCGGCCAGATCGAGGTCGACCAGGCCGTGCACAGTGCTCGCCAGGCGTTCGAGCAAGGCTCCTGGGCGAAGCGGGCACCGGCCGAGCGCAAGGCCGTGCTGCTGCGCCTGGCGCAACTGATGCTGGAGCACCGTGACGAGCTGGCCTTGCTCGACTCGCTGAGCATGGGCAAGCCGGTGATGGATGCCTGGAACATCGACGTGCCGGGCGCCGCCCATGTGTTTGCCTGGTACGGCGAAAGCCTCGACAAGCTCTACGACCAGGTGGCGCCGACTGCCAGCAATGCCCTGGCGACCATCACCCGGGTGCCGCTGGGGGTGATCGGTGCGGTGGTGCCGTGGAATTTCCCGCTGGACATGGCCGCCTGGAAGCTCGCCCCGGCATTGGCTGCGGGCAATAGCGTGGTGCTCAAGCCCGCCGAGCAATCGCCGTTCTCGGCGCTGCGCCTGGCCGAGCTGGCGATTGAAGCGGGCATTCCCAAGGGCGTGCTCAACGTCGTGCCGGGCCTGGGTGAAGAGGCCGGTCGCGCCCTGGGCCTGCACATGGACGTCGATGCCCTGGTGTTTACCGGCTCCACCGAGGTCGGCAAGTACTTCATGCAGTACGCCGCGCAGTCGAACCTCAAGCAGGTGTGGCTGGAATGCGGCGGCAAGAGCCCGAACCTGGTGTTCGCCGATTGCCAGGACCTGGACCTGGCGGCCGAGAAAGCCGCGTTCGGCATCTTCTTCAACCAGGGCGAAGTCTGCTCGGCCAACTCGCGCCTGCTGGTGCAGCGCTCGATTGCCGATGAGTTCATTCAGCGCCTGATCGACAAGGCGCGCCAATGGCTACCGGGCAATCCGCTGAACCCGGCGAGCCGCGCCGGGGCCATTGTCGACTCTCGCCAGGCGCAGCGGATCATGCACTACATCGCGCAGGCCCAGGCCGAGGGCGCCCAATTGGTCTGTGGCGGACGGCAACTGAGCTTCGACGGCTCGAGCAACTTCATCGAGCCGACGATTTTTACTGGTGTCACTGCCGACATGACCCTGGCCCGCGAAGAGGTATTCGGCCCGGTGCTGGCGGTCAGCGTGTTCGATGACGAAGACCAGGCGGTGGCCATGGCCAATGACCATATCTATGGCTTGGCGGCTTCGCTGTGGAGCGACGACCTCAACCGCGCCCACCGCGTCGCCCGACGGCTGAATGCCGGCACGGTGTCGGTGAATACCGTCGATGCCCTGGATGTGACCGTGCCCTTTGGCGGCGGCAAGCAGTCGGGCTTTGGGCGGGATCTGTCGCTGCATTCGTTCGACAAGTACACGCAGTTGAAGACGACCTGGATTCAGCTGCGTGGTTGAGGCCTGTGGGAGCGGGCTTGACCCGCGATGAGGCCAGCACAGGCAACAACTCTGTTCTTCCAATAACAACAACTCGGAGCAACCGATGAACAGCAATGCAAGCGTGCAAACCGGCGCCCTGGCGCCGCCTGCAAGTCGCAAGAAACTCGGCCTCACTGCGCTGTTGGCGGTGGCCATCGGCCTGGTGGTGTCCCAGGGCGTGATGGTGCTGATGCTGCAGGGCGTCGGCATCGCCGGCCTGGGCTTTATCGTGCCCCTGGGCCTGGCCTACCTGTTGGCCCTGAGTTACGCCTGTTCGTTCTCGGAACTGGCGCTGATGATCCCCCGCGCCGGCAGCCTGAGCACCTACACCGAAGTTGCCATCGGCCAGTTCCCGGCGATCCTCGCGACCTTTTCCGGCTACATCGTGGTGGCGATGTTCGCGCTGTCAGCCGAACTGCTGCTGATGGAGTTCATCATTGACAAGGTCTACCCGCACTCGATGCCGCCGTTGACCGTGGCCTTGGCGGTACTGGCGCTGTTCACGGTGCTCAACCTGTTCAACATCGACATCTTCGCCCGCCTGCAAACGGTGCTGGCGGTAGTGATGACCGTGGTGCTGCTGGTGATGGGCCTGAGCGCGATGAACAGCGATATTGTCGCGCCCAACCCGGCCCTGTTCGACAGTGCCCACTGGAACCCGTTGGGCCTGGGGGTGATTGCCCTGACGGCGATGGCGGTGTGGGGTTTTGTCGGCGCCGAGTTCGTCTGCCCGCTGGTAGAAGAAACCCGCCGTCCGGAGCGCAACATCCCGGGCTCGATGATGCTCGGCCTGACCATCATCTTCGTGATCATCAGCCTGTACGGGCTGGGCGCCTTGCTCACCGTGCCGCAGGCGGAACTGGCCAGTAACGGCCTGCCACATTACCTGTTCGCCACCACCGTTTTCGGTGAGGCCGGCAAGGTGTTCCTGGTCACCGCCGCAATTACCGCCACCTGCAGCACCCTCAACAGCTCGCTGGCCGCCATCCCGCGCATGCTCTTCGGCATGGCGCGCAACGGCCAGGCCTTCGGCATCTTCAAGCGTCAGGGCAAGCGCACCGGCGCGCCGTGGGTGGCGGTGCTGTTCATCGCGGCGGTCACCGGCCTGCCGTTGCTGCTGATGCACGACCATGCCGATGCGATCAACCAGCTGCTGCTGTCCGCCGCCCTGGCCTGGTTGCTGGCGTACATCATCACCCATGTCAACGTCATTGCCCTGCGCCGGCGTTACCCGCAGGTGGCGCGGCCGTTCCGTACGCCGTTCTACCCGTTGCCGCAGCTGTTCGGCATCGCCGGCATGCTGTTTGCGATCTGGAACGTCTCGCCCAGCCCGGACATGACCTTTTCGATTTTTGCCTACGCCGGCCTGGTGCTGCTGATCGTCTCGATCATCGCCGTGCTGTGGATCAAGGGCGTGATGGGCAAGCCGCTGTTCAAGCCCGAGCCGCTGGAAAGCGTGCTGGGCACTCAAAACGATAAAAACCCGCAAGGAGACTCGCAATGACCGCTCAAGTGAAACCTGTCCGTAGCACCGGCGATTACCAGGCAGCGGATGCCGCGCACCACATTCATGCCTTCCTCGACCAGAAAGCGCTGAACGCCGAAGGCCCGCGGGTGATCGTCCGTGGCGAAGGCCTGGCCTTGTGGGACAACGACGGCAAGCGCTACCTGGACGGCATGTCGGGGCTGTGGTGCACCAACCTCGGCTATGGCCGCAAGGACCTGGCCGCGGCTGCCAGCCAGCAGCTTGAGCAGCTGCCGTACTACAACATGTTCTTCCACACCACCCACCCGGCGGTGGTCGAGCTGTCCGAGCTGCTGTTCAGCCTGTTGCCCGCGCACTACAGCCACGCGATCTACACCAACTCCGGCTCCGAAGCCAACGAGGTGCTGATCCGTACCGTGCGCCGCTACTGGCAGATCCTCGGCAAGCCGCAGAAGAAGATCATGATCGGCCGCTGGAACGGCTACCACGGCTCGACCCTGGGCGCCACGGCGCTGGGCGGGATGAAATTCATGCACGACATGGGCGGGGTGATCCCCGATGTCGCGCACATCGACGAGCCGTACTGGTTCGCCCACGAAGGCGACCTGACCCCGGCCGAGTTTGGCCTGCGCGCGGCGCGCCAGCTGGAAGAAAAGATCCTCGAACTTGGCGCCGAGAACGTTGCTGCTTTCGTTGCCGAACCATTCCAGGGCGCTGGCGGCATGATCTTCCCGCCAGAAAGCTACTGGCCGGAAATCCAGCGTATCTGCCGCCAGTACGACGTGCTGCTGTGCGCTGATGAAGTGATCGGAGGCTTTGGCCGTACCGGCGAGTGGTTCGCCCACCAGCACTTCGGTTTCGAGCCCGACACCCTGTCGATCGCCAAGGGCCTGACCAGCGGCTACATCCCCATGGGCGGCCTGATCCTGTCCAAACGCATGGCGCAAGTGCTGGTGGAGCAGGGCGGGGTGTTCGCCCACGGCCTGACCTATTCCGGCCACCCGGTGGCGGCGGCGGTGGCGATTGCCAACCTCAAGGCCTTGCGCGACGAAGGCATCGTCAGCCGGGTCAAGCACGAGACCGGCCCGTACCTGCAGCGCTGCCTGCGCGAAGTGTTCGGCAACCATCCGTTGATTGGCGAGGTGCAGGGCACCGGCCTGGTTGCCGCCTTGCAGTTCGCCGAAGACAAGGCCAGCCGCAAGCGTTTTGCCAACGAGAACGACATGGCCTGGCGTTGCCGCACCCTCGGCTTTGAAGAAGGCCTGATCATCCGCTCGACCCTGGGCCGAATGATCATGGCCCCGGCCCTGGTGGCCAGCCACGCCGACATCGATGAACTGGTCGACAAGACCCGTACCGCCGTAGACCGTACCGCCCGCGAATTCGGTCGCCTGTAAGCCCAAAAGCGGCCGGCGCGCGCGGGCGTGCCGGCCTATTAGAGGAACCGCTTCATGTCCAGATCCTTGCGTTGCTGTGTTCCCTTTGCCCTGGTTTTGCTGTGCAGCGCGGTGTCGGCTGCGCCGCAGAACCTCACTGTCATCTCCTTTGGCGGTGCCACCAAGCAGGCCCAGGACAAGGCCTACTTCCAACCTTTCAACGCCAGCGGCGCAGGACGCGTGGTTGCCGGCGAGTACAACGGTGAACTGTCGAAAATCAAGGCCATGGTCGATGTCGGCCATACCAGTTGGGACGTGGTCGAAGTCGAAAGCCCGGAGCTGCTGCGCGGCTGTGACGAGGGTCTGTTCGAGCGCCTCGATCCGGCGCGCTTCGGCGACCCGGCGCAGTTCGTCCCGGGCACCCTCAGCGAGTGCGGGGTGGCCACCTACGTGTGGTCGATGGTCATGGCGTATGACAACGGCAAGCTGGCCAGGGCGCCGAGTTCCTGGGCGGACTTCTGGAACGTCGCCGACTTCCCCGGCAAGCGCGGCTTGCGCAAGGGCGCCAAGTACACCCTGGAAATCGCCTTGCTCGCCGACGGCGTCAAATCCGAGCTGTTGTATGAAGTGCTGGGCACCGCCGAGGGCGTCAGCCGCGCCTTTGCCAAGCTGGACCAGATCAAGGGCAATATCCAGTGGTGGGAGGCCGGCGCACAACCGGCGCAGTGGCTGATCGCCGGAGACGTGGTCATGAGCGCGGCCTACAACGGCCGGATTGCCTCGGCGCAGAAGGAGGGCATGAAGCTCAGTATCGTCTGGCCGCAGAGCCTGTACGATCCGGAATACTGGGCGGTGGTCAAGGGCACGCCGAACAAGGCCCTGGCCGAGGACTTCATCGCCTTTGCCAGCCAGCCACAGACCCAGAAGGTGTTCTCCGAGCAGATCCCCTACGGGCCGGTACACCGCGAGGCATTGAAGCTGCTACCGGCGACTGTCCAGCAGCAGTTGCCGACCGCCGAAGCCAACCTGGCCGGGGCGCGGGCGGTGGATGCCGGGTTCTGGGTGGACCATGGCGAGGAGCTGGAGCAGCGCTTTAACGCCTGGGCTGCGCGCTGAGGCTGATTGGCAAGGCTTTGCCTTGCATCGCCGGCAAAGCCAGCTCCCACAGGTCAGGTGTACACCGATCCCTTGTGGGAGCCCGCGTTGCCGGCGATGAGTGCTTCAGTTCAGCCAGGCGGCAAACTGCTCCTTGCAGTAATCGACAAACAGCTGCGCAGGCTTGGTCAGCTGCGCACGCTTGAGCCAGCCGGCCACCAGTGCCGATCCGGTGACATCCTCGGCAATCTCCACACAGACCACTTCCTGGCCGTCATAGGTGCTGTGGCCATGGGGCTTGGTCACCAGCAGGGCAAAGCCAAAGCCCTGACCCACCATGCCGCGCACCATCTCGATCGATGGCGAGCTGAAGACAATGTTCGGGCTCAGTTGCAGCTCTTCGAAAATACTCACGAAATACGTCCGGCTCGGCTGCACATCCAGCAGGATCATCGGCTCCAGGGCCAGGTCACGGATCGACACCTGGGCCTGTCCGGCAAAGCGATGGCCGGCCGGCACCAGCGCATAGGGGCGCTGCGGTGCGGTCAGGGCTTCGGTCTCGATGGTGCTGTCGAGGTCGTGTTCGTAGAAGATCGCCAGGTCAAAACGCCCACCCGTCAGGCCTTGCACCAGTTCCTGCTGCTCGCCGTCCTGCAGGCGGATCTCCACGCCCGGGAAGCGCTCGCGAAAGCCGGCGATCAGGCGCGGCAGGTAGAGCGGGGCGACGGTTTCGAAGCAGCCGATGTCGATCTGGCCGCAGACCACGTCGTTGTCGGCCAGGGCGTTCTGCTCGAACTCGCGGGCCATGCGCAGCAGCTCCTGGGCCTTGCGGTAAAAACGCGCGCCACCGGGTGTCAGCGACACGCCCTGGGCGTGATGGCGGATGAACAGCTGTACGCCGAAGCTGTCTTCCAGGCCTTTGATCGCCGTGGAAATCGACGGCTGGGCAATGTACAGCTTGCGCGATGCCTCGGCGACGCTGCCGCATTCTACGGTGGTGACGAAATACTTCAGTTGTCGCAAGGTATAGGACGCCACAGTGCACCTCTGGCTGATTATTTTGCTACACGATACCCCTTGAGCGGCTGGGTGCTGCAGCGGATTTTGCTGGCCATTGAGCATATTTTCGCGGGTGTACCGTTGATCGCCTGGACGGCACGGCGGGCCAGTGCCAAGCCTCGAAACTGTACGGCGCGCATTTGCTTGCGCCGCTTTTGCGAGGTAGTTGTCATGAGTCAGCCACGTCCCGAAGATGATCCGCTCTGGAAAGATCCGCTTAACAACCCGCAACGTGAACATGATCCGGTCACCGACCCGAATGTTCCCGGCGAGCCGCAGCGGCGCGACCAGCCCCAGGACATCGAGCGCCTGCCCGATGCTCCGGACCAGGATGGCCGCTTGCCCGAGCCGGATCAGCCCACGCCGCTGTCGGACGAACGCCGTTAGTCCGCCGTCAGCTCCTGCACTTGCCAGCGCACCGAGCTGACGCCTTTCTCCAGGCTCACCCGGCTGACCAGGCGTTCCAGCTGGGTGGGTGCATCGGGGCTGCCCATCAGCTCGGCGCGCACTTCCAGCTTGGCCGGGTTGGCCAGGTCTTCGCTGTGCAACGACTGCAGGCGCAGGCCGTCGTTGCCGAAGCTGTGCAGCATCAGGCTGCGCACCTGGATCTCGTCCTCGGCACGGCAGGTAATACGCACTTCGAAACGTTGCTCGGCCTCGTTGGCCGGCAGCACGTCCTGATGATTCAGGCGCTGGGCGATGTCGCGCAGCAGGATGTTGGCGCACAGCACCACGCAGCTGCCCAGCGCCGCCTCCAGCAGCAGCCCCAGGCTGCACAGCACGCCGATGGCGGCGGTGCACCAGAGGGTGGCGGCGGTGTTCAGGCCGCGCACGTTTAGGCCATCGCGCATAATCACGCCACCGCCGAGAAAGCCGATGCCCGAGACCACATAGGCAGCGACGCGCGAGGCGTCGGTCGCGGCCATGCCCGGCACCGCCTGGGTCATCAGCACGAACAGGCAGGCGCCGGTGCTGACCAGGGCGTTGGTGCGCAGGCCGGTCAGGCGCTGGCGCAGTTGACGTTCGGCGCCGATCAGCGCCCCGAGTACCAGCGCGACGGTGACGCGCAGCAGAAATACTTTCCAATCCATAGCAAACCTCGAATCCACGGCAATACGCCGCTTTGGCACCGAACCCCGGGGGTGATGCACGTGAATAAAGAGAATGCGCAGGGCCACGAACCTTCATCACCATTGAAGGTGCAAGGTGTGCGGGAGGGAGAATGAGGATTTGTCATCCGCAAGGGATGCGAATCGCCACTAACCGCCGTGTTCGGCGTGCCAGTGGCAGAAGGAACCTGCTGAACTAGCGCGCCGTGTGGACCTGTCGCAATCGACTAGAGCTACTGTCCAATGCAGGACTCCTGTGTAGGCATGCAAAAATGCGGGCGAGAAACTAACTCTCGGGCAGCGCAGGGTCAAGGTTAAAAGCATGACAATTTTTGCATCCGCAGCGGATCGTTCCAGATATGCAACGCTGAGGGTCATCTCGTTGTCTTTCCCTGATGGGCTTCAATAGCTACTGTTTCCCTCAAAGGACTTTCGAGAGACCTGTGTGCAACCTTTGATCAATTACTGGCGACTGGTGCTGCACCCAGGCGCAGACACCTTGCGCTTCGCCCTGCGGACCATCGTCGCCTGCCTGTTGACCCTGTACCTGGCGTTCATCTTTGACCTGGACCAACCCAAGTGGTCGATCATGGCGGTGTTCATCGTCAGTCAGCCCCTGGGCGGCATGACCTTGCAGCGCAGCTTCGCCCAGGTGGTCGGCACGACCCTGGGGGCGGCGGTGGCGGTGCTGATCATGGCGTTGTTCCCGCAGGCGCCGTTGCCGTTCATCATTACCCTGGCGCTGTGGCTGGCCCTGTGTACCGCCGGCGGCACCTTGCTGCGCTACACCAGTTCGCATGCCTTCGTGCTCAGCGGTTTTACCGCCGTAGTGGTCGCGATGCTGGCGATCCCGGAACAGGACAACACCCTGATGCTGGCGATTACCCGGGTCACTGAAACCCTGCTGGCAGTGGCCTGCGTATGTGCGGTCAGCCTGCTCAGTGCGCGGCCGCAGGCGGTGGCCAGCGGGTACTTTGCCAAGGTCGACAACCTGATCAAACTCATGGCCAGCCATGCCGCGGCGGCGATTCGCGGCGAAGAGAGCGCTGCCGAGTTCAGCCAGCGGCAGATGCAGATCCTCGGCGAGATCAGCGCCCTGGAAGGCTTGCGTCGGCACCTGTACTTCGACGCGCCGCATTTGCGCGGGGCCAATGGCCTGGTGCAACTGCTGGGCAACCAACTGGTGCTGCTCAGCTCGCGGCTGACGGTGCTGCGTAACCAGAAGCTGATGATCGCCGAGCGCTGGCAAGGCGATTACCCGCAATTCATCAGCCGCCTGCTGGCCGATGAGCTGGCCTTCCTTGACCTGCTGGCGCAACAGGGCCGGGCCTTGCCAGCGGAGGCCCGCGAGCACTTCAGTGCCTTGCAGCGGCGCTTCGACCAGGCCGCGCTGCAAGCCGAGCAACTGCAAAGCGACCTGCCAACCCCGCTGCGCTCGCTGGCCTGGGCCTTGCGCTGGGAGCAGGCGCGCCTGCTTGAACAGCTGGGCGAAATGCTCGAGCTCAGCGATGCCATCCAGGAAGGCCGGCCCGGAGACTGCCTGTACCGCCAAGGGCGCACCAATCCCTTGCACCTGGACTGGCGTCTGGCGGCAATGAACGCCAGCCGCGCCTTTATCGCCCTGGTCGCTGCCGGGCTGATCTGGATAGAGACCGCCTGGGACGGTGCCCGCGCCGGAATGATCCTGGTGGGGATTCTGTGCTCGCTGATGGCGACCTTTCCGCGCCCGCTGATGGCCGCGCAGAACTATGCCCGCGGCCTGGGGTTGGCATTGGTGGTGTCGGCGCTGTACCAGTTCTGGCTGATCCCCCAGGTAGTCGACTTCGAAATGCTCGCACTGCTGTTGTTGCCTTTGCTGTATGTGGTGGCGGTGGGGTTGTCGGGGCCGATGACCGCAGGGATCGGCATGGGCCTGGGGCTGTCGAGCTTTTTGCTGTTCGGCCCGCAGAACATCGGCGCCTGGCAAAACACCGCCATCCAGTGGTTCGAGTTCGCTGGCGCGTATGTCTGTGGCGCGGCGCTGTCGCTGATGGTGTATGCCTGGATTTTCCCGTTTAACCCACAATTACGCATCGAGCGCCTGTTTCGCGAAACCCGTGAACAGGTGTATGCCTTGCTCAAGGGCCCGGCGTCGGATGAACGCCAGTTCGCCTTTGAAAGCCGCATGGTCGACCGCCTGACCCTGATTATCGGCCTGCTGCCGGCGACCCGCGACGAACGCTCGCGGGCACTGTTCGAGGTCAACCTGGGTTGCATGGCCCTGGGCGTTGCCATGCGCCAGTTGCAGGAGCAGGGCAGGGCCAACCCGTTGCTGCCAGAGGCATTGCGCGTGCAGCTTGAGCAGGTGCTGCGCAATGCCGGCCGATACATCGCCGGGCGCACCTCGGTGGTGCTGCCGAGCTTGCTGCAGACCCTGCAGGCGCTGGGTGAAAGCCTCGACAACCTGCACGGCGAACAGCTGCAGGCGCCTGCCGAGCAGCTACGCTCGCTGTTCCGTATCCGTGTCGCCTTGCTGGTGATTGCCGGCTTCTTGCGCCACTACAGCCCCTATCTTGAACCTGCTGCAGAAGGAGCCCCGGCCCTTGCCCATTGATTTCGAGATTGGCGGCGTCTATCTGCCGCCGATTGCCCAGGCCTTGTTGCTGGCGGTGCCGCTGTTGATTGCCGTGCTTTGGCTGCTGCAAAAGCTGGGGGTCATGCAGCGGGTCTGGCATCCGGCCCTGTTTGAAGGCGCGCTGTACGCCTGCCTGTGCGCGTTGATCATCCTGTACATGGGGAGCTGAACCTTGAACGAACGTGTAGCCCAGGTCTCGACCCTGGTTGTGGTGGTGCTGGCGCTGGTGCTCGGCTGGTTTGCCTGGGAGCATTACACCCGTGCGCCGTGGACCCGCGATGCGCGGGTGCGCGCCGATGTAGTGACGCTGTCGGCAGATGTCGCCGGGCGCATCGTCAGCCTCAAGGTGGCGGACAACCAGCACGTGGACAAGGGCGAGCTGCTGCTGGAGATCGACCCCGAACGTTACGCCCTGGCGGTCGAGCATGCGCGCCGCGCCATCGAGGTGGCGCAGGCCAGCGAAGGCCTGGCCCAGGCTGCGATCATCTCCAGCCAGGCCCTGCTCAAGCAGCGCCAGAGCGAAGAGCAACGGCGGCGTACCTTGAAGCAGGGCTTTGCCATCTCCGGTGAAGAATGGGAGAAATCCAGCACCGACGTTGCCGTGGCCCAGGCCGAATTGATGCGCGGCCAGGCCAACCTGAGCCTGGCAACGGCAAACGTGCAACTGGCCAGCGCCGCCTTGACCCAGGCCGAGCTGGACCTGCAACGCACGCGGATCTACGCGCCGGTCAGCGGATATGTGACCAATCTGCTGACCCGTCAGGGGGATTACGCCACTGCCGGCGGGCCGCTGCTGGCGCTGGTCGATAGCGGCTCGTTCCATATCAGCGGTTATTTCGAGGAAACCAAGCTGCCGCGCATTCACCCCGGCAGCAAGGTGGATATCGCCCTGATGAGCGGCGAACGCTTCCAGGGCACGGTGCAGAGCATCGCCTATGCCATTACCGACCGCGAAAACGCCCCCGGCAACCGCCTGCTGGCCAATATCAACCCCAGTTACACCTGGGTAAAACTGGCCCAGCGCATCCCGGTGCGCATCGAGATCGACCCGGACTATGCCGGCAAGGCCAACCTGCGTGCCGGTACCACGGCCACGGTGACGGTGCGCGAATAGGGCCGAGGTGGTAGGCTTTGTGGCGTTTCTGCCCAGCCACGCGAACCTCGACGCATGATCCTCAACCTCGCTGTATTTCTCTGCACCCTGACGGCCATGGAGGGCATCGGCTACCTGGCGCATCGTTACATCATGCACGGCTGGGGCTGGTTCCTGCATCGCTCGCACCATGAGCCGCACCTGGGGGCGCTGGAAACCAACGATGTCTACCTGCTGGCCTTGGCCCTGATCGCCTTGGCCCTGTTGGCGCTGGGCCGGGCCGGGCATGCGCCGTTGCAGTGGGTGGGGGCGGGAGTGGCGGCGTTCGGGGTGATCTACGTGATCGTCCATGACGGCATCGTCCACCGGCACTGGCCGTTCCGGCCACGGCCGCGCAACCGCTACCTCAAGCGTCTGTACCGCGCGCATATGCTCCACCATGCGTTGAAGGGGCGGGACAACAACGTGTCGTTCGGCTTTTTGTACGCGCCGCCGCTGCGCAGGTTGAAGCAACAGCTGCGGGCGCGGCAGCGCGGCTGAGATTTTCGCCGGCAAGGCCGGCTCCCACAGGGGATCTGTGCACGCCGGACCTGCCAGCGATCGAGCGCAATTTCATACAAGATTCCCACAGCCCAGTAGCAGTAGGCTGGCCAGGTTCCCTTCTCAAGGCCACCTGCCATGTCCGTATCCCCTCATCAGCGCCTCGAACAACTGGGCATCACCCTCACGCCGCCCAGCCCACCGGCCGCCGCCTATCTGCCCTGGGTGCAGAGCGGCAATCTGTTGTTCATCTCCGGCCATATCGCCAAGCACAACGGTGCCCCCTGGGTCGGCCAGCTCGGCCGCGAACTGGACACCGCCACCGGGCACATGGCCGCGCGCAGGGTCGGCCTCGACTTGCTCGGCACCTTGCTTGCGGCCACGGGTGACTTGAACCGCATCGCCAAAGTGGTCAAGCTGCTGTGCCTGGTCAACAGCAGCAGTGAGTACACCGAACAGCACCTGGTCGCCAACGGCTGCTCGGAACTGTTCGAAGAAGTCTTCGGCGAGCGTGGCAAGCATGCCCGTAGCGCTTTCGGTGCCAGCCAGATCCCGCTGGGCGCCTGTGTCGAAATAGAACTGATCGTTGAATTGACCAGTGGAGAAACCTTATGAGCCTGCACATCGAAACCCCGCTGGTGGCGTCACGCCCGTTGAGCCTGGCCAGTGGCCTGGACATCTGGCTCAAGCTCGACGCGCTGCAGCCGTCCGGTTCGTTCAAGCTGCGCGGCATCGGGGCCGCCTGTGAAGCCTATGCCAAGCAGGGCAAGCGCCGTTTCGTCTCCTCGTCTGGCGGTAATGCCGGGATTGCCGTGGCCGTTGCCGGGCGCATTCTGGGCCTGCCGGTAACCGTGGTGGTGCCAGAGACCACCACCGAGCGGGCCAAGCAGCTGATCCGTCAGGAACAGGCCGAGGTAATCGTGCATGGCAAGGCCTGGCACGAGGCCAACGCCCTGGCGCTGTCGCTGATGGGCGAGGACGACGCCTATATCCATCCCTTCGATGACCCGCTGCTGTGGCAGGGCCACGCGACCATGATCGATGAAGTCGCCGCCACGGGTTTCAAGCCTGATGCGGTGGTGGTCGCGGTCGGTGGCGGTGGTTTGTTGTCCGGGGTTTGCGAAGGCTTGGCGCGCAATGGCTGGGGCCAGGTGCCGGTATTCGCCGTCGAGACCGCCGGCGCCGCGTCGCTGGCAGCTTCCATGGCGAAAAAGCAGTTGGTGGCGCTGGACGGCGTCAACACCGTGGCTACTTCGCTGGCGGCCAAACAGGTGTGCCAGCGGGCCTTCGAGTGGAGTCAGCAGCGGCCGGTGTACAGCCATGTGGTCAGTGATCAGGCGGCGCTGGATGCCTGCGAGCAGTTCCTGCTGGACCAGCGCATCCTGGTTGAGCCCGCCTGTGGTGCGGCTTTGGCCCTGGCTTACGCACCAACGGCCGAACTCAAGCGCCACCAGAAAGTGCTGGTGATCGTATGTGGTGGCGTGACCGCAACCCTCGACCAGATCCGCCAATGGCGGGCGGCCTGCTAGTTGGATAGCGTCGTCCATCAGGCCCCCGGGCATCCAGGCGTGCGCCTGATCGATGCCCGCTACCAGCAATTTGCCTTTCCCCGGCATTTTCACCTGGAGTACCACATCGGCCTGATCGTCACCGGCCAGCAGCGCTACGCCGCCGGTGGCACGCGCCAGCTGGCCGGAGCCGGGGACATCCTGCTGATGGCCCCGGAGCATGTGCACGACGGTGCCAGTGCCGATGACCAGGGCTACGGCATCCGCATCCTGACCCTCGACCCAGCCTGGCTGGCCGAGGTGAGTCGCGATCTGAGCGACGGCCGACAAGGTTTGCCCAACCTCAATGCCCTGCAGCTGCGCCATCCGCAGTTGCAGCAGTTGCTCGATGGCCTGCACCGGCAACGCGACCCGCTGGCGTTCCAGAGCCAATTGTGGGAAACCCTGGCGCTGTTGCTCGGGCTGGGCTCGACCCTCAAGGTCAGCGAACACGGGCAGGGCTTCGATCCGCTGCTTTGGCGGCAACTGCGCGAATGGCTGGAGTCGCGCCTGGACCTGCCGCCAAGCCTGGAAGAGATGGCCGCTTTCGCCGACCTCAGCCCCTGGCAGTTGCTGCGCCGCTTTCGCAACCATTGCGGCCTGCCACCGCAGCAATGGCTGACCCAACTGCGCCTGGAACGGGCCTTGCCCAGGGTGCTGGCCGGCCAGCCGTTAAGTGCCATCGCCCTGGACCTGGGCTTCTACGATCAGGCCCATTTCAGCCGCTTGTTCCGCCGAACCTATGGCGCGCCACCCCGCGGCCTGGCGCAGGGCAAAGGCGTCGGCAGGCTGGCGCGCGCTGAAGGGTAGGCGTCGCGGTCAATCGCGAGTCAAGTCGGGGCGCTGCTGCGCCGCTCCTGCCGTCAGGGGCTCATGCCCACGGCTCACCCACCAGCCAAACCCAGCCGCGGTAAAGAACATGATCAGGCTGTAAATCGCCGCCGGTATCGCCATGGTCGAGTTGTTCAGCAGGGTTGGGCTCAGCGCCAGGGCAATCGCCAAGGTGCCGTTGTGAATGCCGATCTCCATGCCGATGGCAATCGCCTGACGTTTGGGGATTTTCAGCAGGCGTGGCAGCCAGTAGCCGATGCTCAGGCTCAACAGGTTGAACAACAGCGCGGCGCCGCCTACCACCGGGGCATAGTCGACGACGGTCTGCCAGTCCTTGACCATCGCCAGGACAATCGTAAATACCAGAAACAGTGCGGCAATGATTTTCATCGGCCGCTCCATGCGCGTTGCAAATCCCGGCGCCAGATAGCGAATCAGCATCCCCAGGGCCACCGGCACCAGGACGATGGCAAACACCTGCAGCACCTTGGCGAACTGCAACGGGATGGCCTGGTCGGCGGCCATGAAGTAGGCCAGCGACAGGTTGACCAGCAGCGGCATGGTCAGGATCGCGATCAGCGAGTTGACCGCCGTCAGCGTCACGTTCAAGGCTACATCACCATGGGCCAGGTGGCTGAACAGGTTGGCGGTGGTGCCACCCGGCGAGGCCGCCAGCAGCATCAGCCCGACCGCCAGCGCAGGCGCCAGGCCAAAGCCGTTGGCAATCAGGAAGCAGATAAACGGCAGCAGCAGGATCTGGCAGGCCAGGCCAATCAGCACGGGCCTGGGGAACTTCACCACCCGGGCAAAATCGGCCAGGGTCAGGGTCAGCCCCAGACCGAGCATGATGAAGCCCAGGGCAATGGGCAGGAAGGCACTGAGCAAGGGCGATGCAGTCATGGCATAGACTCTTAAAAGGGGCGATGTAGGCCAGTGTAGGAAAGGATTTCAATATCCATTACTTATCTTGCGGTTTATGCCCAGCAGACAGTAGCATCGCCGCTTTTACCCCAGGACCCGATTCCCGATGCAGTTTCAGCCAGGCATTCTCGCCGCCCCCGTTCCCGCCCAGGCCCGCCACCTGTTTTTCACCTTGCACTCGCCAGCTGCGCTGCCGGGCGTGCTCGATGCGCTGCTGCAACAGGTCGATGGCAGCCGTGTGGTGGCCGGTTTCGGTGCGCCGCTGGTGCAGGCCCTGGGCCGCAGCATCGACGGCCTGCGCGAGTTCCCACGCCTGACTGCGGCGGTCGACAACCCCTGCACCCAGCACGATCTGTGGCTGTGGCTGCGCGGTGAAGACCGCGGCGACCTGTGGCTGCTCAGCCAGGACCTGGAGCAACTGCTGGCACCGGCCTTCACCCTGGCCGAGGCCACCGATGCCTTCCGCCACAAGACCGGCCATGACCTGACCGGCTACGAAGATGGCACCGAGAACCCGGTGGAAGACGCCGCCATCGAAGCGGCGATCCTCTCCAGCGATGTGCCGGGCCTGAACGGCTCAAGCTTTGCCGCCTTCCAGCTGTGGCGCCACGACCTGAATTGTTTCAAGGCTTTGCCGCAAGCCGAGCAGGACGACATCATCGGCCGGCGCAAGGCCGACAACGAAGAACTCGACGACGCGCCGGAATCGGCCCACGTCAAGCGCACCGCCCAGGAAAGCTTCGCGCCTGAGGCCTTTATCGTCCGTCGCTCGATGCCCTGGGCAGACGAGCGCGGCGCCGGCCTGGCCTTCCTCGCCTTCGGTCACTCCTTCGACGCCTTCGAAGTACAGCTGCGGCGCATGAGCGGCCTGGAAGACGGCGTGGTCGACGCCCTGTACCGCTTCAGCCGGCCGCTCACCGGCGGCTACTACTGGTGCCCGCCACTGGGCGCCCACGGGCTTGACCTGAGCGCCGTGCTCACGGGTTGAACAGCCCCTCCTTAAGGATGAAAGCATGACAATGACTGTCGCTTGCGCTCAAACCGTTGCCATTGCCCGGGACATTACCGGCAATGTGCAGCGTCATCTGCAGATGATGCAGTTGGCCGCTGAACAGGGCGTGCAGTTTCTGCTGTTCCCGGAACTGTCGCTGACCGGCTATGAACTTGACGCCGCGCCCGACCTGGCCCTGAGCTCGGACGATCCGCGCCTGGACCCGTTGCGCGAACTTGCCCGTAAACAGGCGATGTACAGCGTGGTCGGTGCACCGGTGCGCGTGCCCGGCAGTGGTCAGGTGTTGCTGGCGGCACTGATCTTTCGCCCCGACGGCAGTGTTGGCTTGTACAGCAAGCAGTATCTGCACCCCGGTGAAGACCTGGTGTTCACCCCGGGCAGCGGTGGCGATCTGCTGCCGCTCGGGGGCCAGCGGCTGGCGTTGGCCATCTGCGCCGATGCCATGCAACCCAGCCACCCGGCCCATGCCGCCAGGCTCGGTGCAGATGTCTATGCAGCGGGGATGCTGATTTCCCACAGGGGCATCGTTGCCGAGAGCCAGCAGATGGCCGGTTATGCCGTCGAACATCAGATGATGGTGATGCTGGCCAACCATGGCGGTGAAACCGGTGGCTGGCAGGCGGCGGGGCAGAGTGCGATCTGGGGCAGGGAGGGTGCGTTGATCGGCAAGGCGCAGGGGGCAGGGGAGTGTCTGGTGATTGCTCGGCAGGACGATGGCGGCGCGTGGGCCGGGACGGTGATCGGGCTGTAGATCGATCGCGGGGCAAGCCCGCTCCCACAGTAGATAGGTGTACGTCAGACCTGTGGGGGCCAGTCCAGCCAGCCGACAAATGTAAAAAAATTTTACGGACTTTTTACGAAGACGCGTTACGCAGAAAGGGATACTGCCCGTGCATTTCTTCGAGACGTCCTACCGTGAGCCAAGCCGCAACTTCCGCAAGCGCCCATCCCCCCGTAAAAACCTCGTCACTGAGCCTGTTGATCGCCGCTGCCGGCGTGGTCTATGGCGATATCGGTACCAGCCCGTTGTACACCCTCAAGGAGGTCTTCGCCGGCCATTACGGCGTACAGGCCAACCATGACGGCGTGCTCGGCATTCTGTCGCTGGTGTTCTGGTCGCTGATCTGGGTTGTCACCATCAAGTACGTGCTGTTTGTGCTGCGCGCCGATAACCAGGGCGAAGGCGGCATCATGGCCCTGACGGCCCTGGCCCGGCGTGCGGCGGCGCCGTATCCGCGCTTGAGCCGGGTGCTGGTGCTGCTCGGGCTGTTCGGTGCTGCGCTGTTCTATGGCGACAGCATGATCACCCCGGCGATCTCGGTGCTGTCGGCGGTAGAGGGGCTGCAACTGGCCTTTGACGGCATCGACCACTGGGTCGTGCCCCTGGCGGTGGTGGTGCTGGTGGCGCTGTTTCTGATCCAGAAGCATGGCACCGCACGCATCGGTATCATTTTCGGCCCTGTCATGGTGTTGTGGTTCAGCGTGCTCGGTGCGCTGGGTATCTATGGCATCGTCCAGCGTCCGGAAGTGCTGCTGGCGATGAACCCGGCCTGGGCGGTGAACTTCTTTATCGTGCACCCGGGCATCGGCGTGGCGATTCTCGGTGCAGTGGTGCTGGCCCTGACGGGCGCCGAGGCGTTGTATGCCGACATGGGCCATTTTGGCCGCAAGCCCATCGCCCGCGCCTGGATCCTGCTGGTGCTGCCGGGCCTGGTGCTCAACTATTTCGGCCAGGGTGCGCTGATCCTCGGCAACCCCGAGGCGGTGCGCAACCCGTTCTACCTGCTGGCCCCGGACTGGGCGCTGCTGCCGATGATCGCCCTGGCCACCCTGGCGACCATCATTGCTTCCCAGGCAGTGATCTCCGGTGCGTTCTCGCTCACCCGCCAGGCCATTCAACTGGGTTATGTGCCGCGCATGTTCATCCAGCACACCTCCAGCCAGGAGCAGGGGCAGATCTACATCGGTACGGTGAACTGGGCGCTTATGGTCGGTGTGGTGCTGCTGGTGATCGGCTTCGAGTCGTCCGGCGCACTGGCGGCGGCCTATGGTGTGGCGGTGACCGGCACCATGCTGATTACCACCTTGCTGTCCTCGGCGGTGGTCTTGTTGCTGTGGAAGGCACCGCGCTGGCTGGCGGTGCCGTTGTTGCTGGGCTTTTTGCTGGTCGACAGCCTGTACTTTGCCGCCAACGCGCCGAAAATCTTCCAGGGTGGTGCCTTCCCGGTGATCGCCGGCATTGTCTTGTTCATCCTCATGACCACCTGGAAACGCGGGCGCAAGATCATCGTCGAGCGCCTCGACGAGTCGGCCTTGCCGCTGCCGCTGTTCATCAGCAGCCTGGCCGCACAGCCGCCGCACCGGGTGCAGGGCACTGCGGTGTTCCTCACCGCCCGTGCCGACGCCGTGCCCCATGCGCTGTTGCATAACCTTCTGCACAACCAGGTGTTGCACGAGCGGGTGGTGCTGCTCACCGTGGTGTCCCAGGATCGCCCACGGGTGCCAGTGGCCCAGCGTTTTGAAGTACAGGCATTTGGTGAGGGCTTCTACCGGGTCAACCTCAACTTCGGCTTTATCGAAGAACCCGACGTACCGGCGGCGCTGCAGCTGTGCCACCTCAAGGACCTGGATTTCAGCCCGATGGCCACCACCTACTTCCTTAGCCGCGAGACGGTGATCCCGACCAAGCGCATCGGTATGGCGCGCTGGCGCGAGGCGCTGTTCGCGTTCCTGCTCAAAAACGCCAACAGCAACCTCAAGTACTTCAACCTGCCGCTGAACCGGGTGATCGAGCTGGGCACCCAGGTCGAGATGTAACCCGGGCCCTAGGCGGTGGCCGCTGCCGTCAGCGGCGCCGCCTTGCGCACCAGGCGCTGCAGGCGGCTGGCGATGGCAAAGCCGATCAGCGCCAGCAGCATCATGGCGATGAACACGTAGTTGTAGCCTTGCTGGCCGGGGAAGTGGTCAAGGATTGCGCCGTAGCCGACGTAGGCGAACATCCCCGGTGCATAGCCGATCAGGCAGCCGATGCCAAACGCAGAACCGGTGATGTGCGGGGCAATCCCGACTTCGCCCATCGGCGCCCAGAACACCCCGCGCATGGAAAACACGATGAAGGCGAACGACAGCGTCGCGGCCATGCCGGCATAGATGAAGCCCGGGCTCTTGGGCACCAGGAGAATGATCGCCATCATCGGCAGCAACGCCAGAAACGCCCACTTCAGGTAGCGGCTGGGGCTCTTGAAGTGTTTGTCGGCGATGAAACCGCCCGCCGGCCCGCCGAGAATTTTCAGCATGTACTGGTTGATGATGCCGTAGGCGCCGACCAGGGCCACCGGCAGGCCGTAGACTTCCTTCAGGTAGGGGATGAAGTAGGTCAAACCGCAGTAGACGATATAGACCATGAACACGTTGAAGCTGACCAGCCAGATCGCCGGCACCTTGATTGCCTCCATAAGGTTGGCCAGCGGGTTCTTGGCGCTGGTCTGGGCCTGCGCCGGATTGCCTTTGAGCAAGAACCAGGTCAGCACCCCGGCGGCGATGTCGATCAGCGCGTAGAACAGGATCGCCGCTTTCAGGCCGTGTTCGCCGCTGCCCAGGGCAATGAACACGCCCAGCGCGGAAAACGCCACCAGGGTGTCGACCACGCCGCGCCCGCCTTCGAGCAGGCCGAACATGCGCCCTTGTTCCTGGTCGTTGCCCAGGCCGCGAATGGCTTTGAGCAGCGCCGGCCAGTAGATGCAGTCGGCGCACACCGCCAGCAGGCAGAACACCAGCATCAGGCTGCTGAACGGCGGGAAGGTGGCCAGGTACAGGCCCAGGGCGCCGGTACCGATCAGGCCCAGGGGGATCAGCTTGCGGGTGTCGTAGCGGTCAGCCAGCATGCCGCCGACCACGAACAGGCCGGTGGCGATGATGGCGTTGGCGCTGAGCAGCAAGCCGATCTGGGTGTGCGAGAGGCCCATGAACTCCTGCATGGGTACGTAGAACGCGTCCTTGAGGTTGGCCAGCTTGTAGACGGTGCCGCCACCCAGGATCAGTATCAGGAACTTGAACCATTTGGCCTTGTTGTGCGCAGTCATTGTTATTCTCCAGGCGTAGTGGGGTAGGGCTCAAAGGCTGGCAGGGCTGGCCAGGGTCAACTCGGCGAGGGTGCGCAGCTCGGCCAGCAAGGTCTTCACGTAGCTGACCTGGTTGTTGGCCCAGCGTTGTTCGCCGGCCAGCATCTGCTCGAGGGTCAGGCCTGCGGGCAGGGGCGTGTCGCTCATTTCCCGGTAGGCAATGAACGGATCGGCCGGCTCGTTGTGTTGACGGAAGGCCGGGGCGAGGTAGTGGTTTTCCTGTTCGAGGATGAAGGCGATCACTTGGGGCTGCTGTTCACCGAGCATCAGCAACTCGAACAGCATGCGCGCGCCGGGCAGCTCGTCCTCGGCGCTGCCTTGCAGTACCCCGCAGTGGCCAAAGCCCTGGTCTTCGGCCACCACCCGCACGCCCTTGAGGTGGCTCTGGCGAATATGCGGGGCGAGGTTGTGCAGGGCCTGCAGCGGTTGTTCGCAGGCGTTGATCATGTTGCCGAAATCGAACAGGGCATTGAGCCGTGGATGGTTGGCCTGGCGCAGCAACTGGGCGATCTCGTCGCTCTTGAGCTCCTCATGCTGCTCGAAATCAAAATTCAGGTCGTGGGCATCGGCCAGCCGGGCCAGGTACAGCAGGTCGCCACCGATCTGGTCCATGACCTGTGACAGCAGGCCTTCATAACGTGAGTACACGCGAATGTTGCGGCTGCCGATGACCTTGGCCACGGCCACCACCGCATCGACGTCGGCCTTGCGCGTGCTGCTGATTTCCAGGTGCACATCCAGTTGCAGGGCCCGGGCCTTTTCAGCAAAGGCGCACAATTGCGTCGTGTTCATTTGCGCCAGGCTGTTGTGCTCACCGTCGAGCATGTGCAGGCTCAGGCCGGCCAGTTCATGGCGGTAGGCGAAGTCGAGCAGGTCGAACGGGGTGACGCGCCCGTGGGTGAGGTTGGTCAGCAGCGGGTAGGCGTGGGCAAACAGCCGCGCCTGGTCGAGGCGTTCAAGCAGGCGGCTGGCCAGCTCGCGGGTCAGCAGTGGCGCCTGGGCACCCTGGGCATTGTGGTTCAGTAACGTAGCGAAGCGTTCTTGTAATGTGTTCATTCGAGTCGTTCCTGGTGCGGACACCGGTTCTACCGGCGCGTTCTTTATCGCGCCGCGGAGCAACACTCGATAGATCCATTACCAATCAATTGATAAGGCCACTGCTCAGACCTGGTGGCCAATCGCCCTGAGGGCCTGCACCAGCGCCTCGACCTTGGCTTCGGCCTGATCCTGGGGCGTGCCGGCAAAGCCGAGCAGCAGCGCCGGTGGCAAGTAGCGCGTGAGGCAGTAGTCACTCAAGGCGTAGGTATGCACGCCATGCCCGGCCAACTGCCGGGCCAGTGCCTGGTCATCCAGCTGCGGCGGGAGCCAGGCAATCAGGTGCATGCCGGCTTCGACCGGGGCAACCTGCAAAAAGCCGCCCAGGCGCCGTTGCAACACCTCCAGCAAGCACTGCTGGCGGGCCTGGTACAACGTCCGCATGCGACGGATATGGCCAATGAAGTGGCCTTCACTCATGAAATCGGCGGTCACTGCCTGCAACAGGGTCGGCGGGCTGCGGTCGAGCACCGCGCGCAAGGTGCAGAACGGTTCGACCAGTGCCGGGGGCAGAATCACGTAACCCAGGCGCAGGGAAGGGAACAGCACCTTGCTGAAGGTGCCGACGTAGATCACCCGGTCGCCTCGGTCCATGGCGTACAGCGCCGGCAATTGCCGGCCGCGGTAGCGCAGTTCGCTGTCGCAGTCGTCTTCGATAATCCAGCTGCCACTGGCCGCCGCCCAGTCAATCAGTTCCAGGCGCCGGTTGTGGCTGAGGGTCATACCCAGCGGGTGTTGCCGTGACGGGGTGGTGAACACCAGGCGCGCCTCGGGGCATTCGCCAATGGCGTGTTGCACATCGAGGCCCTGATCGTCGATGGGGACGGGCACCACCCGGCAGCCATGGGCCTGAAAGGCGATACGCGCGGCGATATGACCAGGGTCTTCCATCCATACCGGCTCGTCCGGGTTGAGCAGCAGCATCGCCAGCAGGTTGAAGGCCTGCTGCGCGCCGGAGACGATCACCACTTGCTCGGCGTTGCAGTCGATGCCGCGGGCGTCGAACACGTACTCGGCAATCGCCTGGCGCAGCGTCTGCAGGCCTTGCAACTCGCCGTAACCGAGCATGGCCTTGCTCGGCTTTTGCCCGTGGCGGTTGAGCAGGCGCTTCCACAATGCCTGGGGAAAGGCTTCGAAAGCGCCATGACTGGGCAGGAACGAGGTCGGTGCTTGATCGCCGCAGTGGGCGTAGGACACCCCGCGAAAATGATCGCTGCGCAGCGACAGCATCGTCCGGCTCAAGTCCGAGAGCTTGGGCGCGGCCGCTGCTGGCGGCTCGGCGCCGGCGCTGCGCTGCCACTCGTCACTGACATAGGTGCCAGCGCCGGTGCGCGAGACCAGAAAGCCTTCGGCAATCAACTGGTCGAAGGCATTGAGCAGGGTGATGCGCGATAGTTGCAGCTCCTGGCTCAGGGTGCGCGTCGAGGGCAAGCGAATGCCGCCCTGCAGGCGACCGGTAAGAATCTGCTTGCGAATCTGCAGGTACAGCTGGCGGTAGAGCGGGGTGCTGCTGTCACGGTCCAGCTCAATACCTGCAAACAGCAAACCGGCGGGGGACTTCATCGAGCTCTCGCAGACACTAAGAAGGGCCTGGACATGCTACGAGAAAGCCCGCCAGGCGGCCAGCCCAGGGCGCTTGTCATCAAATGAAAACAGCTTGTCGTCCGATGCGAAGCACCTGCCTGGCGTAGGGCATAGAGTCCAGTCAACAAGAATTGACGCACGGCGTCAGGATGACTGGAGTGACATGCATGGCCAAAGTCGTACGCTTCTATGAAACCGGTGGCCCCGAGGTACTGCGCTACGAGGACGCCGAGGTCGGCGAGCCGGGCCCGGGCCAGGTGCGCCTGCGCCAGGTGGCGGTGGGCCTGAACTACGCCGACACCTACTTTCGCAACGGCACCTATCCAATCCCGTTGCCCAACGGCATGGGCGTGGAAGCCTCAGGGGTGGTGCAGGCGGTGGGCGAGGGCGTGACCCAGGTCGCCGTTGGCGACCGGGTGACCTACACCGGTTTTCTCAACACCCTGGGCGCTTATTGCACCGAGCGGTTGATTCCGGCGGCAGCCTTGATCAAGTTGCCGGAAACCATCGCCTTCGAAACCGCTGCAGCGATGACCATGCGCGGCCTGACCTCGGCCTACCTGATGCGCCGCCTGTATGACTTCAAGCCCGGTGACACGGTGCTGCTGCACGCCGCTGCCGGCGGTGTCGGCCTGATTGTCTCGCAGTGGGCGCGCCTGCTCGGGCTGACGGTGATCGGCACGGTGTCCACCGAGGCCAAGGCTGAAGTGGCCCGCGCCCATGGTTGCAACCACACCATCAACTACAGCCATGAAGATGTGGCCAAGCGCGTACGCGAGCTGACTGATGGCGTCGGCGTCAATGTGGTGTTCGACAGCGTCGGCAAGAGCACTTTCATGGCCTCGCTGGACTCGCTCAAGCGCCGTGGCCTGATGGTCTGCGTCGGCACTGCCTCCGGCACCATCACCCCGTTCGACCCGCAGATCCTGGCGATCAAAGGCTCATTGCACCTGACCCGCCCGGCGCTGGCCGACTACATCGCCGACCCGGCCGAGAAGGCCGACCTTGCCGGCGAGCTGTTCGAGCATGTCAGCAGCGGGCGGATCAAGATCGAGATCAACCAGCACTACGCGTTGCAGGATGCGGTCCAGGCCCACCGTGACCTGGAAGCGCGCAAGACCACCGGCTCGTCGATCTTCGTCATCTGAAGAGGGCAACAGCATGCACATCGAACAACTGACCTGCGCTCTCGGTGCCGAAGTCACCGGGGTCAATCTGGCAGATGCGATTCATGACGACGACCTGTTCGAGCAACTGCGTGCGCAGTTGCTCAAGCACCGGGTGCTGTTCCTGCGCGATCAGACCTTCAGCCGCGCCGAGCATGTCGCTTTTGCCCGGCGCTTTGGCGAGCTGGAAGACCACCCGGTGGCCGGCAGCGACCCCGAGCACCCGGGTCTGGTACAGATCTACAAGCGCCCGGACCAGCCCGCCGACCGCTACGAAAACGCCTGGCACACCGACGCCACCTGGCGCGAGGCACCGCCCATGGGCTGCGTGTTGCGCTGTGTGGAATGCCCGCCGGTAGGCGGCGACACTATGTGGGCGAACATGGTGCTGGCTTACCAGAACCTGCCGGAGGATGTGAAAGCCAAGATCGAGGGCCTGCGCGCCCGGCACAGCATCGAGGCCAGTTTTGGCGCCGCGATGCCGATGGAAAAACGCCTGGCGCTCAAGGCGCAGTTCCCCGATGCCGAACACCCGGTGGTGCGTACCCACCCGCAAACCGGTGAGCAGGTGCTGTTCGTCAATGCTTTCACCACCCACTTCAGCAACTACCACACCCCGCAGCGGGTGCGTTTCGGCCAGGACGCCAACCCCGGTGCCAGTGATCTGCTGCGCTACCTGATCAGCCAGGCCTACCTGCCCGAATACCAGGTGCGCTGGCGCTGGAAGCCCAACAGCGTGGCGATCTGGGACAACCGCAGCACCCAGCACTACGCGGTGATGGACTACCCGCCTTGCCACCGCAAGATGGAGCGCGCCGGGATCAAGGGCGACCGCACCTTCTGAAGGCCCGCAACACCCCAGGACAATAACAAGACCGAGGACTACAGCATGCAATTCTTCGACGATTCGTTGCACCCGGAAAACATGGAAAAGGTGGTGATCACCGTCGCCCCTTATGGCCCGGAATGGATGCCAGAGGACTTTCCCGAAGACATCCCGCTGACCATGGACGAACAGGTGCAAAAGGCAGTCGACTGCTATGACGCCGGCGCCACCGTACTCCACCTGCACGTGCGCGAACTGGACGGCAAGGGCTCCAAGCGCCTGTCGAAATTCAACGAACTGATTGCCGGCGTGCGCGAAGCGGTGCCGGAGATGATCATCCAGGTCGGCGGTTCGATCTCGTTCGCCCCGGAAAGCGATGGCGAGGCGGCCAAGTGGCTGTCCGATGACACCCGGCACATGCTCGCAGAGCTGACGCCCAAGCCCGATCAGGTCACCGTGGCGATCAACACCACGCAGATGAACATCATGGAGCTGCTGTATCCGCAGTACCTGGAAGGCACCTCCCTGGCCCATCCGGCGATTCAGGCCGCCTACAGCGAAATGACCGTACCGGCCGGTCCCGCCTGGGTGCGCGAACACCTGCGCCGTTTGCAGGCGAGCGGTATCCAGCCGCATTTCCAGCTGACCGGCATGCACGCCCTGGAAACCCTCGAACGCATTGTGCGCAAGGGTGACTACATGGGCCCGCTGAACCTGACCTGGATCGGCATTGGTGGCGGCTTCGACGGCCCCAACCCGTTCAACTTCTTCAACTTCATTCACCGTGCACCCAACGGCTGCACGCTGACCGCCGAATCGCTGCTGAAAAACGTGCTGCCGTTCAACACCATGGCCCTGGCCATGGGGCTGCACCCGCGTTGCGGCAACGAAGACACCATCATCGACCAGCACGGCAAGCGCTTCGGTTCGGTGCAGCAGATCCAGCAGACCGTGCGCGTGGCCCATGAACTGGGCCGTGAGATTGCCAACGGCAAGGAAGCGCGGGCCATCTACCGCATTGGCGAGCAGTACAGCAGCATCGAGCAGACCCTCCAGGCCAACGGCATGGCGCCTAACCGCCAGCCGGGCCAGAAGGGTGTGCCGCAGCGCGCCTGATTGGCCAGGCCCGGTACGTGTTTACGTGCCGGGCCGCCGATCCGCAGCGCTGACCGTCGGGCTTTTCAAAAACAATAAAACTCATGCCAGACAACCCCAAGGAGGCAGCATGGCCGCCTATCTCGCCAGCGCCACAGACGACGGCGCCGACACTTCACGGGGCATTCCACGGCGATATGCCTGGATTGTCTTTGCCTTGACCTTCGGCCTGCTGATTTCCGACTACATGTCGCGGCAGGTACTCAACGCGGTATTTCCGCTGCTCAAGGCCGAATGGGCCCTGAGCGACAGCCAGTTGGGCCTGCTCAGCGGCATTGTCGCGCTGATGGTCGGCCTGCTGACCTTTCCCTTGTCGCTACTGGCCGACCGCTTCGGGCGGATCAGGAGCCTGGTGCTGATGGCCGTGCTCTGGAGCCTGGCCACCCTCGGCTGCGCCCTGGCCGACAACTACCCGCAGATGTTCGCCGCGCGCTTTCTGGTCGGCGTCGGTGAGGCGGCCTATGGCAGCGTCGGCATTGCCGTGGTGGTCGCAGTGTTCCCCCGTGACATGCGCGCCACCCTGGCCGGTGCCTTCATGGCCGGCGGCATGTTCGGCTCAGTACTGGGCATGGCCCTGGGCGGCTTGATGGCCCAGCACTTTGGCTGGCGCTGGGCGTTTGCCGGCATGGCCTTGTTCGGCCTGTTGCTGGCGTTGCTGTACCCGCTGATCGTCAAGGAGGCGAAGATCGCCCCGCAGCGCGTCAACGCCCCCGCGTGCAAGATCGCCCGGCCACTGCACACCCTGTACGGCAGCCGTTCGGTGATCGCCGCTTACGTGGGCAGTGGCTTGCAGTTGTTCGTTGGCGGCACGGTGATCGTCTGGATGCCCAGCTACCTGAATCGCTACTACGCCATGGGCACCGACCAGGCCGGCGTGGTGGCGGCAATCATCGTGCTGTGCAGCGGCATTGGCATGATCCTCTGCGCCATGCTCTGCGACCGCCTCGGCCGCCAGCGCCCGGACCGCAAGATCAGCCTGGCCATCGGCTATTGCCTGGGTAGCTGCCTGTTGCTGTCGCTGGCCTTCGCGCTGCCCTCGGGCACGGCGCAACTGGTGCTGATCTGCCTGGGAATGATGGTTGCCGCCGGCACCAACGGCCCGTCCAGCGCCATGGTCGCCAACCTCACTCATTACTCGGTGCACGGCACCGCCTTTGCCACCCTGACCCTGGCCAACAACCTGCTTGGCCTGGCGACCGGGCCTTTGATTACCGGTCGGGTGTCCGACCTGATCGGCCTGCACGCCGCCTTTCAGCTGGTGCCGCTGATCAGCATCGGCGCCGCCGCGGTGTTCTTCATCGCCAAGCGTCATTACCACCGTGACATGGCCCGCCTCGACAACCCGCAGGCGGTTGAACCCGGTGCGGCCGAGGAGTTGAAACCGTGAAACAAGTGTTGTCGATCGAAGTGTTCTTTGACTTTATCTGCCCCTGGTGCCTGATCGGCCAGGCTCATCTGCAGCGGGCCCTGGAGCAGTTGCGGCGCGAGCAGCCGGAAGTTGAGGTGAGCCTGCACTGGCGCGGGGTGCAGTTGCTGCCGCAGATCGCCAGGACCGGGCAGCCGTTCGAGGCCTTCTACCGCAAGCGCCTGGGCAGCGATGAGGCGGTACGCCTGCGCCAGGCGCAGGTGCGCGCCGCCGCCGAGGCTGCCGGGGTGGATATCGATTTTGCCCGTATCAGTCGCATGCCCAATACCGCCGACGCCCATCGTCTGCTGCAGCGCGCCGTGGCGCTGGGCTCGCCGGAACGGGCTGAAGCCCTGCTGGCCAAGCTGTTTGCCGCCTACTTTCAGCAGGGCAAGGACCTGGGCGATCCGATTACCTTGCTGCACATCGCCCGCGCCTGTGGCCTGGAGCCGGCCCAGGTTGCCGATTGCCTGCGCGGCGATGCCAGCCCGTTCATTGGCGCCAATGATCGCGCCGCGGATGGCGTGCCGTGTTTTCGTTTCAATCAGCGCCTGCGGGTATCGGGCGCCCAGCCGGTCGCGGTGCTGCTGCAGGCCATGGGCGACGCCCTGGAAGAAGTGGTCCCGGCATGAGCCTGCGCTATCCGGTACCGGCCGACAAAGTGCCGGCGCGTGACGGGCGGGTGCTGCTCGAATGGCAAGGCAAGAGCGTGGCGCTGTTCAACGTCGCTGACACCTTTTACGCCATCGACGACAGTTGCCCGCACCAGGGCGCCTCGCTGTGCGGCGGGCGCCTGGACGGGCGGGTGATCCAGTGCTGCGCCCATGGCCTGCGCTTTGATCTGGCCAGCGGCTACTTGCTCAACTCCAATCAACTCAAGGTTGCCAGCTACCCGGTCGAGCGCCAGGGCGAGCAACTGTTCATCGTCTTAGCGTGCAAGGAACCGGGCCAATGAGCGTGATCGCAATTGCCGCCGTCAACCACCGTGCCCGGGAACTGGCGCCGGGCTTTATCGTCAGCCTGATCGCCGCGGCGGCGGCCAGCTTTCTCAGTGAGCACTACGATGCCCCGGTGATGCTGTTTGCCTTGTTGCTGGGCATGGCCCTGAACTTTCTCGCGGCCGATGGCCGTTGCAAGGCCGGGATTGAATTTACCGCGCGCACAGTGTTGCGCCTGGGGGTGGCGCTGCTGGGCATGCGCATTACCCTGAGCCAGATCGCCAGCCTGGGCTGGAAACCGGTGGCGCTGGTGGTGATCCTGGTGGTGGTGACCATCCTGGTTTCGGTGGTGGCGGCCCGTGCCCTGGGCTTTCAGCGCTTGTTCGGCATGCTTACCGGCGGTGCCACGGCGATCTGCGGGGCTTCGGCGGCTCTGGCCCTGGCCGCGGCCTTGCCCCATCACCCGCAAAAAGAGCGCGCCACGTTGTTTACCGTGATCGGCGTGTCGGCGTTGTCGACCCTGGCGATGATCCTCTACCCGATGATTGCCGGCTGGCTGCAGTTGTCGCCGCAACAGGCCGGGGTGTTTCTCGGTGCGACCATTCACGACGTGGCACAGGTGGTGGGGGCGGGGTACAGCATGTCGACCGAGACCGGGGACGTGGCGACCGTGGTCAAGCTGATGCGCGTGGCCATGTTGCTGCCGGTGATTGTCTGTGCGGCGATGATTACCCGGCGGGCCGGTGGGGATGCGAGCGGGCAGCGGCCGCCGTTGCTGCCGTGGTTTGCGGTCGGTTTTGTACTGCTGGCCTGCGTCAACAGTACCGGCTGGGTGTCGGCGGCGGTGCAGGGTGGGGTCAACGATCTGTCCCGCTGGTGCCTGGTGGTGGCGATCAGCGCCCTGGGAATGAAGACTCAGCTCAAGGAACTGGCAGCGGTGGGCTTCAAGCCGATTGCGCTGATGGTGGGTGAGACGGTGTTCCTGGTGCTGCTGGTGTTGGCATTGATGCACTGGGGGTTGTAGACGGTTGCCCACAACCGTTCTGCATGCTCCGCGAACGTGTGGGAGCTGGCTTGCCAGCGATGGTAGTCCAGGCAACGCCTGATGTGCCGGCTGAACTGGCCTCATCGCTGGCAAGCCAGCTCCCACAATGTATCTGTGTACGCCGAACCTGTAGGAGCGGGCTTGCCCCGCGATCGAGCGCGCAGCGGTCGCGATCCATTCAGTGCTGATCTTGCCGGCGATCATGCTGCGCCCGCCAGCTGGCCGGCGGCATGCCGAACTGGGCGATGAACCAGCGGGTAAATGAGCTGGGCATCGAGTACCCCAGCATGTCGGCAATCCGTCCCAGCGAGTAGCTGGGGTTTTCCAGGTAACGGATCACCAGGTCACGGCGCACGCCGTTGATCAGGTCGCTGAAGGTCACCCCGCATTCTTCCAGGCGCCGCTGCAAGGTGCGCACGTTCATGCCCTGGGTCTGTGCCACTTGCTCGATGGTCGCCCGGCCCATGGGCAGAAGCAGGTAGATGGTCTTGCGCATTTCCAGCTCCAGCGACAGCTTGCCACCGGCCTGCAAGGTGTCCAGGTAACGCTGCGCCAGGCGCGCCATGGCCTCGTTGGCCAAGGGGTTGGCGGTGTCGAGGTCGGTAGCCGGGCAGACGATGCCATTGAATTCGCTGCCAAACACCAGCTTGCAGCCAAAAATGCGCCGATGAATCGCCAGGTCCGCCGGGGCGGTATGGGTGAAATTGGCGCTGATCGGGTGCCAGTGAGCCCCCAGCAGCGCGGCGCACAAACGCAACATCACGCCAATCGCCAGTTCCGTTGCCTGCCGGCCGCGCTGGGGCTGGTCGGTGACCACTTCTTCACGAATGATCACGGTCTTGCCGGCTTCTTCGATATGGATGGCCAGGGCGTCGTTGAGCAAGTGCCGGTACTGGACGATCACCTGCAGGGCATCGCGCAGGGTGCGCTGGTGGCTGAGCAGCAGGCTGATCTCGCCAAAATCCGAGAGCTGGCGCAGCTCGGCCATGCGCAGGCCGAAGGTTTCGCAGCCACTGACCCGCGCCGACTCTTCCAGCAGGGTCACCACGCTGGACACCGCAATGCGTTGGTTAGGATCGTCGAGCAGGGCGGTGCTGAGGCCGACCTGGGCCAACAGGGCGTGGGGGTTGAGCCCAAGGTGGCGAGACACCTCAAGGTAGTTGGTCAGGCTTGCAGCACGTACGAGGGCGGTCATTGTTGTTGTTTTCCACGCGTGGTCATCGGGCGTCCCGCTTCTGTGGCGGGTCACTCGTTATAGCGCGGGTGTCGTCAAATGAGAAGCCGCCTGCAGCAGCGCTCCGTCGGCCAACCCCCGCTATTGCTGAGCGCCCGGTCGTTTGCCGGCAGCGCTGTCACCAAATGAAAAGTCGCTGACGCGCAATGTAAAGCGCCAGGGGGGAGGGCTGATTACTGTGGCTGTGCAAGCGCTCGAGATTACCTGCGAGCGGACTGTCTTGAGCATAGGTGCCGACGTGGAAAAACTGCATACCCGCGCAACTGTCCTGATCGTCCCCGGCCTGCGCGAGCACGTTGCCGAACACTGGCAGACCCTGCTGGCGGCGCGCCTGGCCAAGGTGCACACGGTGCCAGCGCTGCAGCGCAACGGCCTGGACTGCAATGCCCGGGTCGAGGCCATCGAGCAGGTGCTGCAGCAGATCGACGGCGAGGTAGTGCTGGTAGCGCACAGCGCCGGGGTGCTGATGGTGGCCCATTGGGCCGCGCGCTATCAGCGGCCGATCAAGGGCGCGCTGCTGGCGGCGCCGCCGGACCTGCAAGCGGCGTGGCCCGCCGCCTACCCAAGCCCGGACAGCCTGCGCGCCAACGGCTGGAGCCCGCTGCCGATCACGCCGCTGCCGTTCCCCAGCATCGTCGCCGCCAGTAGCGATGATCATCTGGCCAGCCTCGAGGCGGTCAGCACCATGGCGCGCGGCTGGGGCAGCCAGTTGCTCGAACTGGGCGCCGTCGGCCACCTCAACCCGGCAGCCGGCTACGGCCCCTGGCCCCTGGCTGAAACCCTGATCCAGGCCCTGGATCGCTAATGCTGCAGTAGCGCACGGACGCTTGAGCCAAGCCCGCAAACGACGGGCAGCGAAAAAAAACAATAACAATAAGTGGAGTCATCGCGATGCCAAACCCTCGCATTCACCGTGCTGTGAAGCCACAGCGCTGCCTGCTGGCCTGCGCCATCGGCCTGCTGGCGCTACCCGGCGCCCAGGCGTTTGAGGTCGATACCGGCAGTGAAGACTGGGCCGTGCGCCTGGATAATACGGTCAAGTACAACTATGGCGTGCGCACCGAAAGCGCCGACAAGCGCCTGCTGGCGACCCCCAACAACAACGACGGCAACTACAACTTCCGCAAGGCCGGGACCACGGTCACCAATCGCGTGGACCTGCTCACCGAACTGGACGTGATCTACCAGGGCAACATGGGCTTTCGTGTCAGCGCCGCCAGTTGGTACGACAAGGCCTATGACAACACCGGCTCCAACTCCAACCCGTTCGTCAACGGCAACGGTGGCCAGTCGGGCATCAACCCCAGCCTCAACGGCTTGCCCGGCACCGGCGTGCCCTTGGGCAGCCCGCACCTGAGCAACTACGCCCAGCGCTACTACAGCGGCCCGTCCGGGGAAGTGCTCGATGCCTTCGTGTTCATGCGCCGTGAAGTGGGCGACTCATCCGAGATCAGCGGCAAGCTTGGCCAGCACAACCTGTTCTGGGGCGAAACCCTGCTCAACCCGGTGCATTCGCTGAGCTATGGGCAGTCGGGCCTGGACCTGGCCAAGCTGGCCGCGTCTCCCGGCACCGAAGCCAAGGAACTGTTCGTGCCGCGCAACCAGCTCTCGACGGCGTTTCTGGTCAACCCCGAACTCAGCGTCGGCGCGCAGTACTTCCTCGACTGGGATGCCGCGCGGCTGCCGGAAGCGGGCACCTACTACGGGGGCTCGGACCTGGTGGGCGAGGGCGCGCAGAGCTTCCTGCTCGGCCATACCGGCACTCCGGGGCTGATCCCGGTGCGCGGCGCGCTGACCAACATCCGCCGTGGCCACGACCTGACCCCGGACAAACGCGGCGATTGGGGCGTCATGGCCAAGTGGTCGCCCGACTGGCTGGGCGGCACCCTGGGCTTCTACTACCGCAAGACCTCGGAAATCCTGCCCCAGGCCTGGCTTGATGCCCGTGGCCTGACCGTCGCCAACGGCCCGTTCGGCAACCCGCCGGGCAGCGCCCAGGGCGCGGTGGGCAACCTCTACAACTCGCTGCAAAGCGCTACGTATCAGTTCGCCTATGCCGACAACATCGATATCTACGGCTTGAGCCTGTCCAAGGATGTCGGCGGTATCAGCGTCGGCAGCGACCTGAACATTCGCCACAACATGCCCCTGGCGAGTATTCCGGCGATTCTCAGTGCACCGGGGCAGGCCGGCCTGGGCGGGGGCTTCGGCCTGCTGCCTGCGCGTTTGCCAAGCAGCGGCGTGGTGTATGAACTGCCATCGGACGGCGACAGCATGAGCGCCACCGGCGACACCCTGCACTGGACCCTCAACGGCCTGATGACCCTTGGCGATACGCCGCTGTTCGATTCGGCGACCCTGCTGGGCGAGCTGTTCTACAGCAACCTGCTCAAGCTCGATAGCCACAACGAGGCCCTGTACAAGGGCAAGGGCAGCTACCGCGGCATCGACCAGCCGACCCGCGACAACTGGGGGATCGCGGTCAACTTCACCCCGACCTGGTACCAGGTGTTCCCTGGCATGGACCTGAGCATGCCGTTGTCGATCAACCTCGGCCTGGACGGCGTATCGCCGGTGCAGGGCGGTGGCGCCGAGAACACCGGCAACTACGCCGTGGGCCTGAGCGCGGCGATCTACAACCAGTACTTCGTCGACCTCAAGTACGTCGATGGCTTTGGCAAGACCCAGTCCTGCGACAACGGCCAGACCGACGGCACTACCCCCAACGCCCTGGACGGCGAACAGGACTACACCTGCTACGGCGGCGGTTACGCCGCGTTCTCTGGCGGCGCTGCTACCACCGAGGACCGTGGCGCGCTGTACCTGACCCTGAAAACCACCTTCTGAGTCACACAGGAAAACAACAATCATGAACTACGTGCACACCCTGTTGGCCACGTGCCTGTCGCTGGCTGCCCTGAACGCGGCTCACGCCGCTGTCTCCACCGAACAGGCCGCGCGCCTGGGCACCAGCCTGACGCCCATCGGCGCAGATAAGGCCGCCAACGCCGACGGTTCGATCCCCGCCTACCAGGGCGGCCTGGTCACCCCACCCGCGGCGTTCAAGAGCGGTGCAAGCATGCGCCCGGACCCGTTCGCCGAGGAAAAACCGCTGCGGGTCATCGATGGCAAGAATGCCGAGCAGTACAAGGGGCAACTGACCGCCACCACCCAGGAACTGCTCAAGCGTTTCCCGAGCTTTCGCGTCGATGTCTACCCCACCCATCGCAGCGTGGCACTGCCGCAGCCGGTGCTCGACAACACCCTGAAGAACGCCGTCGGCGCTCGTAGCCAGGAGGGCGGAAGTGCGGTCGACAACGTGCTGCCGGGTATTCCGTTCCCGATCCCGCAGACCGGCGCCGAGGCCATGTGGAACTTCCTCCTGCGCTACCAGGGCGTGAGCATGACCGCCAAGTACGACTCGTGGAACGTCGATGCTGCCGGCAACGCGACCTTGAGCACCACCGGCCAGGCCAACATCAGCTACCCGATCTACGAAGACATGGCCAAGCCGATCGGCGCCAAGGACACCTACTACCAGATGAAGCTCACCTACACCGCGCCAGCCCGGCGCGCCGGTGAGGCGATGATGCTGCGCGATGCCGCCAACCCGCTGGTGCAGCCACGCAGCGCCTGGCAGTACCTGCCGGGCCAGCGTCGGGTCAAGCTGGCACCGAACCTGGCCTACGACACGCCCAACCCGGGCACCTCGGGCTCGGGCACCTACGATGACGTGTTCGTCTTCAACGGCGCCCTGGACCGCTACGACTGGACCCTGGTCGGCAAGCAGGAAATGTACGTGCCCTACAACACCTACCGGCTGACCTACAACACCGACGTCAAGCAGCTGACCACGGCCAATCACCTGGCACCGCAGTTCGTGCGCTGGGAAAAACACCGGGTCTGGGTGGTGGAAGGCAAGCTCAAGGATGGTGCCCGGCATATCTATCACAAGCGCCGCTTCTACCTCGACGAGGACAGCTGGATTGCCCTGGCCTCGGACCAGTACGACGCCCGTGGTCAGCTGTACCGCGGCTCCTTCGCCTTCCTCAGCCAGAGCTACGACAAACAGACCCCGGATGCCACGCCGTTCATGATCTACGACCTGATCGGCGGCACCTACAACCTCAATGGCGTGGTCGGTGCCTACGGCGGCATTCGTTATATCGAGCCGCTGTCGCGCACCCAGTGGTCGCCCGAGTCCCTGGCCGGGGCCGGCATTCGCTGAGCCTGTCGAGCACGCATTTGAGGAGGATCAGGGATGGATATGTTCAAACGCTGCAGCGTGCTGCTGCTGGCCTGGGCCGCGCTGCAGGGCGCGGTCCAGGCCGAGCCTTACGTCGACGTGCTCGACCTGCCAGCGCTGCCCAGTGCGCTGGCTGCGAGCAGCGCCTTGCGCGATGTCGCCCGCGCCGGCGCACGGATGGTCGCGGTGGGGCCGCGCGGGCACATCCTGTACTCGGATGACCATGGCAGTCACTGGCAACAGGCACAGGTGCCGGTCAGCGCCGACCTCAATGCGTTGACCTTCGCGACGCCGGAGCTTGGGTGGGCGGTGGGTAACGACGGGGTGATCCTGCACAGCCGCGATGGCGGCCTGAGCTGGGAAAAGCAACTGGACGGCCGGGTGCTCGGTGACCAGGTGCTGGCGTACTACCAGGCCAAAGCCCTGGCCGCGCCCGCGGACCCTGTCTGGGCGAGCTGGGTAGGCGAGGGCGAGCGCCTGGTGGCAGAGGGCGCCGACAAGCCGTTGCTCGACGTGTGGTTCGCCGATGCCCGCCACGGCTATGCAGTCGGGGTGTTCAACCTGCTGCTGCACACCCGTGACGGCGGCCAGCACTGGACGCCCTGGCTCGAGCGCAGTGACAACCCGCAGGGCCTGCACCTGACCGGCCTGGCCAGCGTCGACGGCGCGCTGTACATCAGCGGCGAGCAGGGCCTGCTGCTCAAGTTGAGCGCCGATGGCGAACGCTTCCAGCGGCTGTCCACGCCGTATGCCGGCACTTACTTCGGCGTCATTGGCAAGCCTGGGACGCTGCTGGCCTACGGGCTGCGCGGCCATGTGTTGCGCAGCACCGACGGCGGTGCCCAGTGGCAAGCGGTCAAAACTGATCTGACCAGCAGCATCACCGCCGCCAGCCTCGACGCCAGCGGGCGTTTCTGGCTGGCGAGCCAGGCCGGCGATCTGCTGGTCAGCGGTGACGACGGCGCCAGCTTCAGCCCCGTGGCGCAAACCCAGCGCGCCCCGGTCAGCGGCGCGGCCTTCGATAGCGCCGCCGACCTGGTGCTGGTCGGTGAGCGTGGCATTCGCACCCTGGCCCTCGAACAACCGCAGCAGCCATAACAAGAGAAAACCCTGATGGCCGACATCCAACAAGACACCTTGCCGGTGATCCGCAACCTCAGCGACTTCGACGCGCGCTCCGGCAATCGTCTCGAACGCCTGGTGTTCAACCATCGGCTGCCGTTCATGCTGTGCATGCTGCTGGTCACCGTGGTGCTGGGCTACATGGCCCTGACCCGCCTGGAACTGCGGCCCAGCTTCGAGAAAATGATCCCGCAGGGCCATCCCTACATCCAGAATTACCTGGACAACCGCCAGTCCCTGCGCGGCCTGGGCAATTCATTGCGGGTGGTGGTGGAAAATACCCGTGGCGATATCTTCGACCCGGCTTACCTGCAGACCCTGCGCCAGATCAACGACGAGCTGTTCCTCAGCCAGGGGGTCGACCGCGCCTGGATGAAGTCGCTGTGGAGCCCGGCGGTGCGCTGGACCGAAGTCACCGAAGAGGGCTTCCAGGGCGGGCCGGTGATGCCCGATGCCTACCAGGGCTCGGCCGCCGACATTCAGCAGCTGCGCCAGAACATCGAGCGGGCCAACATCGTCGGCAGCCTGGTGGCCCGCGACTTCAAATCAAGCATGCTCATCGTGCCGCTGCTCGACCAGGCCTCGGCGACCGGCGCCGGCATCGACTACCACGGGTTCTCGGTCAAGCTCGAGCAATTGCGCGCGCACTACGAAGCGGGTGGTGTCTATAAGCTGCACGTGATCGGCTTCGCCAAGCTGATGGGCGACCTGATCGACGGGCTGCTGCAGGTGATGCTGTTCTTCGCCCTGGCGGTGCTGACCACGCTGCTGATCATCTACCTCTACACCCGCTGCGTGCGCAGCACCTTGCTGGTGGTGCTGTGCTCGTTGACGGCGGTGGTCTGGCAGCTGGGTATCGTCGCCTGGCTGGGCTATGCCATCGACCCGTATTCGATCCTGGTGCCGTTCCTGATCTTCGCCATTGGCGTGTCCCACGCGGCGCAGAAGATGAACGGCATCATGCAGGACATCGGCCGCGGCACCCACCGGCAAATCGCTGCGCGCTACACCTTCCGGCGCCTGTTCGTCGCCGGCGTCACCGCCTTGCTGGCCGATGCGGTGGGATTTGCCGTGCTGATGCTGATCGATATCCCGGTGATCCAGGACCTGGCGATTACCGCCAGCATCGGTGTCGCCGTGCTGATCTTCACCTCGCTGCTGTTGATGCCGGTAGCGCTGTCGTACGTGGGCGTCGGGCGCAAGGCGGCGGAACGGGCCTTGCGTATCGACCTGCGCGCGGCCGAGCACCGGGGCTTCGGCAAACTCTGGGACGTGCTCGACCGCTTCACCGAACGCAAATGGGCCAGCGCCGCGGTGCTGGTGGCCGCATTGCTCGGTGCCGGCGGTTTCTGGCTGAGCCTGCAACTGAAGATCGGCGACCTCGACAGCGGTGCCCCGGAGCTGCACGCCGACTCGCGCTATAACCGCGACAACGCCTACATCACCAGCCATTACGCGCTGTCCAGCGACACCTTTGCGGTGATGATCAAGACCGCCCCGGAAGGCTGCCTGCGCTACCAGACCCTAGTGCTCGCCGACCGCCTGGCCTGGGCGCTACAGCAGAACCCGCAAGTGCAGACCACCCTGTCGCTGACCAACGCGGTCCGGCAGATAACCGCAGGCACCTACGAGGGCAACCCCAAGCTGAGCAGCATCCAGCGCAACCAGGACGTGCTCAACTACGCCGCCCAGCAAGCCTCGGTCAATGCCCCGGAACTGTTCAACAACGATTGCTCGCTGATGCCGGTGATCGCCTACCTCAAGGACCACAAGGCCGACACCCTCGATCAGGTGGTGGCGATTGCCGAGCGCTTTGCCCAGGCCAACAGCGGCGAGGATCGCCAGTTCCTGCTGGCGGCCGGCAGCGCCGGGATCGAGGCGGCGACCAATATCGTGGTGCGCGACGCCAACCGCAGCATGCTGTTGCTGGTGTACCTGGCGGTGACGCTGTTCTGCCTGATCACCTTTCGCAGCTGGCGCGCGACCCTGGTGGCGGTATTGCCACTGATGCTCACCTCGGTGCTGTGCGAGGCGCTGATGGTGACCATGGGTATTGGCGTCAAGGTCGCCACCTTGCCGGTGATCGCCCTGGGCGTGGGCATTGGCGTGGATTACGCGCTGTACCTGCTCAGCGTGCAGTTGCATTACCAGCGCCAGGGCCTGTCGCTGGCCCAGGCCTACAAGAATGCCGTGGCCTTTACCGGCCGGGTGGTGGGCCTGGTCGGCATCACCCTGGCCGCCGGGGTGGTGGGCTGGGCCTGGTCGCCGATCAAGTTCCAGGCCGACATGGGCATCCTGCTGACCTTCATGTTCCTCTGGAACATGCTCGGTGCGCTGATCCTGATCCCGGCGCTGTCGCACTTCCTGTTGCCCGCCAGCAAGGCACGGGCGCCTTCACCCAGCCCCACGAACGTCGAGGGGCTGCACGTCAACAACCCAAAAGCCGAGTGTTCATCGCATGTCTGATTACCTACCACCGTTGCGCGACATGGATTTTCTGTTCAACGAAGTATTCGACATCCCCGGCCAGTGGGCGCGGATCCCGGCCCTCGCCGAGCAGGTCGATAGCGACACCGCGCGGGCAATTCTCGAGCAGGCCGGCAAGCTCATCGCCCAGCAGGTGGCGCCGCTCAACCGCAGTGGCGACGAGCAGGGTTGCCGCTGGCAAGACGGTCGCGTGAGCACCCCGGACGGTTTTGCCCAGGCCTATCGCAATTACGCCGAAGACGGCTGGGTCGGCGTGGCCGGGGCCAGCGAATACGGCGGCATGGGCATGCCCAAGGTCATTGCCGCCCAGGTCGAGGAGATGCTCAACGCCGCCAACCTGTCATTCGCCCTCTACCCGATGCTCACCGCCGGGGCCTGTCTGTCGCTGCTCAATCACGCCAGCGAGACGCTCAAGGCGCGCTTCCTGCCGCCTATGTATGAAGGGCGCTGGTCGGGGTCGATGTGCCTGACCGAACCTCATGCCGGCACCGACCTGGGGCTGATCCGCACCCGTGCCGAACCTGGGGCCGATGGCAGCTACCGGATCACTGGCACGAAAATCTTCATCACCGGCGGCGAGCAGGACCTGACCGAGAACATCATTCACCTGGTGCTGGCCAAGCTGCCGGATGCACCGGCCGGCGCCAAGGGCATCTCGCTGTTCCTGGTACCCAAGCTGATGGTCGAGGAAGACGGCGGGTTGGGCCAGGCCAACGCGGTGAGTTGCGGCTCCATCGAGCACAAGATGGGTATCAAGGCTTCGGCCACCTGCGTGATGAACTTCGACGGCGCTACCGGCTACCTGGTGGGCGAGGCCAATAAAGGTCTCAACGCCATGTTCACGATGATGAACTACGAGCGCCTGGGCGTGGGTATCCAGGGCCTGGCGTTGGGCGAGCGCTCGTACCAGAACGCCGTTGCCTATGCCCGCGAACGCCTGCAAAGCCGCGCATCTACCGGGCCGCAGGCGCCTGAACAGGCGGCCGACCCGATCATCGTGCACCCGGATGTACGGCGCATGCTGCTGACCATGAAGGCGCTGAACGAAGGCGGGCGGGCGTTCTCCACCTACGTTGCACTGCAACTGGACCTGGCCAAGTACAGTGAAAAAGCCGATGAGCGTGCCCAGGCCGAAGCACGGGTGGCGCTGCTGACCCCGGTGGCCAAGGCATTTTTGACCGATATGGGCCTGGAAACCACCGTGCACGGTCAACAGGTGTTCGGCGGCCACGGTTACATTCGCGAATGGGGCCAGGAGCAGCTGATTCGCGATTGCCGTATCACCCAGATCTACGAAGGCACCAATGGCATCCAGGCCCTGGACCTGCTCGGGCGCAAGCTGGTTGCCGACGGTGGCCGCAGCTACGCGGCGCTGGCGCAGGAGATCAAGGCTTTTGCCCAGGCTCTGACGCCGTCACGCGCCGAGTTCAAGACGCCGTTGTTGCTCGCGCTGGCCAACCTGGACGACCTGACCGCCTGGGTGCTCGATCGCGCCCAGGGCAACCCCCAGGAAATCGGCGCGGCGGCGGTGGAGTATCTGCAGGTGTTTGGCTACACGCTGTATGCCTACTTGTGGGCACAGATGGCTGACGTCGTCCTGGATCAGCACGGCACCTTCTACCAGAGCAAGCTGGGCACCGCACGCTTCTATTTTGCGCGCTTGCTGCCGCGCATCCATTCGCTCAGCGCCAGCGTCAAGGCCGGCAGCCAAAGCCTGTACCTGCTGAAGGCCGAGCAACTGTGAAGGACGCGCCCATGACCACCACCCGCATCATGCAACCGGCCCCCGGGGCCTACAGCTTCCCGTTGCTGATCAAGCGCCTGCTGCTGTCAGGCGTGCGCTATCAGCCCAGCCAGGAAATCGTCTACGCCGACAAACTGCGCTACAGCTATACCACCTTGCTCGAACGCATCCAGCGCCTGGCCAATGTGCTCACCCGGGCCGGAGTCAAACCCGGCGACACCGTGGCCTTGCTCGACTGGGACAGCCACCGCGCGCTGGAGTGCTTCTTTGCCGTGCCGATGCTCGGCGCGGTGCTACATACCGTCAACGTGCGGCTGTCACCCGAGCAAGTGCGCTACACCATGAACCATGCCGAGGATCACCTGGTGCTGGTGCATGACGACTTTGTGCCGCTGATCGTCCAGTTGCGCGACCAGTTGCCGACGGTAAAAGGCTACATCCGCCTGAGCGACGGCGTTGATATCAGCAGTGAACTGCCACTGCTGGGCGAGTACGAAACACTGCTGGCCGGCGCGGGCACGCACTTCGACTTCGCCGATTTCGACGAGAACTCGATGGCGACCCTGTTCTACACCACCGGCACCACCGGCAACCCCAAGGGCGTGTACTTCAGCCATCGCCAGCTGGTGCTGCACACCCTCAACGAACTGGGCACCTTCGCTGCCTGCGGGGGCGAGCCGTTGCTGCGCTCGGGCGATGTGTACATGCCCATTACGCCGATGTTCCATGTGCATGCCTGGGGAGTGCCCTACGTGGCCACGGCCCTGGGCATCAAGCAGGTCTATCCCGGCCGTTACGAACCCAACCAGCTGGTGAGGCTGATGCGTGAAGAGCAGGTGACCTTTTCGCACTGCGTGCCGACCCTGTTGCAGATGATGCTCGACTGCGACGAAGGCCGGCGCACCGACCTCAGTGGCTGGAAAATGCTGCTGGGCGGCAGCGCACTCACCCAGGGCCTGGCGGCGCGGGCCAGCGCCAGGGGCATTCGCGTGCACTGCGGTTATGGCATGTCCGAGACCTGCCCGTTGCTCAGCGTCACCCGCCTCAGCGCTGAAGACCTGGCGCTGCCCATGCAAGCGCAACTGCCCTTGCGCATCAACGCCGGGGTGCCGATCCCGCTGGTTGACCTGCGCATCGTCGACGAACAAGGCGAGGACATTGCCCATGATGGCGAAAGCCTCGGCGAAATCGTCGTCCGCGCGCCATGGCTGACCCAGGGCTACCTCAAGGAGCCGGAGCAGGGTGCCGCACTCTGGGCCGGCGGCTGGCTGCACACCGGCGACATGGCCTGCATCAATGAGCGCGGCATGCTGCAGATCCGCGACCGGATAAAGGACGTGATCAAGACCGGCGGCGAATGGATCAGTTCGGTGGAGCTGGAAAGCCTGATCAGCCAGCACAGTGGGGTCGATTCGGTGGCGGTGGTCGGGGTGGCCGATGCGCAATGGGGCGAGCAGCCCCTGGCCTTGGTGGTCTGCGTCGCCGGTGTCGAGCTGGACCAGCCAGCGCTGGCTCGGCACCTGCAGCCTTTCGTCGACAGCGGTCACCTGAACAAATGGGCAATCCCGCGGCTGGTGCGCTTTGTCAGCGAGATTCCGAAAACCAGTGTCGGCAAGATCGACAAGAAGCTGATTCGCCAACGCCACTGCAGGGCCTGAACATAGCGTGTGGGTATTTTGACGTGCCCCGCGATGGGTTTGACTGGCCTCATCGCGGGGCAAGCCCGCTCCTACTGTCAGACTTCGGTCAGGTCCGAGGTTAGCGGCTGGACGGCATTGATGCAGTGCAGTTGTTGGTCAGCCAGGTCCTGGGCCAGGGCCACCATGGTCATGGTCGGGTTCCACGAACCGCTAGCCGGCCACAGCGCGCCGCCGGTGACGTAGACGTTTTCCACGCCATGGGGACGGTAATCCAGGCCAACGACGCCTTCGTCCTTGTCGCCAATCCACAGCGTCGAGCCTTCGTGCACCAGCCCGGCCACCCGGCGCTCGGGAATGCTTGGCCGCTCGCTGGTCCAATGGCCCAGGTTCGGGTCGCCATGCCAGTATTCGACCTTGCCCTCGGGGGCAAACACCCGTTCCATCATCTGGAAGGTCCCTTGATCCATGGTGTCCCAGGTTTGCCGGTCGGTTTCGCTGGCCAGCACCTGTAGGTTGACGTTGGTGGTGGGGTCGGCCTGGCCGTTGAGGTGGAAGTGGTTTTCCGGGTTGCGGAAGTCGATCTCGCCGAGCACGGCGCAAACGAACACCAGGTAATCCTTCGACGATTCCAGTTGTGCCATGGATGCGGTGGCCACCACGTCAGGCATGTAGCGCGCGGCTTTCTGCGCGTTCTTTGCAGGCTCGCGGTCAGACAGTACCGACAGCTGCACGTGGTACTGCATGCCGTTGTCCTGGTTCTTGCCGGCCAGGTAGATCGCCGCCAGTTCCAGCTCGGCCAGCTTGGCGGCGAACGGGTAGTCCTTGCGCGGCACCCGCGCCACCACCGAGGTGATGAAGTGCGCGGTAAAGCGATCGCCAGCACGCTTGACCTGCGGGAACGAGTTCATCAGCAAGGTCGCCGGCGGCAGGGTGCCCATGGCCAGGATCAGCTTGGCATTGCCGATGTTGACCACCCCGCGCGAGGTTTGCAGCGCAGTGGCCACGCCATCCTGCTGGTGGATACGTTCGACAATGCACTCGGTAATGATGCGCAGCGGGCTGCCGGTGCCGGCGGCGGCAAGGTCGGCCTGTTTGCCCGCCAGTTCCATGATCGAGGCCGGGGTCGAAAACTTGGCGAAGTCAACGCCGCCAGCACGGTCGGCAGCGGCGGCGAGTGGCGCCGGTAGCCAGCGCGTGGCCGAGTCGATCTTGCCGATGTTGTGCTCGAGCATATTCTGCAACTCAAGCTGCAGGGTGCCGTAGACCGGGCGCTGCTCGGTTACATGGGCGCGCACCTGCGGGTCGAGCTGGGTGTCGATCTTGTCGGCCGGGATCACGTTGAGCAGCCTCTCGGCCGACTCGAAGCGGGCCTCGGCGGCAGCGATGGTCTGCTCGGGCCAGAAGGCCATTTCATCTTTGGTTGGCCGTGGGCACCAGGCACTCCACATGATGCTGCGCCCGCCAAAGAACGGCACCATGCCGTGCTGCCAGCCGATGTTGCCCGGTGGCTGGTTGGCGGTGCGGGCCGAGAGGGTCCAGGGGAAGGTTTCGGAAAAGCCACCGAGGGTTTTCTGGTAGGGGATCGGCAGGTTCTGGAAGTGCTCGGGGAGGAAGAACGGCCCGCGTTCGATCATCAGGATCCGCGCCTTGGGGTTGCTGCTCAGGATCCGCTCGGCGAAGGCCAGGGAGCAGAAGCCGGTACCGATAATGATGAAGTCGAACTGCTCCTCTTCGCGGACCTGTTTCCAGGCGGACTCGGAGAGAAAGAACACATGGTCCAGCACCTTCTGTGCGTTGGGTGTTTGTGGGCCGGGGGTGGGGTAGCCATGACCGAAATTGGTCGAACTGGTGACTGCGCTCATAGTTGCCTCCAATCATTGTTGGCAGAGGGTCTATCGTCCTTGTACCGCAGTTGCATCCCGCGAACGCGGGGATGCGCTGGTGCGCTGCTAACGCTAGCAGAGCAAAGTGGCATTTCAAGATCACTTGGTCGGGGTGGGAAGGGTCATGCAGTCCAGCCGGATGGACCGGCATCCGACTTCCGGATGGCCGAAAAGATTGATAGCATCCGGCCATAACCGCAAGGATGCAGCAACATGAAGCGATCAGCGTGGTGGATGGTGCTGGTGATGGCCAGCGGATGGGCTCAGGCCGCAACGGACCCTGACCCGTTGCTCGAAGGTGCTACCTCCACCGCCAGCGAGGTCCGTGGCGTGTTGCGGGCGCGCTCCCAGGCGCTGTTGGCCAGTGAACTGGCCGGGCGGGTGGTGGAAATACCCTATGCCGAAGGCCAATCGTTCAATAAGGGCGATGTGCTGGTGCGCTTCGACTGCAGCGCCTACCAGGCGCAGCAGAGTGCTGCCGGTGCTGCGGTGCGAGCCACCCGTGAAGAGCTGCGCAACAAGCAGCAACTGGCTGCGCTCAATTCAGTAGGGCGTTTCGAGGTGGCCCTGGCCGAGGCCCGCCAGGCCCAGGCTCAGGCTGAAGCCCAGGTGTACCAGGTGCAGGTTCAGCGTTGCCAGGTCAAGGCCCCTTTCGATGGGCAGGTGGTCGCCCGCAAGGTCCAGGCCCATGAAAGTGTCGCCAGTGGCACGCCACTGCTGGAGATCGTCGACAACCGTTCCCTGGAAGTCCACCTGTTGGTGCCCTCGCGCTGGCTGGGGCGGCTCAAGCCGGAGCAGAAGTTCAGCTTTACCCCCGACGAAACCGGCAAACCCCTCGATGCCTCGGTCAAGCGCCTCGGCGCTCGGATTGATGAAGGCAGCCAGACCTTGTTGTTGATCGGCACGCTGCCGGCCAACAGCCCGGGCTTGCTGGCGGGAATGAGCGGTACCGCGCATTTTGCCGACCAGCCATGAACGCCCCCGTCCCGGGTGTGCTCGAACAACTGCTGGCCCATTACCTGGGCCTGGAGCGCCAGGCCCGGGCCGCTGCCACGGTCGACGCCCTGGCTTTCGCCATGGTCAACGATGGCCAGGCATTGTTCGGCTACCGCCATGCCGTGTTGCTGATCGCTGGCAAGGTCCGGGCGCTCACCGGCATCAGTGTGGTCGAACCCAATGCGCCGTTCGTGGCGTTCATCGAGCGTGCGGTCGGCTGCCTGGAAGCCGCTAAGCACTTGGCCAATGCCGCGCCGGTGCGCGCCCAGGCGCTGGATGCCGCCAGCCGCGAGGACTGGCAGGCACTGTCGGCGGCCGAAGCGTTCTGGCTACCGCTCAAGGACCGTCGAGGTGAAGTGTTCGGCGGCCTCTGGCTGGCCCGCGACACGCTCTGGAGCGAGGCTGAACAAGCACTGCTGGTGCAGTTGGGGGATTGCTACAGCCATGCCTGGCGCGCTTTGCAGCCTGGCAAGCCGTGGCGCCTGCGCTGGCCGCTACGGACCCGCTGGGCGCTTGCCAGTATCGTGCTGCTGTTGCTGTTCGTGCCTGTGCGCCAGTCGGTGCTGGCGCCGGCCGAAGTCGTGCCGCGCAACGGCCAGGTGGTGGCGGCGCCACTGGATGGGGTGATCGCCGAGTTCCTGGTCAAACCCAACCAGCGCGTGACCATCGGCCAGCTGTTGCTGCGCTTTGACGCCACCAGCCTCAAGGCGCAGGCGGATGTGGCCGGACGCACCCTCGGCGTCGCCGAGGCCGAACTCAAGGCCAATACCCAGCGGGCCTTCTCCGATGCCGAATCCGGTGCCCGGCTTGACCTGCTGGCCGCACGGGTCGAACAGAAACGCGCTGAATACGACTACGCCCGCGATCTGCTGGCGCGCACTGAAGTGCGTGCCGAACGCGAGGGCATCGCAGTTTTTGCAGACGCCCAGCGCTTAACCGGCAAACCGGTGCAAACCGGTGAACGCCTGCTGGAAATCGCCGACCCGGCCGAGGCCGAACTGCGTATCGAATTGCCCGTTGCCGATGCCATCGACCTTGCACCGGGCGCCGAGGTGGCGCTGTTTCTCGATAGCGATCCGTTGCATCGTCATAGCGCACAGCTTGAACGCGCCGCCTATCAGGCCCAGACCACGCCGGCCGGGCAGCTGGCCTACCGGCTGGACGCACGCTTCAGTGCCGGGCCACCGCGGATCGGCTTGCGTGGCACGGCCAAGGTCTTCGGTCAGCGCGCCCCGCTGGCCCTGTACCTGTTGCGCCGACCGTTGGCGGCGCTGCGCCAGGCGGTGGGGGTGTGAGCCTGCCCGCCCTGCGCCCGGACCTGCAGCTCTCGGCCAGCTCAGCGGGGCTGGACGGCGCGCCACAATGGACCCTGGCCGACCCGTTGCGCGGGCGCTATTTCAAGCTCGGTGCCCCGGCAATGCGCCTGTTGCGCCACTGGGCACTGGGCGACCCGGCACAGGTCCTGGCCGCCGCCAATAGCGAAGCGGGGGTGCCGTTGCCGGCGGCGGCCGTGGAAGAATTGCTGCGCTTCTTGCGTGGCCACGACCTGGTCACGCCCGGCGATGATGAACAACGCGGCAGCTACGCGCTCAAGGCCGCGAACCAGCGCCAGGGGATCTGGACCCAGCTGCTGCACAAGTACCTGTTTTTCCGCATTCCGCTCTGGCGCCCGGATGCCTTCCTCAATCGCACCTGGCCGTGGCTGGCGCGCTTCGGGCCCAGGCTTCTGCGCTATGGCCTGCCGCTGGTACTGGGGCTGGGGGTCTTGCTGGTGATGCGTGACTGGGAGCGCTTTCTGGCGACCTTTCCGCACCTGCTCAGCCTCGGCGGCGTGATCGCCTTCGCCATCGCCCTGGGTTTCGCCAAGCTGTGTCACGAGTTCGGTCACGCCTATATGGCCAAACGCGCCGGCTGCCGGGTGCCGAGCATGGGCCTGGCGTTCATGGTGCTGTTACCGATGCTGTATACCGACGTCAGCGATGCCTGGCGCGTGCAGGATCGCCGCACCCGGCTGCTGATCGGCGCCGGCGGAGTTCTTGCCGAGCTGCTGCTGGCCTGCATTGCCTTGCTGGCCTGGTCGTTGCTGCCGGACGGCGCAGGGCGCACGGCGGCCTTCATGCTGGCCACCGCCACCTGGCTTACCACCCTGGCAATCAACCTCAACCCGTTGATGCGCTTTGACGGATACTTCCTGCTCAGTGACCTGTGGGCGGTGGACAACCTGCAGGGCCGGGCCTATGCCCTGTGCCGCTGGCATCTGCGCGAGGCACTGTTCGGCTATCGCGAGCCGGCCCCCGAACCCTGGTCGGCCGGCATGCGTCGGCGCCTGCTGGTCTGGGGCTATGCCTCGTGGCTGTGGCGGGCCGTGCTGTTCTTTGGCATCGCTTTGGCGGTCTATCACCTGTTCTTCAAGGTGTTGGGTATTTTCCTGATGCTGGTGGAGCTGGTCTGGTTTATCGGTTTGCCGGTCTGGCGCGAAGGCCGGCACTGGTGGCAACAGCGTGAGCAGGCCCAACCCAGGCGGGTGATGCTGCTAGGGCTGGGGCTTCTGGCATTGCTGGCGGTGTTGCTGGTGCCCTGGCGCAGTGACGTCGAAGCACCGGCGATGCTCGAGGCATCGCGCAGCAGCGCGTTGCATGCGCCGACGGCGGCGCGTATCCGCCAGGTGCGGGTGCATGACGGCCAGCGCGTGGCGAAGGATGAGCTGCTGGTGGAGCTGGAGTCCCCGGACCTGGATTCGCGCCTGCGCATCATTCGCCGCGAAATCGAGATTCTGCAGTTGCAGTTGCGTCGTCAGGCCGGGCGCAGCGAAACCGCTGGCGACAGTGGCATCCTTGAGCAGCGCCTGGCCGAGGCTGTTGCCGAGTACCGCGGCTTTGTCGCCCAACGTGAACGGCTGAAGCTGCGCGCACCGCATGCCGGGATCGTGCGCGATCTGCTCGGCGATCTGGGGCCGGGCCGCTGGGTGGCGGCGCGCTTGCCCCTGGCCGAAGTGGTGGAGCAGGGCACGCGCCTGCGCGGCTACCTGGCCGAAGCCGATCTGTGGCGGGTTCAGCCCGGTGCGCCCGGGCGCTTTGTCGCAGACGACCCGTTGCGCGCCTCGCTGAAAGTGCAGCTGGATGATATCGACACCACCGGAGTCGCCTATATTGACCAGGAAGCGCTGGTTTCCGAGCATCGGGGACCAATTGCCGTGCGCCGCGATGAGGACAACCGCGCCCAGCCATTGCAGGCGCAATACGGGGTGCGGTTTACCCTACAAGACGGCGCGCAAACAGGTGTTTCACAGCCTGTCCGTGGCCTTGTGGTGCTTGAAGGTAGTGGCGAATCGCTGGTGGCGACGGCCTGGCGACGAGTAGCCGCACTAGGTGTAAGGGAAAGTGGATTTTAAGCGTGCGATTGTTCAACAATTGGACTAATCTGCCATCAGTTTAATGCCACACTGATCAGCCGATCATTTTGCTCCAGGTCCAAGCGTTCCAACCAAACAGGGAAGTTTGCGTTCATGATGAAGTTCGCGGTGTCCCTTCGAGGGATGGAAGCTGCCGACCTGGATTTCCTGCGGATGCTCTACGCCAGCACTCGCAGCGAGGAAATGGCCCCTAGCGGCTGGTCTGCCGAGGCCATTGCGGTCTTTCTCGACCAGCAGTTCCAGGCTCAGCACCAGTACTATCAAGTACATTTTCACGACGCCGAATTCTACCTCATCGAACAAGACGGGCAGCCCATCGGCCGCTTGTACCTGTTCTGGGGCCAGACCACCCTCAACCTCATCGATATCGCCCTGCTGCCGGCTTGCCGCGGCCAGGGGCTTGGTACCCGCTTGCTCACGGACCTGCTCCAGCGCGCCGATGAACGCGGGCTGGCCGTCGAGTTGTCGGTCGAGCCCTACAACCCGGCGCTGCGCTTGTATGCCCGGTTCGGTTTTGAGGCCATCAATACTTCCGGTGTCTATCTGCGCATGCGCCGCCAGGCACCGGTGTGCGCCGACAGGATTGCCTCATGAGCGAACAGAATCTCTACCTCATCCCCAGCCGCGACGAACTGGCCCAGGCACCCGTGCAGGGTTTCGTACTCTGGCTCGCCGCGGACCAGGCGCTGCCGCTGACGTTGCTGCAAGTGCTCGACGGTACGCCGATGAGCGCGCGTTATGAATGCTATAGCGCGGTTTTTGCCTTGCCTCCCGCCGTGCGGCTGCCCCAGGCGGTGTATCGCCTGGGTGGCCCGGCGGGGCAGCAGTGGGTGTTGCTGATGACCCCGACACTGCCTGAGGCAGACGGGCGCCACACCCTCGAAGTGGTGATCCATCGCGAATGCCAAGCACCGCCCCAGGCGGTCTGCGGCTAGGCCCGAGATTCCAACAACGCAACGTAAGGAAATGCCCGATGAGCGAACCATTTCTCGGTGAAATCAAGATGTTCGGCGGCAATTTCGCGCCTCGCGGATATGCCCTCTGCCAGGCCCAGATCCTGCCTATCGCGCAGAACGCGGCGCTGTTTTCGATCCTTGGCACGATCTACGGCGGCAATGGCCAGAACACCTTCGGCCTGCCGGACCTGCGCGGGCGTAGCCCGATTGGAACCGGGCAGGGGCCGGGCCTGAGCGATATCGATCTGGGCGAGGTGGGCGGGGTCGAGAACATTGCCTTGACCTACAACCAGCTGCCGAGTCACGGCCATGCGCAGGTGATCTCGACGGTTGGCGGCAGCAGCGACGTGGGCAGCGAATCGTTGTACCTGGCGCGCGCGGCCGATACCGCCGGCAACACCGTGAACATCTACGGTAGCGACATGACCGGTGCGGTGACCCTGGCCCCCAACTCGCTGAGCCTGGCCGGCGGCGGCCAGCCATTCGGCAACCGTAATCCGTACCTGGGCGTCACCTACATCATTGCGCTAGAAGGCACCTTCCCTACGCGTAGCTGATCAGCGCAGTTCGGTGGCGGCCCCGCTGGGCCGCCGCCACTTTCCACCGTTTGCTGCCTGTGGGCAGGGCGGTTGCACAGCAGGAGGCGGGGCATGAAGTTCATCGAGCGATTCAAGCGTCAGGCGGCGCAGCAATCCACGCCACTTGCGGGCAGCGGCCAGGCACCATTGCTGTTCGCCCTGGAGCCGCGGATCATGTTCGATGCCTCCGTGGCGGTCGTTGCCCAGGAGGCCGTGGCCGAGGCGACAGCCGAGCCGGCCAAGGACAGCGCTTCTGCCGAGCACAACGCACAGGCTGCGCCGGCCTCCGCCGACATTGGCAGCCAACAGGCCGGACAACGCCACGAAGTGGTGTTCGTCGATGGCCAGGTCAAGGACTCGCAACAGTTAATCAACGGCCTGCCTGCCGGCACCGAGGTGGTAATCCTCGACCCGAGCAAGGACGGCCTGCAACAGATGGCCGACTACCTGAAAGGGCGCGACGGCCTGGATACCATCCACCTGCTGTCCCACGGGGCATCGGGCACCGTACAGCTCGGCAATGTCTGGCTCGACAGCAGCAACCTGGCCGAGCACAGCGCAGTCCTGCAAGGCATCGGCTCGGCGCTCAAGGCCGATGGCGACCTGATGCTGTATGGCTGTCGCGTCGGCAAGGACAGCGCCGGCCAGGCGTTCGTCGATCAGCTGGCGGCGTTGACCGGCGCCGATATCGCGGCCTCCGTCGATGACACCGGGGCCCAGGCCCTGGGCGGCAACTGGACCCTGGAGCGCAGCAGCGGGGTGCTGCAAAGCGCCTCCCTGGGCACCCAGTTGAGCGGCTACCAGAGCCTGCTGGCCACCAGCTTCAGCTCCGGTTCTACCGCTACCTTTCCGGCGCCGCTGTTCGGTGTGCGTACCGTGGCGGGCGATTTTGACGGTGATGGCGATGCCGACATCCTCTACCAGACCGGCGGCAACGGTACGGCCTGGCAGTATGCGCGCAGCAACGGCGACGGCACCTTTACCCTCCTGACCCAGGCCGCCTCGCCCTTTGCCGGCCTGAGCCTGGGCGACACTGCGGGTAACAACGTGTTCGCCGAGGACTTTGACGGCGATGGCGATATCGACCTGCTGGTCGGGGTGAACGGCGGCCAAGGCAACTACTTTCGCAACGACGGTGGCAGTTTCAGCAGCCAATCGAACGCCACCTTTCCGTCGCTGAGTTTCGCCGTGCGCATGGTAGTGGGCGACTACGACAACGACGGCGACGCCGACATCCTCTACCAGACCGGCGGCAATGGCTCGGTGTGGCAGTATGCGCTCAACAATGGCAACGCTACCTTCACCCTCATGGCCCAGGCCGCTTCGCCGTTTGCCGGCCTGAGCTTCGCCGACCACAACAGCAACGCCTACCGGGTCGGCGATTTCGACGGTGACGGTGATCTGGACATCCTCACCGGGGTCAACGGCGCCACCGGCAACTACTACCGCAACGACGGCGGCAGCTTCAGCAGCCAGTCGAGCGCCACCTTCCCGGCACCGGTCTTTGGTGCGCGCCTGGTGGTGGGCGACTTCGACAGCGACGGCGATACCGACATCCTCTACCAGACCGGCGGCAACGGCACGGCCTGGCAGTATGCGCGCAGCAATGGCGACGGCACGTTCAGCATCATGGCCCAGGCCGCTTCGCCGTTTGCCGGCGTGAGCCTGACCGACACCAGCGGCACCAACTACCGGGTCGCCGATTTCGACGGCGACGGTGACGTCGACCTGTATGCCGGGATCAACACCTCCACCGGCACCTACGTCATTCAGAACGACCGGCCGCCCATCGTGGTCAGCTCCACCCCGAGCGACAACGGGGTGAACGTTTCGCCCACGGCCAACATCGTGCTGACCTTCAACGAAAGTGTGGTCAAGGGCAGCGGCAACCTCTATATCGTGCGCACCTCCGACAACGCCATTGTCGAAACCATTGCAGTCGGCAGTGGGCAGATCACCGGTTCCGGCTCGACCTGGACCATCGACCCGTCGATCACCCTGGCGATGGGGACCGGCTACGCCATTCGCTTCGACAGCAAGACCTTCGCCGACCTCGATGGCGCGATTTTCAAGGGCATCAAGAACAACACCACGCTGAACTTCACCACCCTCAGCAATGCCGTGCCGGTGGTCGGCAACCTTAATGGCGATTCGGTCGGTTTCAACGAAGGCGGCACTGCGGTGCTGATCGATGCTGGTAGCAATGCCACCCTCAGCGATGCCGATTCGGCGGACTTCAACGGCGGCAATGTCACCGTAGCGATCGTCGCCAACGGCGTGGCGGGGGAGGACGTGCTCAGTGTCCGCGACCAGGGCCTGGGGGCCGGCCAGATCGGCGTATCGGGCAGCAACATCACCTATGCCGGCGTGACCATCGGCACCTGGGCCGGCGGCACCGGGGGCAACAACCTGGTCATCAGCCTCAACGCCAGCGCGACGCCCGCCAGCGTCGAAGCGCTGCTGCGCAACCTGACCTACAGCAACAGCAATACCGGCGATATCGCCAGCGCCAGCCGGACCGTGCGCGTCACCGTCAACGATGGCGACGGCGGTACCAGCAGCAACGCCAACGTCACCGTCGCCATCACCGCGATCAACGATGCGCCGACGGTAGTGGCGACGCCGAACAACCCGACCTTTACCGAGGGCGGTGGCGCGGCGGACCTGTTCAGCGGCGTCACCGTCAGTGCGCTGGAGGCGGGGCAGAATATCGACCAGTTGATCCTCACGGTCGGCAACCTGGGCAATGGCAGCGACGAGTTGCTGGTGGTCGACGGCACCACCATTGTCCTGCTCAACGGCACGACCGGCACCACCGCCAGCAATAGCATGAGCTACCTGGTGAACATTACCGGCAGCACCGCTACCGTGACCCTGAGCAAGGTTGGCGGTATCACCACGGCGGCGACTCAGACCCTGGTCGACGGCCTGGCCTACCGCAACAGCAGCCAGGCCCCTGACACCACCAGCCGGGTGGTGACCCTGACCAGCATCCGCGACACCGGCGGCACCAGCAATGGCGGCGTCGACACCCAGGTGCTGGCGATCGCCAGCACAGTGACGGTGGTGGCGGTCAACGATGCGCCGACGCTGTCCGGCGGGCCGAACGCACTGCCTGGCACCGACGAGAACACAACGACCTCCGGCGTGCTGGTCTCGACCATCCTCGGCGGGCTGACCTATGCAGATGACGATGCCGGTGCGCTGTCCGGGATTGCCCTGACCGGCAGTAGCGGCAACGGCACCTGGCAGTACTCCACCGATGGCCTGACCTGGAACGCGGTGGGCGCAGTCGCGGGCAATGCCGCCTTGCTGCTGTCGAGCAGCAGCTACCTGCGCTATGTGCCCGACCAGGGCAATGGCGAGAACGTCAGCCTGTCGTTCCGCGCCTGGGACCGGAGCAGCGGCACGGCGTCGACCAACAGCACCCGCAATACCGCCGACACCAGCAGCAATGGTGGCAGCCTCGCGTTTTCCAGCGGTATCGCCCAGGCCACGCTGAGCGTCACCGCACTCAACGATGCACCGGTGCTGACCCCGGCCGCACCGTCGCTCACGCCGTTGAGCGACGGTGCGATCAACAACGCCGGGCAGACGGTTGCCAGCGTGGTCGGGGCCAGCATCAGCGATGTCGACAGCGGCGCGCTGCAGGGTATCGCCATCACCGGGCTCACCAGCGGCAACGGCACCTGGCAGTACAGCCTCGACGGCAGCACCTGGAACGCCATCGGTAGCGTGGCAGCCAACAGCGCACTGCTGTTGCGGGCCACCGACAAGGTTCGTTTCGTCCCGGACGGTGCCAATGGCACCACGGCCACCCTGACCTACCGGGCCTGGGACCAGTCCGGCCTGACGGCAGGGCAGCAGGGCACCAAGGTGGACACCGCGCTGTCCGGCGGTACCGGCGCCTTTTCGGTCGCCAGCGACACGGCCAGTGTGACCGTCACCGCAGTCAACGATGCCCCGCAGGTCACCACCAGCGGCGGCACCACCGCGTTCAGCGAAGGCAATAATGTCGTCTCGACCCCGGTGGTCATCGACAGCGGGTTGACGCTGGCGGATTCCGACAACGCCACCCTGGCCAGCGCCACGGTAAGCATCACCGGCAACCTGCAGACCGCCGAGGACCGCCTGGCGTTTAGCAACAACCCGGCGACCATGGGCAATATCTCCGCCAGCTACAACGTTGCCACCGGCGAGCTGACCCTGACCTCGGCAGGGGCCTCGGCCACGCTGGCGCAATGGCAGGCGGCGCTGCGCGCGGTGAACTACACCAACCTGTCCGACGCGCCAAGCACCGCTAACCGTACGGTCAGCTTCCAGATCAACGACGGCAGCCTGGACAGCACCGTGGCGACCAAGACGGTCAGCGTCACGGCGATCAATGACGCGCCGCAGGTCAGCGCGCCGGTGACCCTTGCGGTCACCGAAGACACGGTGACCGCCGTCACCGGCATCAGCTTCAGCGATGCCGATTCAAGCACGGCCACGGTAACCTTCTCGGTGGGTTCCGGTACCTTGTCGGCCACCAGTGGCGGCGGGGTGGTGGTCGGTGGCACGGGCTCGGCCCGTACCCTGACCGGCACTATCGCCAATATCAACAGCTTCATTGCCGGCAGCAACCTGAGCTTCACCACCGCCAGCAACGCCACTGCCAATGTGACCCTGATGGTGAGCATCGACAGCGCCAGCAGCGCCACGGCCTCGACCATCACGACCTTGCAGGTCACGGCGGTCAACGACGCACCGAGTATCAGCGCGCCGGGCAGCATTGCCGTGAACGAGGACCAGCCTGGCGCCATCACCGGCATCAGCTTTACCGACGTCGACGCCGGCAGCGGCGCGGTCACGGTCGTCCTCTCGGTGCCCAGTGGCAGCCTGAACGCAACCAGCGGCAGCGGTGTTACGGTGAGCGGTTCCGGCACCGGCAGCCTGACCCTGGTGGGCGGCCTGGCCGATATCAACGCCTTCATCGCCGCCAGCCAGGTGAGTTTCCTCACCGCCGCCAACTCGGTCGCCAACGTCACCCTGACGGTGGCCATCGACGACGGCGGCAACACCGGCATCGACCCCGGCAACTCCGGTACCGGTACCTCCGAGGCGAGTAGCACCACGCTGACCCTGGCGGTGACGGCAATCAACGATGCGCCGTTCAACTCGGTACCAGGCACCCAGTCCTTCGCCCAGGACAGCGTGCTGGTGTTCAATGCCGGTAACGGCAACCTGATCAGCATCAGTGACGTGGATGCCGGCAGCAGTGCGCTGCAGGTCACGCTTGTGGCCAACAACGGGCTGATCACGCTCTCCGGGATTGCCGGCCTGATCTTCACCACCGGTGACGGGTCAGCCGATGCGACGATGATCTTCACCGGTAGCCTGGCCAGCATCAATGCCGCGCTCAACGGCCTGAGCTTCAGCCCAACCCCGGGCTTCAACGGCCCGGCGTCATTGCAGATCATCAGCAACGACCAGGGCTTTAACGGTAGCGGCGGCGCGCAGATCGACACCGACACCATCAACCTGAACGTGAACCCGCTCAATCCGTTGGTGAGCAACGTCCAGGTCAGCAACCCCAATGGCGGCTACAAGGTGGGCGACGTCATCAATGTGACCGTCACCTTCGACCAGACGGTGGTTGTCGATACCACGGGCGGCGCGCCGAGCCTGTTGCTGGAAACCGGCCTGGTCGACCGCCTGGCGTCCTATGTTTCGGGCTCCGGCAGCAACACCCTGACCTTCAGTTATGTAGTCCAGGCCGGCGACCTGAGCGCCGACCTGGATTACACCTCCACCGGCGCGTTGAGCCTCAACGGCGCGACGATCAAAAGCGTGCATAGCGACGATGCGGTGCTGACCCTGCCCACCGTGGGTGGCGCCAACTCCATCGGCGGCCAGGACAGCATCGTCATCGATGGCGTGGCGCCGACAGTCACCAGTGTCGGCGTGCCGGCCAATGGCAGCTATGTCGCCGGCCAACACCTGGATTTCACCGTCAATTTCAGCGAGAACATGCTGGTCGACACCAGCGGCGGTACGCCACGCCTGGCGATCACCCTGGATACCGGCGGCACGGTCTACGCCAACTACCTGTCCGGTTCCGGTACCGGCGCCCTGGTGTTCCGCCTGACCGTCGCCAGCGGGCAACTGGACAGCAACGGTATCAGCGTGGCCGGTGCCATCGACAGCAACGGCGGGGCCTTGCGTGACAGCGTCGGCAACACTGCAGTGCCCACGCTCAACGGCGTGGGCAGCACCAGCGGCGTATTGGTCGATGCCATCGTGCCAAGCGTGGCCACGGTCGCGGTGCCGGCCGCCGGCGCGTATAACAGTGGCGACGTGCTGAGCTTTACGGTCAATACCAGTGAAGCGGTGAGCGTCGATACCAGCGGGGGGACGCCACGCTTGCTGCTCGACATTGGTGGCGTGACCCGTTATGCAACCTATGTGTCAGGCTCCGGCAGCGGCGCGTTGCTGTTCCAGTACACCGTGCAGGCCGGCGACAACGACAGCAACGGTATCAGCGTGGCGGGCAGCCTGGACCTGAACGGCGCAACCGTGGGCGATGCGGCGGCCAACCCGCTGACGCTGACGCTCAACAACCTGGGCAGTACAGCCTCGGTGCTGGTCGATACCGTTGTCCCGCAAGCCACCGGCATCGTGCGCGTCGATGCCAGCCCGAGCGCTGCCGATTCGGTGCGCTACACGGTGACGTTCGACGAAAACGTCAGCGGCGTGGATGTCGCCGATTTCACCCTGGTGTTGACCGGCAGCGCTGCCGCTAGCATCGCCAGTGTTACCCAGGTCGATGGCCATACCTACACGGTACTGGTCAACGGCCTGAGCGGGGCGGGCAGCGTGCGCCTGGACCTCAATGGCAGCGCTACCGGCATTGCCGATGCCGCCGGCAACGGCCTGAGCGGTGGCCTGGCTGGCGCTGTCTACAGCATTGACCGGGTCGCGCCGAGCATCACCCATGTCGATGTACCCGGTAATGGCAGCTACGTTGCCGGACAGAACCTGGACTTCACCGTCCACCTCGACGAAACCGTGGTGGTCGATACGACGGGGGGCACACCGCGTATTGCCGTAACCCTGGATACCGGCGGCACCGTCTATGCCAATTATGTGTCGGGCTCGGGCAGCACCGCCCTGGTGTTCCGCCTGACCGTCGCCAGCGGGCAACTGGACAGCAATGGCATTAGCGTCGCCGGCACTCTCCAGCTCAACGGCGCCACTCTGCGCGACGGGCTTGGCAACGATGCCGGTACCCCCCTCAATGGCCTGCCCAGCACCAGCGGGGTGTTGGTCGATGCCATCGTGCCGAGCGTGGCCACGGTCGCGGTGCCGGCCGCCGGCGCGTACAACAGCGGTGATGTGCTGAGTTTCACGGTCAATACCAGTGAAGCGGTGATCGTCGATACTTCCGCCGGCACGCCACGGCTGCTGCTGAACATCGGCGGGGTAACCCGGCACGCGACCTATGTGTCAGGCTCCGGCACTGGCGCGCTGCTGTTCCAGTACACCGTGCAGGCGGGCAATAACGACGCCAACGGCATTGGCGTGGCGGGCACCCTGGACCTGAACGGCGGGGCCGTGCGCGACGGGGCGGGCAACAGCCTGAATCTTTCGCTCAACAACCTGGGCAGCACCTCGTCGGTGCGGGTGGATACCGTGGCGCCGCAGGTGGCCGATATCGTGCGGGTCGACGTCAGCCCCGTCGCCAGCAGTTCGGTTCGTTACACCGTGACCTTCGATGAAAGCGTCAGCGGCGTCGACAACCCCGACTTCGAACTGATGTTCAGCGGCACGGCCAGCGGGCATATCGCCAGCGTGACCCAACTCAACGGCCGCACCTACACCGTACTGGTCGACGGCCTCACCGGGGTCGGTACGCTGCGCCTTGATCTCAAAGACAGCGGCACCGCTATCGTCGACCTCGCCGGCAACGACCTCAGCGGTGGCCTGCAAGGCAGTGTCTATAGCATCGATCGGGTAGCCCCCTCGGTGACGGCGGTGGAGGTTCCGGCCAGCGGCACCTATGTCGCCGGTCAGTCCCTGGATTTCACCGTGCACCTGGACGAAGCCGTGCTGGTCGATACCGCTGACGGGCTGCCGCGCCTGGCTATCAACCTGGGCAACGGCAAGGTCGCCTATGCCGATTATCTCTCCGGCTCCGGCAGCACGGCATTGGTGTTCCGCATGACCGTCAGCAGCGGCCAACAGGGCAACAACGGCATCAGTGTCGGCTCGCTCATCGAGCTCAACGGCGGCAGCCTGCGCGATGCGCTTGGCAATGACCTCAAGGCTGAACTCAACAACATCGGCAGTACCGGTGCGGTGCTGATTGACGCGCGGGCGCCGCGGCCAAGCACGATCACCCTCGATGGCCCTTCGCCGACGGCGGAACAGACCCTGAGCTTCACCCTGACCTTCGACGAAGCGGTCAGCGGCGTGGACGCCGGCGATTTCAGTGTGGCCAGCACCGGCAGTGCCAGCGGTAGCGTGCAGTCGCTGGTGCAAGTCGATGCCCGCACCTACCGCATCAGTGTGGCCAATATCAGCGGCCAGGGCAGCCTTGGCCTGCGCCTGAATGCGCTGGGAAGCGGCATTCAGGACCAGGCCGGCAACGCCTTGGCGGTGTCGCTGACCGGCCCGGCCTATGTCATCAATGCGCAGGATGCCGGCGACCCGGAGTACCGGATCAAGGTCCCCGAGCCGAGCACCGTGCCTCCGAGCACCTTGGCGCAACCACAAGTACCGCTGCTGCCAACGCAGCCGACGACCTCACCCTTGTTGCCGACGCCGTTGTTCGAGGTGCGCACGCTGGGCAGCGGAATCGCCCCGTTGGGTAGCCTCTTCATACACAACGGCGCCAGCGCACCGAGCTTCATCGCCCAGGTATTTGCCAGCAGCAACAATCCTGGCGAGGGCACGGGCACCGGGTTCCTGGGTTTTGGCGGTGGCGATGGCGGGGTGTTTGGCAGTAGCAGCTTCTCGGATATTTTCACCCGGCAAATACCGTCAGAGGCGACCGAGTTGAGCGTTTTCGATGGCAAGCAGTGGCGCGGCGGCGAAGGCCGCGGTGCCCCCGGGGCACCGACCCTGGGCCAGCAGCTGCAGGCAATGAACGAGGCTGACCAGCGTCCTGTACGCGAGTTGGCCCTGGCCCTGGCGCAACCGACACAGATCGGACCGCGGGCATGATGTACGGCACCAACACTTTCAAGATCAAGCCGTACCAGGGGGCGGCCCAAGGATGAAAAAAAACCACAAGTTGCTCGGGGTCAGCGTCTTGGCATTAGCTATCAGCGGCTGTGCAGTCACCAGCCAGCCCATCGACCGACAGGTCAGTGAGGACCGGGCACGCACCGATCTCAGCGCCATGTTCAAGGACCAGGAACCGCTGCGGGGGCCGTTGACCTTGCATCAGGCGATGGCCCGGGCAGTGAAATACAACCTTGAGGCGCGACTGAAAGTCATGGAAGAAGCGCTGGCCAAGCGCCAGGTCGACCTGGCGAGCTTCGATATGCTGCCGCGCATGGCACTGGAAGCCGGTTATGCCGGGCGTAACAATGTCAGTGCATCCAGCAGCCAGAGTGTGCGAACCGGCACCCAGTCCCTGGAACCCTCGACCTCCCAGGACCGCGATCGTGAGGTGGCCGACCTGACCATGGTCTGGAACGTCCTCGACTTCGGCGTCAGTTATGTCAGCGCCAAGCAGCAGGCCGACCAGCGCCTGATCCTTCAGGAGCGTCGGCGCAAGGTCATCCATACCATCACCCAGGATGTACGCTCGGCCTACTGGCGCGCGGTAGCGGCGCAGCGTCTGCTGTCGCAGATCGACAGCCTCATGGGCCGCATCGCCGAGGCGCGCAACAACAGCCAGCACATGAGCGAGCAGCGCCTGGGCGATCCGGTGCAGGTGCTCAGCTATCAGCGTGCGCTGATCGAAGCGACGCGCCAGCTGGAAGAGCAGCGCCGCGCCTTGTCGCTGGCCAAGACCGAACTGGCGGCCTTGATCAACCTGCCGTTGAACGCCGATTTCAGCCTGGCGCCGCAGGACGGCTATGCGCTGCCGCAGTTCACAGGCGATTTCGCCAAGCTTGAGCAGCAGGCCCTGGCCAGCCGGCCGGAACTGCGCGAGCAGGATTACCAGGCACGCATCAGCGCGGCAGAAACCCGCAAGGCCATGCTGCGCTTGCTGCCGGGGCTGGAGTTTTCCGCCGGCGGGCATTACGACAGCAACTCCTTCCTGGTCAATCAGAGCTGGGCGGACTACGGCGTCAAGGTCACCTGGAACCTGTTCAACGTGCTCTCGGCACCGGCTGCGATCAAGGTTGCCAAGGCCGGTGAGGATGTAGCGGCAGCCCGTCGCCAGGCAATGTCGATGGCGGTGCTGGCGCAACTGTATGTGGCCAATGCCAACTTCAACGAGGCGACCCGGCAGTTCCGTACCAGCGAAGAGCTGGCAAGCCTGGACGGGCAGATTGCCGAGCAACTGCGCAACCGCTATCAGACGCAGAATATCGGTGAGCTGGAACTGATCCAGGGCGAGCTCAACAACCTGCAGACCCAGCTCAAGCGCGACCTGGCCTATGCCGAACTGCGCAATGCCCACGCGCAGCTGTTCGTCAGCGCCGGGACCGATCTGCTGCCCGAGACCCTGCCGGACAACCGCCTCGACACCATTGCCGGGGCATTGCAGAGCAGCGAGTCGCGCTGGGTGCGTTGATGGCTGGGGGAGGGCCTCACCAGGTCGAACACTGGCGTTCGATCTGGCCCTGCCCATGAGGCCGACATTCGTTGGAAAAAGCTATCAAGAAGGAATGCGCACTCCAGCCAATGATTGGGCAAAACGCTGTATCTCCTCCTCAGAGGGCGGCCAGGTGACCCCCAGGCCTGGCGCACAGTAGGCCTTGATCGACAACTTGGCCAGCTCGGCGAGTTCACTCTCGGGGAGATGGTCTTTGGCGCAGTTCTTCCAGTCGCTACCGAACACCTCATAGAGCGCGCCCAGGGCCACGATCCGGTGTTCAGCAATACTGGCTTCGGCCGCCGAAGATTCGGATGCTACTGTCAGCCCTAGCCACTCCCTTAGACGCCTTGGCAGTATGTCCCAACCGGACTGATCGAATCGCTGGGCCTGCTGCAGCATCGCCAGGTAACGCAAGCGATTGGCAAAACGCTTGAGCGCTCGAGGTGTTCTGCGATGCTTCTGGACCAAGGGTGACCATGCCACCAGAGACGCTTTGAACGCTGGTGAGTCCTGCACCCTGTACAGAGTGCGGCGCAAGCGCCAAAGCGCATAGGTCAAACCCGTGGTAACCAGCAGCACGATGATCGATACGACCGTAAAGGCGATATCGTTACGCGTATCCAACGCTTCGTTCGGCGGGAAGGGGTTGGCTGTGACGGCGCTGTCAAGATTGGTTTCAGGCGGTGCGGAGCTGCCTTGTTTCTTGTCGTCGGGTACGCTGGCAGGGGGTGTCGCAGCTGTTTTGTTTGTCGTGGTTTCGTAAGCTTGCGCCGAGGCAAGCGGGAGTTGATAGTGCTGGCCTGAATGCCATGCATAGCCGAGCGCAGCAGCACACAAAACCGCAGTGACTGCAATTTTCAGCCGTTTGAAAAGAGCCGTCTGTGGTGTTGAGTCGTCTGCGGTTTCTTCCAGCAAGGAGTGCGGTTTGTCGCTGGGCGTATCCGGCACAGCGATCTCCAGATTGATCAGCTTTTCCAGGTAGTCACGGGCGTATTTGCGTCGCCGCATACGCTCCAGTTCGGCTTTTGCCTCAGCCGTGAGCGGCGCTTGGCTGGAGGTGTCGAGTTCGGTCATTTCCTGGGCGATCTTTTCAAAGGACAACGCCAGTGCCGCCTGTACCCGGTTGGTGGCCATGCCAAAGATGACAAAGCATTTACCTGATGACACCAGGAAATTGACGGCCTCCATTACCTCCAGAACAGCCTCTGCGCGACAACGGTCCAGGTCATCGATCACCACCACCAGGCGCCCAGGCAAACACTGGGTGACCTCCTCGAACTCCTTGGCGAACCGTGAGCGGAAGCTGGTCAGGGCATTCGCTTCCTTGAGTCGAAACTGCTCTACCGAGTTGGACAGCAACACGGCCGGATCCGCGCCGAAGGCGGTTAGCGTCTTGCGCAAGGCAACGAACGCTGTGACCAGCCCTGCCAGTTTCGCGGCCAGTGGACCCAGATTCAGCGATCCGAGAAACGCCAGCGTGATCCCATCTTCCTTGGTCGCCGAGGCTTTATCGAGCAGTGTCCAAAGCGACTGCCATTGACCTGCCTCGTGAGCCGACAGGTAGGCTCCCAACCAGACCCCGGACAGTGCCAACAGACTGGCCACGAACCAATGCCTTTTCGTGCGTAGTACAAGCAGTCGCCAGCGGAATATCCACCCGCTCGGTTCGAAAAAGGAAGGCAGCGACTGCTCGCGCACGGCACTGAGCAATGCGGCGAGCAACTGCTCATCTTTCTGGTGGTGCCAGGCGTTGAACCATACCGGGCGGCAGCCGTTATTGCGCAAGTCTTTGCAAATCAACGTCATCAGGCTGCTCTTGCCGGTACCCCAGTCGCCGGAAACAGCGAGCGTCAGCGGCGGCTCCGTGGCCTCGTTGCGCAGAAAACGCGAAATGCCTTTGGCCAGTGGGCCGAAGCGCAAGCGGTCTTGGCAGAAGTCTTGAGTTGGCGCATCCGATGCAGCCATGGTGGCGACGCCTTCCTCCACGGGGGGGCGCCTGGTTTGGAATGCACGCATCCACATCCAGGCGATCAGCGGCAGCAAGGCCCAGAACCACGGCGCAGGGGAGCGGGAGTATTGAATCGGAGTGGGCACGATTGCCCAGGTTTTACCGCCGTCCCGGGTGCGCGTGAGGGCAGGGTGCAGGCCGACGGCCCAGCCGTTGTTGGCGTCACTGAACCACATGGCCAAGCGCGTGGAGCGTGCCGGCGAGTAGCTTTTTTGCACCGCGCCGTTGACGCTTGCAACCATCTGGCCGTCCTCGCCCGCCATCCAGCCAAAGCCGTTGCCAGTGCTGTAGGTCGCGGTTGCAGTTATCTCGACATCAGGCGTGGGCTGCAAGCGCCAGGTACTGCCGCAATCGTTGGACACCATCGTCCCGTCCTTTGCTTTGGGAGGGGCCTTCAAGCCGTCTGGAGAGAACGTCATGGTGTGCAGGTCCGCAGGCTTGTCCCTGGCAACACTTGTCCACGTCAAGCCGCCGTCTGCGGTAGACAAGGACGCCCCCTCGTCATTGGTGATCCTGCCACGCAGTCCATCCGCTTGAAAGTAGACGCAGCGTAGCCCTGGCAGTTGGGGTTGTGGTTCTATCAAGCGCCAGGAGCGCCCTAGATCCGTGCTCGACAGCAATTCCCCATTCTCCGTGACCATCCATCCGTGGCCATTTTCGAGGAACATGATCGAAGTCACCGTGGAGTGAATGTCGGTGACCGCCGTCGGCAGCCAGTGCTCACCCGCGTCGGTGGTTCGCAGCAACACGCCAGCGTAGCCGGCCGCCCAGCCGCGTTTGCCATCGGCCAGGAATGTTATGGCGAAGAGGCTGCCAGGCAATGCGCTGGCTTGAACCTTCCAGGTTTTCCCGCAGTCCTCGCTGGTGACGATGCTGCCAAAGTCGCCAATGGCCCATGCGTGTTTGCAGTCGGTAGGCACTGGAGAAACCACCAGCCCCCACAGACTATCGTGGGCGGTTTGCGAGGCGTCCTTGCTTGGAGACCTTTCTATCTGTGTTCCGGGTGGCATGCCTTGGGGCCAGCGGGGTGAACGATTGTTAAAGTACGGCGATGGTGACGGGAGCTGCGGAGGGCCTATCGGAATTCCAGATGAACGAGTATCTGGTGTCCAGGCGCCGCTGTCAGGGCGCATCTCATAGACCGAACCCGAGAATGTGACGGCGCCACCTTGCTTTCCATCATCGGAGATCCACGCGTATGTCAGGTTCTCGGTCAACCCGCTGACCTGGCTGCGCCAATGCCTGCCGCTATCGTCAGAGAACAGGGCGGCGCCGCTGTCGCCAACAGCCAGAAGGTATTGCCCATTTGCGGAGGCCGCGATGGAGTTGAGTTTGCGGGCAGGTTGCCATAGCCGTAACTCACCATTCGCCTCGCGGGGGTACAGCAGTCGTTCCATCCAGCTTCGCTCGGAAACGGGGGTGGCCGGGTAAGGGTAGGGTGGTTGCCAGTGAGCCAAGACGCCGGCTGCAACGGTCATTACAATCGCTAGCAGCCCCCAGCTCAGGTTGAATTTGAGCGGTGGTGAAGTGGAGGTCGATTCAGGCGTAATCCTGGATGATTGACTGGAGTCCATGTTCGCCGTCTCGATGTCAGACCATGGTGATGTCCCAAGGTGTGGAAAAAACGGACGGCTGCGCTTCCCACCTGCCGCAGCGGGCGGCTTTATCAATATAGTCGGTGGGCGGATGTTCACGCTTGCTGGCGATAAAAAAATGTTGGGCATTCACAGTGCGACAGCAGACGAAATCCTGACGAGCCTGGGCTTCAGTAGTGCAATCGCGGGGCGAGCCGGCCCCTATGGGGTGACCGAATACTTCACCGCTGCCGCCGCCCGCGACGGCACGTTGAGGGTGCGCAGCAACGACGACACATGAATACGCACGGTAAACGGCGAGATATCCAGCTCGCGGGCGATTTCCTTGTTGGTCTTGCCCTGGGCGATCAGGCGCAACACCTCTTGCTGGCGCGCGGTCAGGGCGGCGGCGACGGCACTGGTATCGAGCGGCAGTAGCCCGGACGGGGCAAAACGTACCAGCACTTCGCCTTCGCGAATGGCCAGGATGGCTTCACCGATCTGGTCGGGGGCGATGTTCTTGCCGATAAAGCCGTCGATGCCGGCGGCCATCACCTCACCGATCAACTCTTCGTCATCGACCATCGACACCACGATCAAGGTGGTGCGCCGCAGCTGCTGGCGCAGCTCGACCAACTGGCTGATGCAGGTAAGCCCGGGGAAGCGCAGGTCGAGGATCAGGGTGTCTGGTGCTTCGCCGGTGGCGACCAGGCCCAGTACGCTGTCCATGTCGCCAGCCTCTTCGAGATCGGCATCGGGCAACAGGCGCTGGACAGTACGCACCATCGCTTCGCGAAACAGCGGGTGGTCGTCAGCTATGATGATCCGGCATGCCATGTCGAGTGCCTCCCTGGGCCTGGCGTTCCTTACAGGCGTGCTACTTTACCACCGGGCACGGACGCTGCCCGGTGTACGTACTGGATATGACGACTGTCGCACAAGGATGTTCCCGATGAAGTTCGAGAAAAACACCGAGCTCGACCAGGCCAACCTGCGGATCATTGTTGCCGGCCTTGCCATGGTCTATATCAGCGTGTTGGGTTTTCTGCCCGGGCAGCAGGTCAACGCTTACCTGCCGATCATGATCTACATCGTCCTGTTCCTGCTGCTGTCGATCGTCCTGCGCCAGGTCATCGTGCGCTGGCCGGGCGTGTATCCGGCGCGGCGCATCTTCAGCATGGTCCAGGACTACACCGGCACCTGTTTCGGCCTGGTGGTGGGCGGCGAGGCGGCGCTGCCGCTGTACGCGGTGATGGTCTGGGTCAACCTGGGCAACGGCATGCGCTACGGCTCGCGCTACCTGGCGATCGCCACCGCACTGGCATTGTTGGCGCTGCTGTGCGTCTATCGGCTGACACCCTACTGGCAGGCGCAGCCGTTCATGGTGCTGATGCTGATGATCACCAGCACGGTCATCCCCATGTATGCGCACCTGTTGCTCGAACGCACGCGCAAGGCCTCCGAAGAGGCTACCGCGGCCAACCTGGAAAAATCGCGCTTTCTGGCCCAGGCCAGTCACGACCTGCGCCAGCCCATTCACTCCATCGGGCTGTTTACCGCCTGCCTGCGCGAAGCACGCCTGGGCGAGGAGGAGCGGCGCCTGGTCGACAACATCGACCGCTCGCTGCACAACGTCTCGCAACTGTTTCGCTCGATTCTCGACCTCTACACCCTCGACAGCGGCCGCCTGCAGCCACGCTTGCAGCGCATACAGCTGGGCGAGTTTCTTCACGACCTGCTGCGCCAGAACGCCGAAGCGGCCCGCTGGGCCGGGGTTGAACTGCGCCTGCGCGCTGGCGAACACTGGGTACAGGTAGACCCGGCGCTGCTGGCCACCATGGTCCAGAACGTGCTGTCCAATTGCTTCAAGTACGCGCCGCAGCGGCCGGTACTGATCGGCGTGCGCAAGCGTGGGGAAGGGCTGGCCATTGTCATTCATGACCAGGGCCGCGGCATTGAAGCCGACGAATTGCCGAAGGTTTTCGAAGAGTTCTACCGCGTGCGTCAGTTGCGCGACAAAGACGTCGAAGGCGTGGGCCTGGGCCTGTCGATTGTCAGGCGCCTGGGGCGGATGATGGGCATGGAAGTGGCGATACGTTCGCGGGTCGGCCATGGTACGGCCGTGAGCCTGCAGGGACTGCGCAAGATTGAGCCACCCAAGCAGCAGATCTACCGTGAAGAGCCGAGCCAGGTCGGCTTGTTGACCGGTCTGAAAGTGTGCCTGGTGGAGGACGATCGCAACGTGCTGCTGGCCACCAAGGCCTTGCTTGAGCGCTGGGGCTGTGAAGTGCAGGCCGAACTGAGCGGCAAGGACCTGGCCAGCGACTGCGACATCATCGTCGCCGACTATGACCTGGGCAACCACGCCACCGGTATCGAGTGCATCGACCGCTTGCGTGCGCAACGGGGCAGGGCCGTGCCGGCGCTGATTCTCACCGGGCACGAAGTGGAGAAGATCCAGGCGGCCCTGCACGACCGCCAGATCGCCATTCTGTCCAAGCCGGTGCGCCCGGCGGAGTTACGTGCCACCCTGCGGGCATTGCGTGAGGCCTCGACAGTGTCGGTTTAGTTCAGGATCAGTAGCGCTGCAGCGGATTCTGCGGCCGGCCACTGTTCTTGTTGTAGCAATGCGCGCTCATGCCCATACCCATGGAGGCGATCCCGATCATGACGCCGCTTGGCAGCTCGCAGTTGTAGTCACCCGAAGCGGTGCTGGCGATGTAATAGGTGGAGCTATGGTCGCTGCGCACGTTGGAAATCTTGGTCACCGGCTCGCCGATGGTGGTCTGCGCAGTGGACTTGAGACGGTCTTCGTTGGGCTTCATGGTCTGGCAACCGGCAAGGGCGACCAGCAGGGCGCTGAGCAGGGTGATCTTGGTGAATGCTGGTTTCATGGTGCATCTTCCTTGGTGTTGTTCTGTTTTACGGGCACAACGATCCCTCACGCTGCATCATCGCGGCGTTGGGGAACACTGGGGTTGCCGAGGAATATAGCGCCAGGGAGGAGGGGGGTCGATTAGCACAAATGGGCTAATGGCACGTAGCCATCCGTCAGCGGTTGGCACCCAGTCGCAGGCTTTCGACGACCTCCGAGAGTGCTTCCGTTGAAGTCGATTCTGCCCCGGAGCTTTCAGCTCGAGGGAGCTGCCGATACTCGCTGGGTGTACACCCGACGAATTGCTTGAAGGCACGGGCAAAATAGGAAGGGTCCTTGAACCCGACTTCGTAACCGATGCTGGTGATGGGCATCTGGCTGTTGTCGAGCAGCTCCCTGGCAAAGTCCATCCGTTTGCTCAGGATGTACTCCATGAACCCCACGCCATTGACTTCCTTGAACAGGCGGCTGAAGCGAAAGGTGGTCATGCCGCAGCGCTTTGCCAGTTCTTTCTGGTCGATGCTGTCGCGTAAGTGCTGGTCGATGTAGAGCAATACGTTACTGAGCGCCTGGTGCTTGTGGTGTTCTGCGGTCAGCCGGATGCTGTCCGGCAGCGACGGGCCATGTTCGATCAGTGGCTTCTTGGCATGAATATGAGTGCTGCGGCGCAGTTCGCAGAGTTGCTGCAGTGCGTGCAAAAAGCGGCTTTTTTCGCTATTGCACAGGGGCAGCACGATGTACTCCCAGACACGCGAGCGCATGGCCCATACGGCAAGCTCCTCGGAGTGCTGTACGGTGAACATGGCGATCGGTATCGAGGGGGACTTGTGCTTGATCTCCAGCAGCAGGTTGAGGCCAGGCATGTCGGGGCGGTCATAGTGAATGCAGACCATGTCTGGCTGGCGCTCCGCCGCAAGCTCGGACAACGAGGCGTTCTTGGCGATACGGCATTCACAGGTCGGGCGAAAATGCGCGACCAACGCCTCGGCCGATCGATCCCGGGTGCGATCGAACCACAGCAGAAATGGCGGGTTGGCCGATTCAGGTTTCATCTTCTCATTCCTTCCTTGCTTCTGTTTTCTCAACCTCGCCGGGCAGTCAGCGCTGCAAAATAATCCTAGTGTTCAATAAAAAACTCCTAACCCCTCGTTATGTCTCCTGACTAGGATTCAAACAGGCGGCACACTAAGTCTCCGCCTCGGCCAATAGAACTTAGATGAGGTGAATAAAATGAATCTGCAATCGATCAAAACGTCGGTGCTGAAATTCATCAAGGACGAAGAAGGCCTGACTATTGTGGAATACGCGGTAGCGGGTGGTTTGATTACACTGGGTGCCGTGGCCGCTTTCGTGACACTGGGGGGTAACGTGAGTACCGCCATTACCAGTTTGGGTTGTGCAGTCAAAGGCACTCCCTGCTAGTGCCACAACACGCATCGTCGGCCCCGCCCGGAGCGCAAGCAGCTTGCTAGCCTCTGGGCCGTGGCGGCGACGAACACCTGGCCACAGGCTGAGGGACGTGTCGCGAGGATAAAAACGCATCATATGGACTCTGCCTGGTTGGTTAACCATGATCCCGTTCGGACAAGGTGGAGTCTTCTCAGCCGCGGCGCTGCAGGCTAAAGGCCTGCGTGCCGAGCCCCCCCAACAATCCAGTCTCTTGGCGCGTCAGACTTCACTGTCCTGGCCCCGCTCCTGATATTTCTTCCTCGTTGACCAGTATCGTCGTTGTGTTGCCTGCGAGCAGATCAAATCCTGATAAGAAAACGCTGGCTTAGACCGTATTGGCGAGATTTTTTTCTCGGCGTATTGGCACTGTTTCGGGTCTTTGCAGGGTAGCGGGAAGCGACCGAGTTTCGCCTGCGATTAGGTTGCAGCGTTATGTAAGTTATTTCCTATTGATCGCTTGCGTTAGGGTTTCAGACGGTGTGCTTAGTGTTTTTTTCTTACGCGGTTAATACCGCAAAAAACTCGCAAAAAACTCCTAGCGTTGAGCAAAAAACTCCTAACCCCTGGGTTGTACTACTGACTAATGTTCACCCAGGCAGTACGAAAAGTGCTGCTCTAAAAAAACAAACTGAATGAGGTGAGCAAAATGAATCTGCAATCGATCAAGACGTCGGTAGTGAAGTTCCTCAAAGACGAAGATGGCCTGACCATTGTGGAATATGCGGTGGCGGGTGGGTTGATCACCCTGGGCGCGGTCACCGCATTCACCACGCTGGGAACTAACGTAAAAACTGCCATTACCAGCCTGGGCTGCGCAGTCACAGGCAAAACTTGCTAACACCCCACCGTCCACAGAGGGTTGCAGTCATGAGCATGGAGCAATCAGTCGCAATTGCATCGTTGCTGGGGCTGCTGGGTATAGCGGTGCTGAGCGATCTTCGCCATCACCGTATACCCAACCTCTTGGTCTTGCTGGGCTTGGGTCTGGGTTTGGCCGGCCAGGTTTACACCTTGGGTGTCATCGGGTTCGGTTATGGGGCGCTGGGCATGCTGATCGGTTTTGCCGTTTTTCTCCCGATGTATGCCTTTGGGGGGATGGCGGCCGGTGACGTCAAATTAATGGCCATGGTCGGCGCCTTTCTTACTCCGCTTGACGCCCTTTGGGCCGCGCTGTTCAGCCTGATAGCCGGCGGTCTATGCGGAATATTGATTGTCCTCGTGCGTGGTCAAGTACAGCAGACCATGGGGCGCTACTGGCTGATGTTGAGAGCCAGGGCCTATTTCTCGCCAGCGGTTGATGAAGTGGCAGGCAAGCCCTTTCCCTATTCAGTCGCAGTCCTGCTCGGCACTTTGACCAGTGTCTTCTGGCTGCCCTTCGGCCAGTAGGTCAGGAGAACACTATGTACGCCATCAGCAACAGCAGCGTCACTCACGATGAGCGCGAACAAGTCGTGCAGCGGTTGGCGCCACAGCCACGCACCATCCGTGAAACCGGGCTGGCGGACAACTTGCTCGGTGATCTGGTCTGCAAGCATCTGCACGATGCCGGCGTGCTGGACATGTCGCGGCTGGTGGAACGCCTGGCACTGACAGGCGCGGTACTTGAAGAAATACTGACCTTCCTGCGCAAGGACGGTCGGGTCGAAATTCTCGGGCAAGCCGGTGGTCAAGCCTTGCGCTACGGGCTGACTGAACGCGGTCGCAGCGCCGCCCGTGATGCATTGGCGCGCAGCGGGTACATCGGTGCGGCACCCTTTCCGGTGAGTAACTATCGCACGCTGCTGAAAATGCAGACCATTCACCACGGTCGTATCAACGCCCAAGACATGCAACAGGCCTTTGGCGGGGTGGTCCTGGCGCAAAGCATGCTCGACCAACTGGGGGTGGCGCTCAATTCTGGCCGCGCAATCATGATTTACGGGCCGGCGGGCACTGGCAAAACCTATGTCAGCAGCCGCCTGATTCGCCTGTTTGATGAAGCCATCTGGGTACCACATGCCATTGCGATCAACGATTCGGTGATCGAGATTTACGATCCGCAGGTACACCGGCGCCTGGGTGGCGACGATGAACTGCAGAACAATCTGCTGCTCGATGAAGGGGTCGATCGCCGGCTACTGCGCTGTGAACGCCCGGTCATCATTACCGGCGGCGAGTTGAGCATGGACCAGCTGGATGTGCGCTACGACCCTTCCACGCGTCAGTACCAGGCACCCTTGCAGCTCAAAGCCAGCAATGGCCTGTTTGTCATCGATGACATGGGGCGTCAACGCATGTCGCCGGCCGAGCTGTTCAACCGCTGGATCGTGCCGATGGAGGAGAAACGCGACTTCCTCAACCTCGGCGGTGGGCGGCACTGTGAGCTGCCATTCGACCTGATCCTGGTGTTTTCCACCAACCTCAATCCGCTGGAGCTGGCCGACGAAGCGTTTTTACGGCGCATTGGCTACAAGCTGCAGTTCGGTTACCTGAAACCCGAAGAATACGAACGCATCTGGCGCCAGGAGAGTGAGCGACTGGGTGTTTCTTACGATCCGCAGCTACTGCATTACGTGCTGCAGGAGCTCTACGGCGTTGAAAACATGCCGCTGGTGCCTTGCCACCCACGTGACCTGTTGAACATGGCCATCGACCGTCAGCGTTACCTGGGCGGCAGCGGGCCGTTATCGGCGCAGGAACTGGAGTGGGCATGGCACAACTATTTCGTACAGCTCGACTTCCTTGGATAGATAAGGAGACACCGCCATGAGTTCTCGTACTTTCATCTTGATTGCCTTGTCCGTGATCCTGGGGTTGGGCGCCGCGTGGATGGCCAACACCTGGCTCAGTGCCCGACTCAACGCCAGCCCCGACGATAATCAGCAGAACGTGGTGGTGGCCACCGTGGAAATCGCGTTCGGGCAAATGGTCGAGGCGCAGCAGGTGACGCTGGTGCGCATGCCCAAGGACACGGTACCCGACGATGCCTTCGATGCCATCGACAAGGTCGTCGGCAAGATCGCCACCTTCTCCATGTTGAGCGGCGACATCGTGCGCGGTGCGCGTGTGGCCGAGCACTTGGGCGGGAGTACGCTGGCCTCGCTGATCGAACCCAACAAACGCGCGATTTCGGTACGCGTGGATGATGTGGTGGGGGTGGGTGGGTTCCTCTTGCCGGGTAATCGGGTCGATGTCCTGGCGACCAAGCAGACAGGTAACACCGGCAACGCCGAGTCCCGCACCATTCTGGAGGACTTGCGGGTACTGGCCGTGGACCAGACCGCCAGTACCGACAAGACCCAGCCGGTGGTGGTACGTGCAGTCACCCTGGAAATGACCCCCGATCAGGCAGAACTGCTGGTCAAGGGCATGACGGACGGGAAGCTGCAACTGGCCCTGCGCAATCCACTGGACAACAACAAACTGCCCGCGGTCGCCAAGCCAGTGGAGCTGGCCCAGGTTGCGCCAGTGCCACCGGTCAAGCAGATCGTCCAGCGCAAGAGCGAACCTGGCGTAAGTGGCATCACGCTGATCCGCGGTATCGAAGTCAAACGTGTGAACACCCTGTAGCTGACAGGCGCAACCGTTGAAGGCATCGCCCGCCAGGTAGCGTCGTCGCTTGGCGGTGGTGGGCGACGGCACCCTGCAGATCAAGGTCGGCAGAACTCTGGAGGGCTTGATGATGAGAGCACGTATCCACCAACCACTCCGTGCGTTTCCAGGGCAACAGCGCGGAACGATTATTGTACTGGCGGTGATCGCCATGGCCGCCATCTTGTTGATGGGGGCTCTGGCGCTGGACGGCGGCCATATGCTGGTAAACAAGGCCCGGCTGCAAAATGCTGTCGATGCCGCAGCCCTGAGCGGGGCCAAGACGCTCAGCGAGGTGCACGGTGCGACCGGTGCCGCCAGCCTCACGCAAGCCGCTGCCCTGGACACACTGACACTTAATGCCAATGCCAGTGGCAACAAGGAACTGGCCAACGCGGTTGGTAATAATGCATCCGGCTTCGCCACGGTGGAGCTGTCTGCCAGTGTCTATGGGCCTTTTTCCTTTCCGGGCCCGGCCAATGCGAGCTATGTACGGGTATCGGTCGCCAGTTACCCGCTGAGCGGTTTTTTCTGGGGCATGCTGAAGGCAATCGGCGACGGTGTTGCCCCGAACAAGGCCGTGGCCGCGGTGGCCACCGCCGGCCCCAGCCCTGCCAGCCCTTGTAATATCACGCCGCTGATGGTGTGTGGCGACCCGAGCAAGAACGACCCCGCTGCCGGGATGTTCTGGGGGTTCAAGTACGGTGATTTGCAAGTGTTGAAAACGGCGGCGAACAACAGCTCGGCAATCGGCCCCGGCAATTTTCAGCTGCTCGACTTCGGCTCGGGTGGCAACACCGTGAGGCAAGGCCTGGCGGGCGGCATCAATCAGTGCAATAGCGTCGGCGACAACGTCCTGACCAAACCGGGCAACACCGTCGGGCCTGCCTCGCAAGGCCTGAATACGCGCTTCAACCAATATTCAGGTGGCCTCAGCGCAGCAGAGTATCCGCCGGACCTGGTGATTACGGCCAACGACAAGTCGTTGACGTACACCGGTACACCGGAACAGATCCAGTACAACAATCAGACCATCACCTCGACCAATGGCAACCTGGTCACGGCCAGTGGTGAAGCCCTGTACGACTACAACGACTGGGTACGGGCCTCTGCCGCTTGTGTTGCCGGCACAGGCGGCGGCTGCCTCGGCAACGGCGCGTTCGAGCGGCGGATTCTGAAAGTGGTGATCGGTAATTGCTCGGGCAAGAACGACGGGGCGTCGTCGATTCCGGTGTTGAGTTTCGGCTGCTATTACGTGATGCAACCGGCCAATCAACAGGGCAACTCGGCGCAGATATTCGGCCAGTTCGTCAAACAGTGCGAGGGCGACAATGTGCCCGGCCCCAATCCTGTCAACGACGCCGGCCCGCAGATCATTCAGTTGTACAAAACCTATATCGATAACAGCCAGACACCGAGTACCGACTCTTAGGAGGCCTTATGGGACACCGTGGACGCAAGCCGCCGAAGGCCCAGCGTGGGCTGGCGATGGTGGAAATGGTGATTACGCTGCCGCTGCTGTTGCTGATGCTGTTCGCCTTCGGTGAGTTCGGGCGCATGTTGTTCCAGTACAACAGCCTGATGCAAGCCAGTCGTGATGCCGGACGTTTTGTCGCCGGCCAGGCCTGGAATGCAACCTTGGGCAAGGTCGAAGTGAGCGACGCGCTTCGCGCCCAGGCCCGGAGCGTCGCGGTGTACGGCGTGCCGGCCAACCCCAACGGCTACCCGGCGGTGGTACCGGGGCTGACCACCGGAAATGTCTCGGTGACGGCGGTGGGCACTGATCACATCCAGGTCAGTATCAACTACACCTTCTTGCCGGTGATCGGTAGCGCAATCCCTGCGTTCTATGGCCAGAGCGAACCGCTTGGCCTGACGTTGACCTCTACCGTGGTGATGAGGGCCTTATGATGAATCTCAAGCGTATGCGCGGTGTGTATGTCGTTGAGTTCGCGATTACCAGCCTGGTGTTTTTCACCTTGCTGTTCGGCGTGCTGGAAATGGGTCGGCTGTACTTCACCGTCAACGCGCTGAATGAAAGCGTACGCCGCGGTGCCCGCCTGGCGGCGGTGTGCGATATCCACGATCCGGTCATTTTGCGTCGGGCCATTTTCAATGCGGCCGGTAACAGTGGCACGAGCAGTCTGATCGGCAACCTGGCCACGGCCAACCTGAACCTGGTCTACCTGGACGAGGACGGTGCGGTGGTCGCCAGCCCCGGCGATCTCAGCGGCGCCAGCGGCTTTCGAGCCATTCGCTACATCCAGTTACAGCTGAGCAACTTCACCTTCAAGCTGTTGATCCCCGGGTTCGGTCAGGGGTTCACCCTGCCGGTGTACAGGTCGACCGTGCCGCGTGAAAGCCTTGGTCGGCAACCCGAGGCGGGAGTCACCCCGGAGATTACGCCATGCTAAATACCAAAGAAGCTCCCGTCGCCAGCGTGACTGAAAAAACAGGCATGCGCCTATTGATCAGTGGACGTGACGTGACTGCGTTGAACCATCTGAAAACGTTGAGCCAGTGCCTGCCCAACCTGAACGTCAACACGCGCCTGGTCAGCAACGGTCACACCGACCCGCTGTATGGGCTGGAGCAGATGCCTGATCTGTTGCTGTTGCGGGTCAGCCACTTGTGGCGTGAGGAGCTGGCGGCCCTGCTGCAGCATCCGCTCAAAGAGCGACCGCCACTGTTGGTCTGCGGCCCGCTGGATGAACGTGAAGGCATGCGCATGGCGATGCAGGCCGGCGCCCGGGATTTCTTGCCCGAGCCAGTGGCGGCTGACGACCTGCAGGCGGCAATCAACCGCATGTTGCTGGAGGTCCATGCCGAACAGGGCACAGGCGGCAAGCTGGTGGCGGTGATGAATGCCAAGGGCGGATCGGGCGCCACCATGCTGGCCTGTAATCTGGCCCATCAGCTGAGCATCCGCGGTGGCAGAACCCTGTTGCTGGACCTGGACCTGCAGTTTGGCACGGTGGCCCACTGCCTGGATGTACTGCCGACACACAGCCACATGGAAGTGTTGAAACAGGTCGACGAGCTGGACAGCATCGCCTTGCGCGGTTTCTGCAGCCACTTCAGCCCGACCCTGCATGTCCTCAGTGGCCGTACGGGTGAACTGTGCCTGTCGCAGGATGTGCGCCTGGAGCAACTGGAAAGCCTGTTGCGGCTGGCGCGCAGTACCTATGACTGGGTGGTGGTGGATTTGCCGCGGCAAATCGACCACCTCACAGGCGTCACGCTGGAGCAGGCGGACCGGATCTACATCGTGATGCAACAGAGTCTCAGCCACCTGAAAGACGGCACGCGCCTGACACGCATCCTGCGCGACGACTTGGGTGTGCAGGGCAATCGCTTGCAGGTGGTGGTCAATCGCTACAACAAAACCTCGCCGGTCAGCCTCAAGGACATTACCGAGGCCCTGCGCTGCACCGACGTGCAGAAGCTCCCCAACGACTATTCGGTGGTCAGTGAAAGCCAGAACAGCGGTGTACCGCTGGAGGTCCATGCGCCGCGTGCAGCCGTGACTTTAGCCTTGCGTGAGCTGAACCAGAACCTGATCGGGGTGGTGGCCAGCGAGCGGGGGCTGTTTAAACGTACCTTTAGCCGTTTGTTCGGAGGGTAAGCCATGCTCAGCGACTTTCGTAATCGCCTGCGTCAGCATGCCGGCAAAAATGCTCCGGCAGACGCTCAGGATGTACAGACCGGCAGTGAAAACTGCGCCAGTGTGCTCATGGCCTGGGAGGCCGCCATACCGGACGTGCTCTACGAAACCCGGACCAAGCTCAATCAGGTGGAGACCGAGTGGCGGGAGAAGATCTACCAATTACTGCTCAAGGTCATGGACCTGTCATTGCTCGATTCCCTGGAGCCTGCCGAAGCGACGCGGCAGATCCGCGAGATCTGTCAGCGCCTGCTCGACGAGCACTCGGCGCCGGTCAGTGCCAGCAGCCGTCAAATGATCATCAAGCAGATCACGGACGAAGTGCTTGGCCTTGGCCCCCTGGAACCGCTGTTGGCCGACCACAGCGTGTCCGACATCCTGGTCAACGGGTTTGACTCGGTGTATGTCGAGCGGTTTGGCAAGTTGCAGAGAACCGATGTGCATTTTCGCGACAATCACCACCTGCTGAACATCATTGACCGTATCGTCTCCAGCCTGGGCCGGCGCATTGATGAGTCGTCACCGCTGGTGGACGCCCGGCTGAAGGACGGTTCCCGGGTCAACGCCATTATCCCGCCCCTGGCCATCGACGGGCCGAGCATGTCGATCCGGCGCTTTGCCGTGGACCTGCTCAACACTGAGAGCCTGGTGAAAATGGGCACTCTGACGCCCTCCATTGCCCTGATGCTCAAGGCAATCGTTCGTGGCCGCATGAATGTGCTGATCTCGGGCGGTACCGGCAGTGGCAAGACCACCATGCTCAACGTGCTGTCCAGCTTCATCCCGCACAACGAGCGGATCGTTACCATCGAAGACTCGGCCGAGTTGCAATTGCAACAGCCCCATGTGGTACGCCTTGAAACCCGTCCCGCGAATATCGAGGGCAGGGGCGAGGTGAGCCAGCGCGAACTGGTGCGTAACAGCCTGCGTATGCGCCCTGACCGCATCGTGATCGGCGAGGTGCGTGGCGCCGAAGCGCTGGATATGTTGACGGCGATGAACACCGGACACGACGGTTCGCTCACCACCATTCATGCCAACACCGCGCGCGACGCCCTGGGCCGGATCGAGAACATGGTCTCGATGACCGGTGCGACCTTTCCGATCAAGGCCATGCGTCAGCAGATAGCTTCGGCCCTCAGCGTCGTCATCCAGCTGGAGCGTCAGGAGGATGGCACACGGCGCCTGGTCAGCGTCCAGGAGATCAACGGCATGGAGGGAGAAATCATCACCATGACCGAGATTTTCGCCTTCGTGCGCAACGGTATTGGTGAGCACGGTGAAGTCCTCGGTGAATTTCGCCCCACCGGCATGGTGCCGGCGTTTCGCGATGTGCTCGCCAGGCGCGGTATCGAGCTGCCGCTGAGCCTGTTTCGGCCTGACTGGATGGAGGGGTAAACATGAGCCAAATTCCCAGTGAGTTTATTCTGGCGTTTCTCGGCATGGTGTTCACCGCCATGTTCCTGCTCAGTCAGGGCCTGGCGGTTCCGGTGTTTGGTGAGGCCAGCAAGGTACGCAAGCGTATCCGCAGCCGCCTGAACCTGCTGGAAACCGCCAACAACCAGGTGAACATGCAGTCGGTGCTGCGCCAGAAATACCTGCGCCGCTTGTCACCGTTGGAAGCCCGTCTGGAGCAGTTGCCGGCGATGGAGTCGCTGGCACAGATGATCGAGCAAGCCGGGCATGACTATCGCGCCTACCGGGTACTGTTGCTTGGGTTGGTCCTGGCGCTGGCAAGCGGGATCTTGGCTTGGCTGTTCAGCCAACTCTGGTGGTTGGCGGTCCCTGCGGCCATGCTGGCGTTCTGGCTGCCGGTGCTGAAGATATCCCGCGACCGTGGCAAACGCTTCGCCCAGTTCGAGGAAGGCCTGCCCGATGCACTGGATGCGATGTGCCGGGCGTTGCGTGCCGGTCATCCGTTCAACGAAACCCTGCAGTTGGTGGCCGAGGAGCACAAGGGGCCGGTCGCCCATGAGTTCGGCCTGACCTTCGCCGATATCAACTACGGCAACGATGTGCGTCGGGCCATGCTCGGCCTGCTCGAACGCATGCCGAGCATGACCGTGATGATGCTGGTGACCACGGTGCTGATCCACCGCGAAACCGGCGGCAACCTGACGGAAGTACTGGAACGGTTGAGCAGCCTGATTCGTGGGCGCTTTCGTTTTCAACGCAAGATCAAGACATTGTCGGCCGAAGGGCGCATGTCGGGTTGGATACTGGTCTCCGTGCCTTTTGTATTGTCTGCGGCGATTGTACTGTCCAGCCCGACGTACCTGCCCATGCTGCTCAACGAACCCCTGGGCCAGAAAATGGTGATCGGGGCATTTGTGGCGATGCTGATCGGGATTTTCTGGATCCGCAAAATCATCCGCATCCAGGTTTGAACATCGCCAGGTGTCGAGGAGGGGGTCATGAACTATCTGCTGAGTCTGATCAACAGTGCGGTGGGCGACGAGCAACTGGCGCGCCTGTTGTTCGCGGGGGCCATCGGTTTGAGCGTAGTGCTCGCGGTGGCAACGCTGGTGTTGCTGGTGCAGGGGTTGCAAGACCCGGTACAGCGCCGTCTTTTGCTGATTAAACGCGGTCATGGCGGGGAGAGCTACGGGCAAAGCGCGCCCAGCAACCTGCAGCTGTTGCTGGAGCAAGTCGGCCAGCGCTTTTCTTCGGTAGAGGAGGGCCAGCCCTCGGCGACCCGAACGCTGCTGACCCATGCCGGCTATCGTTCGCACGCAGCGGTGCAGATGTACTGGGCGATTCGCCTGTTGTTGCCATTGGCCATGGTGGGCCTTACGGTGCTGGCATTGCCGCTGATTCCAAAACTGTCGCTGACCGTGGGCATCGTCGTGCTGATCACGGCGCTGGGTGTGGCGTGGCTGTTGCCGTCCATTTACGTCAACGCGCGCAAACAGGCACGGATGACCCGATTGCTCGTCGCCTTCCCGGATGCCCTGGACCTGATGGTGGTGTGTGTCGAGTCGGGCCTGGCCTTGCCCCAGGCGATCGAGCGGGTATCCGAGGAAATGGCGGTCAGCCAACCCGATCTGGCCGTGGAGCTGGCGCTGGTCAATTCCGAAATCCGCGCGGGGATCCCCAGTACCGAAGCGCTCAAGCGCCTGGCCGAACGTACCGGCCTGGAAGACATTCGCGGGCTGGTCAGCTTGCTCGCGCAGAGCATCCGCTTTGGTACCAGTGTCGGGGCCACCTTGCGTATCTACGCTGAAGAGTTTCGCGACCGGCGTACCCAGATGGCGGAAGAGAAAGCGGCTAAGATCGGCACAAAACTGATGTTCCCACTGATTTTCTGCCTGTGGCCGAGCTTTTTCCTGGTGGCTATCGGCCCAGCAATCATTGGCGTGTTCAAGGTCTTCGGAAAGCTGTAAGCAGAGGCGGGCAAGCCTCAACGACATGGGGCCTCTGCCTCCAGCGGGTAAACCCGCTGGAGGCAGAGGCCCCATTGCTGTTAAGGGTTACTTCCTCTGTCCGCCGGAGTACTCCTTGTAGAACGGAGGGATGGGATGTTTGTAACTCTCCAGCCAGCGTTGCAGGCTCAGGTCGCGCTCGCTGGCCGCGGCTGTTTGCCGGATAGGCGAAGCGGCCTGACCGCGAGACTGCAGCAGTAACCAGGCTTCGGTTTCCTGCTGTTGTGGCGATGAAGGACCGGGTTCGATGGCCTGGGCGGCGAGCGGAAGAAGCAACAGTCCCAGGCAGCTGAGTATGTTCTGTTTCATCACTACCTCTGCGTTGTTGGCGGATTGACACCGGATGGCGACGGATCGAGCACCGTTGCTACCCGATCACTGGGTACTGCTACGGCCTTGGCCGAACTTTTGAGTTTTTCGGCGCGTACCTGGGCTTCGCTGACTTGCTCGGGGCTCAAGCCCATGCGACTGACCAACTCCGAGGCTTGCTTCCAGTTGCCTTGATAAATCAGCAAGGTCACCAGGTTGACGGCCGCCAACTGATCGGACTGCTTCAATTCCATGGCGGTAATGAACTCGAAACGTGCCTCTTTGAGTTTCAGTTGCTTGAGGTAGACCACGCCCAGGTCGTTGCGAATTTTCTCGTCAGTGGGGGACAGTTGCGCGGCCCGCTGCAAGTGCTTTAGCGCCTGCTCGGTGTCGGTGTGCGCGGCGGCCAACTGGCCCAGGCCGTGTTCCCCTTCGGCGGCGAGGCAAGTCCCCAGCAAACTGCGGTACAACGGCTCGGCCTCGTTTTGCCCAAGCATGCGGTAGATCTTGGCCTTGCGCAGGCGCACGGCCGCGAGGTCAGGCGGCAGGTTTTGCAGATTGGCCAAGCCTGCGTGCAACTTGCCGTCACTGATCATGTCATCGGCCATGCTCAGCGACAGCTCCTGATCCGGGCTCGGCTTGGCGCACGAGGCCGAGCCCATGCCCGACCATCGTGCGCCTCCATCGGTGGCGCAGCCGCTGAGCATCACCAGTCCCAACGCCGCAATCATTGTCTTCATGCTGTGCTCCTGCAATGTCCTGGTGCTCATTTCGACAAGCCGCTGAGCTTGTCGAAGTTACCGTCTTCGAGGAAATACATACGGAACCAGTTCGGGTCGTAATTACGCAGTTTTTCACCCGGCAATGTAGGCAGTCGGGCACCCGCCGCCAGCGGTTGTACCAGGCGCGGGGTCACGATCATCAGCAGCTCCTTTTCCTCGCGACTGATGGTGGAGTCGCGAAAGAACGCCCCAAGAATCGGAACGTCGCCCAGGCCAGGGAACTTGCTCACCGATGAGGTATTGGTCGAACTGATCAAGCCGCTGATCACGAAGCTCTCACCGTCAGCCAGGGAAATACTGGTGTCAGTGCGGCGCACCCTCAACCCGGGAACGATAAAGTCCTGGATCCTCACGCCGTTTTCATAGTCGAGTTCACTGACTTCCGGTGCCACCTTCAAGGCGATGCGATCGCGGCCAATGATGGTTGGCGTCAGGGTCAGGCGAATCCCGAACTCTTTGTACTCAATGGTGACCGTGTCGCTGCCACTGCTGGGTACCGGGATAGGGATCTCGCCGCCGGCCAGGAAACTCGCACTCTGACCACTCAACGCCACCAGGCTCGGACGCGCCAGGGTGTAGGCAAAGCCACTGCCTTCGAGCGCGTTGATCAAGCCAAGCACGTTGCCGCCACCGAAACCGATATTGAAACTGCCGTTATCCAGCGGGATACGGGCTGCCGTGTTGCCAAGCTGGCCGGGCGACACGGTCACCAGGGGGACGGTGCCGGGGGAGCCAAACAGGAAACTGCCGCCTTTGCCGAAGATCGACGTGCTGGCCTCTTTCAATTTGGTACGGCTGACCTCGACAAAGCGGATATCGGTCTGTACCTGGCTGGGCAGCGTTGGGTCTTCCGAGGGCGGCATCACCGTGCTCACCAGCGAACCGGCCCCTTTGCCCTGGACAAACACCATGCTCTGGCGAGGTGAGCTGGAACATGCGGTCCAGACCATCAGGCTGGTAGCGCCGGGGGCAATACCGGTCACCAGGAAGTCTTTATTGTCATTGAGGTGCACGTCGGCGATTTTCGGATCGCCGACAGCCAATCGAGTGATGGCCACATCCGAGCTCATCACCGTTTGCATGCCTTCACCGACTTCGAGGACGGCGGGTAGGGGGGCTAGTGTTGCACAGTTGCCGGGGGCTGCCAGGGCCATGCTGGCAGGTAATCCAGTGAAAACCAAAGTCCACGCAGCTCGCTTGAGTACTTGCACGTAATCATTGTTCATTCACTGCTTCCTTGTCTGGTTTAGGTCCGCTTGTACGGATCGTTCACACCTATTGGTCGCCTGGCGATCCCGAGAGGGGACTGCTCTTTTGGTTTGAATAACTGTCGTTGTTATTTGACGTTAGCGCAGAAAGGTCAAAATGCTATGAATTGTAAAAAAACGATTTCCAGTAGCGCCCAGGCCACCCTAAACAGGAGGAGCAGGGGGGCTGTGGCTATCCACCAAAGCCCTTTTTATGCTCGTCACTTATAACTCAACTAAATAGTTATTTAGTTGAGTTATATTTTAAGTTTATAAGAGAGCAGGGCAGTAGAGTGCTTTCCGGCTCAGTCGTGTTCAACGGCCGCGTGGGGAAACTCCTCGCGCAAGGCCTGATTCAACCACTCGATAAACCACAGTGCATCTTCCGAAAGTGGTTGTTGCGGTGTCAGTACTTGATAGGTTTCAAGTGCGACCGCCGCATCGGTACAGCGCATCAGGGAGCCGTCTGCCAGCTCATGCTTGACCAGCACATCGGTCGCCAGAGCAATCCCATGCCCACGTCGGGCCAGGTTCAAGGCAATGTCGTTGCTCATGTGCGAGGCATTGGACCTGACCTTGAGCGTTAACTTCAGCGCCGCGAACCAGCTGGTCCACCAGGTACCGTCGTCGACGTGGATCAGGTCACAGGTTGGCAGGTCCTGCACCTGGAGGGTTTCGCGCTGCAATTTCGCCAGGTACGCCGGCGAACAGACCGGGAAAACTGCAGGTTTGATCATGGTCAGAAATACCCCGGCGTGTTCACCTGGCAAGCCATAGCCAATACCCAGGTCGGCTTGACGGGCATCCACCGAAGTGAACGAGGCGTTGGGTTCGATGGCCAGCTTCAGGCCCGGCCGCAGGCTGCGCAAAGCGTCGATATGCGGCGTCAGCCAGCGCGAAGCGAACGCCGGCACGCAGAGGATGCGCAGCCAGCGTTCCTGTTGCCGGCATGCGATCTTCGAGCCGGCATCGGCCAGTATCTTCAGTGCCAGGGTCGCTGCCTGATGCAACTCAAGCCCGGGCGCGGTGAGGGTAACGCCGCGTGGTGTGCGCTCCAGCAGCTTTACGCCAAGCCAGTCTTCAAGGTTTTTCACGTGCCGGCCGATTGCGGGCTGGGTCACGTGCAGGGCCCGGGAAGCGGCGACATAACTGCCCAGGCGAGCAGCCGCCTCGAAGGCACGAATGGCATTGAGCGGAGGAAGCCGGTCGCTTGGCATGGCATTCACTGTTGTTAGTTTTTTTAATATCGACCGGGACTTTATTGTTCTTTTCCAGTTCCGGCAAGTTGATAAGCTTGAAAGCGACTGGCGGAAATTCATTGAAAGTCGAGGAAGCGCTGATGTTACGCAGAACAATAAAAAAACAATCCACCCAGGCTTTTTCGGTGCTGGCACTGGCCATCGCCACACTGGGTTTAACTCATAGCAGCGCTAGCCTGGCAGCTGTCGCCCAAGCAGTAGACTGCGGCGTTCCGGGGCTGAAAGTCTGCCCGCAACCCTACGACGAAACGCTGCCCGATCCCCACAACATGCTGACCTGGGACCAGGCCACGCGGGTAGTGGGTTTTCGTAATACCTACCGCCTGTACGAAGGCGATGTATTCAGTAACCAAGGCGCCACACCATCGCCGTTAGCACCGGCCGGCAGCCCGATGCCAGCCATTCACTATGCAATGAACGGCAATAACTACAACATCGATAACTACATCGCCAACCAGAACGTCACCGGCCTGTTGATCCTCAAGGACGGCAAGATTGCCTACGAGTATTACGGCAAGGGCAATACCGAAAATACCCTGTGGACCTCGCGTTCAGTGGCCAAGTCAGTGGTCAGCGTGCTGGTGGGCGTGGCGATAAAGGAAGGCAAGATCAAATCGGTGGACGACAAGATCACCCTGTATATCCCTGAACTCAAAGGCACGGCGTGGCAAGACGTAACCTTGCATCAACTGATGCAGCACACCTCAGGCGTGATCTGGGATGAAAACTACGCATCACCTGACTCCGATTTTTCCCATATGACCCAGTGTGAGGCCAAGCCTGCGCCATACGACTGCGTGCTCAACCTGGTCAAATCGGTCAAACGCAAACCCGGGGTCAAGCCGGGCGAAGTCTGGTCCTATAACACCGGCGGCGCCTGGCTGGTGGGCCGCGTGCTGGAAAACGCCACGGGCATGACCATTGCCAAGTACCTGGAAAGCCGCGTGTGGAGCCGTTACGGCATGCAGCAGGATGGCATCTGGCACGCCTTGGTCAAAGACAAGGTCGACATGGGCGGCCACGGTTTCAACGCCGCATTGCGTGACTGGGGCCGCTTTGGCCAGTTTGTGCTCAGCGGTGGTCAGCTGCCATCCGGTGAGAAAATACTGCCGGATGACTGGATTGCACGTTCGACGCACTGGACGACTGCCAAGGGTTCGGTGACACCATCGGCACCTAATGGTCAGTACGGCTATCAATGGTGGTACTCGGCGCCGGCACCGGACGCCAATGCCGAGCCGAAGAAAACCGCCACCAGCGAGCAAACGTTCTGGGCGCTGGGGATTTACGGCCAGACCATCGCAATCAATCCAGCGGAGAAACTGGTGATGGTGCAGTGGTCGACCTGGAAGAACGCAGAGACACCAAGCTCGCTGTATGACGAGCAGGCGTTGTTCGTGAATGCCGTGAGTCAAGCGCTGGGCGCCGAGCACTGAAGTCGTAGAGGCTGGAGTCGGGTAGTGGCAGGATTGAAATCTGTCCTGCCACCACCCGCGTGCTTCTATAGATGACTACGCATAATGTATATTATGTTAAATAAGGTGCTATGTCACAGATGTTCATGAATGTCCAATCCCACATACCTCCGGTCAAATCCCCACAAACCCCCGTTTCCCAGAAATTCAAAAGCTTGGGTTCCATTCATAATCCTATCTCCGCGCATGGCCCTTCACTAACCTCCGGTTGACCCCACCCGACCCTCAACCCCATTCGACCATGACATCCACCATGGCAATGCTGCAGCTTTCTGCTACAGGTTAAAGGAGCCATCACTCATTCTAGCCCCCTGGTTCTGTCATGACTCGGCCGTTCATCCCATTCCCGATTTTCCCTCCCTACGTTTACTGGAGGCCAAATCAGCTTCGATCCTTTCCTACGAATCTAGCTGTGGCTGATCGGCTAGCCCAGATAGATTCGGCAGCCCATCCCTTCATCAACATCTGGTACGTCGACAGGTATGTGAATTGGATTGCTCACAATTGGGGTGCAGAAAATCCTCACCGCCAGTACCACAGCTGCATTATGGGTCTGGAGAAAATGCTCAATTGGAGCTTTGCTCATGGCCTGTCACTCGTTGACTGGCGCCGCAAAGACTTTGAGAACTACGCAGAGTTTGTGCTCAACCCGCCAAAAGCTTGGGCTGTGTACGGCAAACAGGCTCGCTTCGTGCAGGAACCCGGCGTCGCATTTGAGGGTTGGTCTATAAACCCAATCTGGCGGCCGTTCCTTGATTCCAGATCAATTGGTGATGACGGCGAAATCGAGAAAAATGTCTGGAAGCGAGAGATTCGCTGCGCGACGCAGTTTCTGGATTTTTACCTCAAGGATACTTCAGCCTCACGTGAAAACGTTGCCGCGCAGCCCCTTGCTGATCTTGCTTTCAAGCAACCCAAGGCAATCGGTTTTTTGACCGATGCTGAGCTGGAATGGGTCTTGAAGTCACTTCCAAATTTCTTGGGCGTGCATGAATTCCGAATAATTGAGATGTACCTGATCATGGCTAGGTACTCGGGCCGCCGGCTCTGGAGCGTCATGGGAACCGCCAGGTCGCCCAGCCATCTCGATCAGTTCAATCGTAGGTCGGACGGACGTTGGGTTGAGCTTCGCTCAGCCAAGGATGGCTGGCTGCCGTTGTCGCCCCATTTCGATGAAGTCTTTGGTCGTTACCTGCGTTACCTGAATATTGATCCGCTCCACCCTCTCCCATCGATTCCAATTTTCCCCAAAGACGATCGGAGTTCTTACTATCCCAAAGCGCTGGGACGCATCCTTGTTTCCATCAGAGACGCTCTGGCAGAAAGCGCAGCTGGGTCTGATGATCCAGAGATCTCCAGTGCCTCGGAAAAGATTCGCGGTTTGACGGTTATGTTGGTTAGTCGCAAGCCTGTTCCTGAGTGAGAACTGCTATTCGCATTCTGATGGATGCATCGCTACCGACGATCCACACTTATGCTATGACCCCTGCCCGGTTTATGGCCACCGCACCAACTCCAGCTCCTTGAGCCGGATGGCCATCGCCGAATCCGAGACGCCGAATTGCTGGGCAAGTGACACCAGGTTCTGGTTGTTGAAGCGGGTGCATCGCGCCAGAGCCAGTTCACGTTCTCTCGACTCTTTTGGGGCGTAGAGGAGCCGATCCGGATTGTTGGGGTCGAGGTGATAGGCAATCACGTCGCTGAAGCGCAGCTGCCCCTTGCAGCAGAACATAAATTCGAACCGTTCCCTCACCAGCTTTTGAGGCATGAGGAAGCAGGCCGCGAAGCGATCGGCTTGTCGCTCTGCGGGTGCACGTGGCGTTTGCAACGGGCTGCCATCAAACGCGCGGTCACGATGCATGACGGTGTCCTCATGCAGCACAAGATGGCCGACTTCATGGGCCCCCGTGAAGAGCTGAACTCTGCCACCAAACTCGGTCGCGACAGCGATCTTATTGGATTGACGGTCAATCAGGCCCGCAATGCGAGTACCGGTTTTATGCCGGTTGAACTGGGTGTCTCCCAGGGTGGGATATTCGTGATAGTCGTAGCCGCAGACCATGGCGGCGATCCGGGGGCTGCGCATCATCATCGGTGGAATTTCTTGATCTGGCCACAGGTACCGGCGATCACGGTAAATCTGCATGAGCAGGTCAGTCGCTGCTTTCTCGATTGAAGCTTCGTTCATGGCAGAACACCACATGTAGGCTGTTAAATACAATTTAGCCCAATATGTAGTGGTTTCAATATGTGGCTAACCCACCATATGGGTTTTCAGATGAACGGTGGAGGGGGTTGGCACAACAAATAAAGTGATTTCATTTCGCCATCTTTAGGTTCGCCCTGCTCTAGGTTGTGTGCGAGGATTCGGCTACGGCGGTGGCCAATGAGGGCTGATGTCGCCCGCTGTAGCGTTGGGGGCCATCGAAAGGATTACCGGAGGTTTGACAAAAAGCATGGCATTGGATGTTGCGTTCAGCATTGAGGCTGGAGACTTTGTCGATCCCGATCGAGCCTATGACCTGTTTTGGGCAGGTGTTATTACCAATAAGCGAGCCTTCGTTTGCCCTGGAGCGGACTGTGCAGCCCAGGTGACCTGTGCGAATTTGGACAAGGACGTGCAGAGCATGCGGGTCGTGCCGCACTTCAAGGTCTACGGAGAGCATAGTGAGGCGTGCGGGATCATCAACGGGAAGGCGATCGACCTTGAGGTTGAGCCGAGCGGCCCCGACAGGCAGGAGCGCAAAACCGTCGATGAGTCCATTGTTGACGTGTTCAAGCTTGATCGGCCCGACTCGTACTATGACGAACCGACTCAGGATCCCAGCGCTGATGTGCATGTGGCGAAACAACGCGCTAGAAACACAAGGCCTTACACGACCAAGCTGGGTGAATCGGGGATCGTAGGCCCCATTTACTCCGTGCGCTCTGTAGTAAGCCGGTATATCCGATATCGATCCGACAACACCTTGGAGTTTCGCCGGCTCAATATTGCCGGCCAGGACGTGGCCTACGACAGCATTTTTAAATGCATCTGGGAGCAGGATCTGAATGACCTCCCCGACCACCCTGTCATTTACTATGGGTGGGCCTACATCGATCGCACTAGAAAAAATGACGCGTACCGGATCAAGTTCAAGAAATGCTTGATGCGCGGAACCGAAAGCCTGACGACCTCAAGCTTCGTTTCGGACACGCTCGTCGAGCGCTACAAACTCAAAAACCTCATGGCTACCAGGCTTGCAAAGATCTCCCAGCAGCCCAAGCCCACTGCGTTTGTGTTTCTGTACGGACAACCCACAGTACGGACGTCACAGGGGACGAGCTACGCCAATTTCGAGCTGAAGAACTTGGACATGGTTGACGTTAACTACGACTGCCCATTGCCTTCCAAGTACGACAAGTAGCTAGTGAAGCCTGAGCCACCCGAAGCGTATGCCGATGGTGGTTCGGGCCTGCCATGGATGCTAAGCGAGCGCTAACGGCTCAGACTATTCCGGGAGAAATAGTCCTAGGGCGTCCAGGCTGAGGGGCCTATCGAATTGGTTTGTATCCACGCTACAGCTCCAGCATCGCCCGCCTGCTGGCACAAGAACAGCCCCATGCTTCACGTCTGCACTCCCCTCGCCCATGCTGTTCTTACGAGCAGTTAGAGAAGTCATGTGCGAGGGTCAGGTTACTCCCATGCGGTCAGCATCAAGCCCTATCTGGCGCTCTACGGTGGTCGCTTAGCTGCTACCTTCAGCGCTCAGACTAGAGCCATCCGTTCTCAGATGTCATTGACGAGGGCCTGGTGGTTGCGATGAGGACGTCGTCCTCAGTGGTCACCGTCGCCAAGTACCCTTCAGATTTCATCGCGTTGACCAACCTCCGGTTTGACTCGGTGTTTCTCACCTTGATCTTCTTGACCTTCGCGCTCACGGTTTTGAAGTCTTCATCGTCGAGCAACCCTAGAGCTGCAGCAATGTCCGGCCACTTCATCCCGGGAAGACATTGTGTCAGCATTTCAGAGCGCTGCTCTGGGGTGAGGCTCGCGTTGCGAACCAGATGTCGCAGCACAGGCATCAGCGAATCAGCAAACCTTACGCCGGCTTGATTGGCCAGCATAGATACACGGCCGAGCTCTGGAACCGCTTCCGGTTTGCTTTCAATCGTCTCCAGGCTAAGCCCTGACCACATCTGAATTTTCTGTGTGAGTGACAGCGCTTTGCTTTTGCTCAGCGTGAGCATCGTGTCGAGCTGGAGCGAGCTGATATCGATCTCTGCTTTTGCTAGATCCCAGCGTTCAACCAGGTACTTGCCTTCGAGGTGTGGGCAAGTATTCAGTACGATCTCCCTGACTTCCGAGCTGTATGGCAAAAATGATGAGGCTACCAGCATGCCCCAGCGACCCTCAGGTAGCGCTGTTTTTATCATTGCTAAGTCTTGAAGCACGACGCCATCGAGCAATACCTGGAGCACGTCATTACTGATACCGGTGGAGCTCAGAAGATACTGTTGCAGCGACCAGTCTGAGCTCGTTGACTGCCACAGCGTGCCCTTGAGAGACGAAGCATTCCGAGCGATGAAGCCGGTGAATACCGCTGTGGGTTCCGATCCGATTTCTTCGTCCGAGACGTTGCCGTCTGGCCCAACGACTTTCTCAAAAAAAATCCACACTGAGTCAGCTTTGGCCACCAGGCGATCACTCTCAAGTGCCTTTGCCCAAAGATATCTCGGGGCGTCAGTGAGTGTGTGTAGGTCACAGGTCGTGTGATCGAAGAGTCTATTTGTCAGATCGTGATCTGCGTCCACTTCTGCTAGTAAGCTGGTCAAGGAGTCGCTTGATTCATCCAGGACAGCAGACTGATCTAGCAATGCGCTACCGAGCTCATCGGCGTGAGAGAGCAGATAATTATCGAGCCCATTGATGCCCAAAGCCTGTAGCCTACGCAAGGACACGATGCCCACATCTGCAGGTTCGGATTTGGCGTCTTTAGAATCCCGTCCAGCCTCTGACTTCGCGCATATCAGCGATAGCATAGGCAGGTTGATCTTGATGCAGCCCCAGTCAATCAGCCTTTCGAGGTCTGCGAGACTCATCGTATGGCCCAGTGAGGCAAACTGGACTGGGTACGCCCTGAGCCACGCCCATGCTCCCAGATTGCTCTCTAGTCCTGGCATCAGCCGTGAAGCATCTTCCAGCCCATCGATTGTAGGCACCAGATCCGTCGAGGAATCACCGGCCAGGGTCTTGAAGTCGGATTCCGGCAGGTTGTCGACGATTGCTTTGACGAAGGACTGACGGGCCTCGCTTCCTTCAAAAACGCCACCAGCGTCCCCCTTGTCCCTAGCATTGAAAAGGCTATTAAACAGTTTGGGTTCGAGGCGGTACACGGCGCGAATAAATCCAGCCGCGTCTGTTCGACTCAAAAGCTCGCGCACTGCGACGGCCATTCGTTCGGTGTGCTCGTCCAGACCGCTCCTCAGTATATGGCTTAGCTGTGTGTCTGCTGAGCCAGCCGCGAGCGAGGTTGGTCGGGCGCTGAGACAGGCGATCAAATCGACGATGATCCCCCTACCCTCGTCAAGCTCATCGCTCTTAAGTTTCTCCAGCACGGTACTCGGGCTATCGACAGGCGTGGAGACTTCAGGCAGCACACCACGTCTCAATGAAAGGATCAGATCTTTGTCACCAGGCGTCAGCGATCCCTGATAGAAATAACCTAGGTAGTCGGTGTAGTCGGCATCGAGAAAGCCATGCTGCATTAGATAGCTCACGACATCCAAGCCTGGAAGATTGCTCCTTACGACCTCTCCATACCCTTTCTTGACGGCGGTCGTGAACGACATCCTGATGACCTGATCCGATTGTCTCTGCACCGCTGCGATTTCGTCCGCGATGGTGCTAAGTCGCCGCCCAAGCAAAGCATGGCGCCTCTCATAGGATGTAGCGGTGAGCAGCTCAGTCATTGAGATGTTCCGAGAGGCGTAACTAGTCGCCTGCCCATATTGCTGCACGGCATCCGTTGTGAGGGTCGTGGCATTAGTCTTCAGTAAGTCGAATACTTCGTCGGTTACGAATTCCTGCGGCGTGTACCGGGTACCACCGCCTCGCACATGAGTCGCGAGGCTGGAATCGGTCAATCGAAGAAGCGTGAACCAAACGTAGGCCCTCAGCTCAGTGACATTGTTGGCCAGCTCGGCGACTCGCTCATCCCGCTCAAGCCGCAAGTCATCAAGTCGCTTGGCATTGGCGCTGTTCTGCTGGATTTTCCAGGTATCGAGGCCCTTGATAACGCCATAGATCGCCCCCCTCCGTTTGACCAGGTCGGCATACGCGCCGGGATGGAGATTTCGGATGGCGACAATCGCAAACAGCTTGCCTGGCTCCAGGCGTAGGCCGCTGGCAAGGATATTTGAAAACATATCGAATTCATTGACGATATTTTTCACCAGCCGGAGGTCATCGATGTAGTAGCAGACCGTCTCCACCAGTCGACGGTCGAGGTGTTCGCCCAAGGGTTTAGATTTGAAGGTTCGAAGGTTCAGAAGCTCCATCATCTTTTCCTGGGAGTTTTCCGAGTTGATGACGGGGATCACAGGGACGATGAGGTCAAAAAATTTGGTTTTCTCGCCGACGACGAACATTTCATCGCGCAGCGCGTAGACGAAATAGACAGGTCGTTTCACCTGAGGTGATTGCTTGATAATGAAATTGATTTCCCGCAATCGGGTGAATACGTCATGAATACCGAATCGGTCGAGATCCTCAATGATCACGACGTCAATGCTGCTTCGCTCAAAGCAGTAAATGATCTCATCGATATTTTTGTGCAGGACGGAGCCATGGTGGGTGGTCTCCAGCTTGCCTCCTTTGAGGGTCAAACCATCAATACTGAACAGCGAACTCAGACGGAGGCACGTGTGTAGCAGGTGTATGCACCCTAACGCAGCGATTCCGACGGCGAGCGAGCTCGGGATCCACAGCAGCCATTCCAGGAGCCAGGCCGGTTCAATCTTGGGCAGCTTCTCTGCCACAGGAACGTACAGTCTCAGCGCCGCCAGAATAAGGAGGCCATAGCAGAGCGTTTTCCACCAGATTTTCAGGCCCGAGGCTTGGTCGATCCTCTTAAGGCGGGTCTTGGGAAGTGTCTTTGCAGGGACGGCGTACAGGAGTTGCTGGACGATCGTCTCCTCGATCCGGGCAACGAGATCAGATTCAGCCTTGTTTTCCTCGGATTTAGAATCCTGCCCTGCCTTTGCAGAGGGCTCGGATGAGCGCGGTGATTCCGAGGTCGCGTCGGTATCGGTAACAAGCTCATAGGCCCCAGAGATCTCGGTGTCCTTGCCGAATGTGGCTAGCGAAACAAACGCGTAGATGAACTCGGGGTGGCGATGGACGAAGGTTCGAAGCACGCTGCTCTTCCCTGCCCCGTACTCCCCCGTGATCGCGATGTTCCTGACTTGATCGTTCCTCAGCCCATTCAATAACTCACGCTCATACCGCTGGATCTTCCCAGGCTCGATGAGTACTGGGGTTAGCGGCTGGAACAGATTCTCATGAGAGGGCGCGGCCAAGAACGCACGTGCGGCCTGATAGGCGCTGACGGCCGCACGTGGGTACCGCTTCAAAGCGGCTAGCTTGCTGCGGGTTTTATTAGTCCAGGCGTTAGAGGCATCTAATGCCCGATTATAGAAGGCGCGCAAGCGAATGAACATCCGTGTCTCCAAGCAGGCTGGCGGCTACCAGGCATTCATCTGCCGAAGATTGAATGATCGATCTTGGGTCTGAGCGGGAAGGTGAACTTCCGGTGAGCCTGATACGAGGGCTGGAATGATAGCTCACGGCCATCTTCGCCTGCGAACCCTTTGTTCACCTGGTAAGAGCTTGGCGCTAGCTTATCTCTGCACGATCTGCATGCATGACCTGGCCGGGAGAGGATTAATCAGGTCGGTGTGCCGCTGCCGCTAACAACAGCTGACCATCAGCATGCGCGGGGAACGACGTGTTGCCCCGCGCATATATATTGTCTACGCGCGAAGCTGTCCATTGTCGCAAGCCCTGAATCTGCGGACAGTTTATGCGCGTGATCAGGAGCAACGAAAAGCCCAAAAGCCACTAATTTATTCGTTGCAATATCCTAGTAATGACACATTATTCCGTCATGGCCTCCCAGACTGAGGGGCCAAGGCAGTTTAAAGATCCGGGCATAACGTCCGACCAGCGGTATGGTCGGTGAGGGCCGTTTGTGCCTTGAAAGGGATTTCCGCCCGCGCCCAAGCACTATCATGTATGGCCTGACCTACGCCTCGCCTGCAAAATATGCGAGCACATTTTGCAGGCTTACGACCGACGCACTTACAGGCGCTTCTTCGGCGGCTTGTATTTACATTTGGGAAAGGTTGAGCAGGATTGGAACTTTCCGTATGGCCCTAAACGCCATATCAACTCACCAACTTTACAGCCTGGGCACGATGGGCCTTTAGCCTTGGCTGGAGTTTGCTCAGTACCAGCTGCGGCGCTCCGTTCAGCGGCTACTGGTTGTTTAATCGTCTGTCCGTTCTCATCACAGGGAGCCACGACACCTTCGTCGATCAACTCTTGCAGGAAAGATGAGCGGCGCCCTAACAAATCGAAAGACATCGATCTGGTGATGATGGAAGAACCAGAGAATCACCTGTCGCACGTGGAACTGAGCCGCCTCGTCCAAGACATCGAGGATCAACGTGACGGCAAGCAACTGTTTCTGACCACGCACAGTTCATACGTGCTTAACAAGCTCAGCATCGACAAGATATGCCTCCTTCATGACTCGTACAAACGGCTGCATCTTTTGGATAAAGACGTCGTCAAGACACTCAAGCGTCTCCCTGGTTACGACACCCTGCGCGTCGCGCTTTCCAAGAAGGTGGTATTGGTAGAGGGGCCGTCTGATGAGTTGGTGCTCAAACGAATCTATAAAGATAAACATCACAATCGGTTGCCGGAGCAAGATGGCATCGACATCATTGTAGTGCGCGGCGTTGGCTTTAACACTTTTATCGAAATCGGTAAAGAGATCGGTACAGCGGTTAACGTTCTGCGTGACAATGATGGTGATTATGACAAGAACGTCGTAGCAGCGCGAAAGGAATATGATGCGCATAAGAACATTCAGCTGATTTCATCCAAGGATAACAATGAGTTTTCACTGGAACCTGCGATGATCTCAGCTAATTCCCAGTCAGAAAACGAATTAGTGGACTTTGCAAAGATCGTCCTTTCGACCAAAACCTACAATCTGCTGAAGGCAGAGCCTACGTTTGCTGCAAAAACCGCTTTCATCACTGAGTGGTTTAGAAGTGCTGTGTAGTGGTCAACTAATCCCGGACACTGCGTTAAGTTTTTCTTCGGCAACAGCGGGCGCCAGACCGCTGTTGAACTGATGCGGTCGCTGCCAGTTGTAGCGCTGCATCAGAAACCGACCAATATCCTGCTGTGCCAGCGAAGCACTCATATAACCCACGGTCGGTACCCATTCCGTTTTCAGGCTGCGAAACAACCGTTCCATCGGTGCATTATCGTGGCAGTTTCCACGCCGACTCATGCTCTGCTTGAAGCGATAACGCCACAGCCGCTGACGGAAGCTTCGGCTGCTGTATTGGCTTCCTTGGTCGCTGTGAAACAGTACATTCTGAGGCCGGCCACGCTGTTCATAGGCCATGTCCAAGGCCTTGATCACCAGGTCGGCATCTGGCTTCGATGAAAACGCCCAGCCCACCACGCGGCGGGTGAACAGATCGATCACGGCCGCCACATAGTGCCAGCGACCCTGAGCCCAGACATACGTGATGTCCCCGCACCAGACCTCATTTGGTGCCGACACGGCGAACTCTCTATCCAGCACGTTCGGGATATCAGGCCGCTCCACCGTCGCCTTTTTGTAGGCATGTGAGCCGGGTTGCTTGCTGATCAACTTCATCTCGCTCATCAGCTTGCGCACCTTGAATCGCCCAATCGCTATGCCGTCCTCGCGCATCATGAACATGATGCTTCGGCTGCCCGCCGCGCTGCGGCTTTGGGTGAACAGCTCATTCACGCGGCTGCGCAAAATCAGCCGCTTAACGTCTGGAGATCGGTGCTTGCGACAGTGCGCGTAATAGCAGGATCGGGTGACTTCGAATACCGAGCACAACAGATCAACAGGCTCTTCAGAACGAAGCTGATCAATTAACGCGAACGCTCGTGTTCCTCGGCCATCAAGAGCGCGGTGGCCTTTTTTAATATACTTTTTTCCCGTTCCAGGCGATTGATCCGAGCTTCCAGCTCCTGGATTTTCTGCTGTTCGGGCGTCAGCGCTTTACTGGTCGGAGTCACACCGTTTCGCTCTTCCTGAAGCTGGTTAACCCATCGACGCAGGGCCGACTCCACCAGCCCAAGCGAACGGGCTGCTTCGATATGGCTGTAGCCCTGGTCGAGCACCAGACTGGCAGCTTCGCGTTTGAACTCGGGCGTAAAGGAACGACGTTGCTTGGTCATCGGACACCTCTCTCTGGCGAGCATTCTCGCCTAAATGGGTGTCCGGTTTCATTAGACCACTAC